>NZ_NOZG01000027.1:0-156204 GCF_002258575.1 Rhodococcus sp. 05-2254-5 | reverse complement strand
CCCACCCACACATCCACGCCCCCACCGACACATCAGCTCCCCACATTCGGAAACCCGACGCCGATCGGAGTCAGAAATCCGAAACCGAGGAGCCGATACGCGGCAACAGGCTCAGCCCAATTGCACTGTCGCAGTAGCGCGGTGGCCGAAGATTCGCTTGCCCTCGAAGGTCGCGCCGATCGAGATGACGGCCGTACGGGACTCCTCGTCCTTCGACTTGATCTTGCCGCCGAAAACGATTTCGGCCGGCTTGTGTGTGTCCACCGGGATCGGGGTGGTGAATCGAACGGTGTAGTCCTTCACCGCGCCTGGATCGCCGAGCCACTCGCTGATGAATCCGCCGCCGACACCCATGGTGAGCATCCCGTGCGCCAGGACGTTCTCGAGATCGATCATCTTGGCGAACTTCTCGTCCCAGTGAATCGGGTTCGCGTCACCGGCGACGCCGGCGTAGTTCACCAGATCTCCGCGAGTCAAACGCACAGTGCGCGAGGGCAACTCGTCGCCGACATTCACCTCGTCGAACTTCCGAGTGGGCTGACCCCGGTACTCCTCGACAATGAGCGGCTCGTGCTCCTGGGGAGTGGACAGGGTGTCGTGCTCACTCGCCTCGGCACTGCTGGTGTCGGTCGTCGCACCGAACATCACGATGTTGCGAGCCGCCTCGGAGATGGCCGGGTCGATCTCACCTGAGCGCCCGACGAGCAGCGTGGTGTACGTGGTCTGCACCAGTTCGTTCTTCTGGTTGGACACGACGTTCTTGGTGATCATCATGTCTCGACCCATGACCGTCTTGAACGCGTCGAGGGAAACATCACAGGTCAACTGGTCACCGGCCAGAATCGGCTTCTGGAACACCAGTACCTGATCGGTCTGCAGAATCTGGCTGAGGTCGTAGCCCTCGGCGATGGACTGCAACAGCTTCTTCTGCGCCAGAGTGCCGACCAACGACATGAACGTCAGCGGGGCCACCAGAGCGCTGTGGCCCAGTGCTGCTGCGGCATCGCCGTCCCAGTGGGCGGGGTGGAAATCCTGAACGGCACGGGCGTACTCGCGAACCTTCTCGCGGCCCACCTCGTAGTAGTCCTCGGTGCGGTAGTGATACCCGACCATGCTGCGCGCGTGCTCCGCCGGATCGAATGCTCCCGCATCGGATGCTGCTGCGCCGGACTCCGCTACCTGCTCTGCCACTGTTGCCCCACCGTCTCGTCCCTACTGTTCATCATTACCCGAGCAACCTACCCAACGACGACGCACGTTGGCCAGGAAGGGGCTCAGGCAGAACGGTGCCGCGGGGCGTCCCGGTACCCCACCATGCCCACCATCGCGGCCGGCTGAGTCAGCACCGACGCACTGCTCATCGCGCCGCGCGGACGGTGTTGGCGCGACGCGACCGCATCGATCGCCATCAGGGCAGCCCCGTGCGCAGTGAGGGACTCGGGATTGGCAGGCGCGACGACGGGCAACATCAGATCGCGTCGAAACATCCGACGAAGCGACGGCAGGTTGGCGCATCCGCCCACCATCACCAACGCGTTCACGGCGCAGGGTGCGTCGACGATGATGCTGGCCACCCAATCTTCCAGTGATCGGATACTGCGCTCGAGAACATCGTCGAACGTGTTGCGCCACAACCGGACCGGTCCGCCGACGAACGGCCCGGCGACCTCGGCCACCCGCAGGCGTGACAGCTGTTCGCGTGCCGTGCGAACCGACACCAGCAACTCCGCGCGTGCCCGTTCCGAGGCCAATTCGTCTGCCCCGTAGACGGACAGAAGGTAACGCGAGATCTGGGCGTCACACCCGATCCCGCCGAACAACGTGGTGCGGACCGAACTGTGCACCGCTCCCGTGGCGGGGTCGGCAATGGACACGGTGGTTCCCGACGCCCCGATGTCGCACACGGCCACGGTGCGCGCACCCTCGAGCATCCCCGTGCCGCGTAGATACCGAAGTTGCGCCCCGAGCTCCGACGCCACCAGCAGACGATCGGCCTCGTACGTGGAATACGCCGACGTGCGTCCGCGCGCACCGGGATCGTCCGGAACGGCGAGAACGATGTCCGGTCGATCCACCATCTGATCCCGCGACATCGAATCCAACAGATCGAGCGCGACCTGCAGATGGTCGTCGGGATCGAACGATCGCACGACATGCGCAGAACGTACCGACTCGTCCGACGCATCCAGGGCTACACCCCGGGCAATGGCTGAACCCACCGAGACACCAAGGACAGATCTCATGTTCCCTCGACTCGCCTAGCTACTCCGACCTGGCGATCGTAGCGCCTCGAACCGTCGAGGAGTCGGTAAATGCCCTGTTCTATTCAACTTTCGGTTTGTTTTGGGATTCGTTACAACAACTCGGGCGACGAATTGGGTCAGGCGACGTGCCCGAACCCGTCCCGACGGTCGGCGAGCAACGAGCCCCACTCCTCCTGCGCCGACGACATCGCGGCACAGCCCACGCCGTTGTCGGAGTCCATTCCTCGTGCCGCAGTGACGATGGACCGAGCCGACTGCACGAGAGAAACATCGAAACGGAAACTGTGCGCTGCCAATTCGGCGAACGCCTCATCCGGACTGCAGCCGCGCAAGGCAATGAGGACACCCACCGCCCTGTCGATGGTCGTGCGCGTCACCGGTTCTACTGCGGATTTGTCGGTCATCGAGAACTCACCGTCTACTGGTCGATCACCCGATGGTAGCCAGGCTCGAGCAGAAGTTCAGGTGTCCGAGTCGAATTCACACACCTGTCACACCACGGACTTTTCGAAGTAGCGAACCCGCTCGCTCACAACGGATTATCGACAAAATCGTCACTCGGCCGGATCGATGACAGGTGGTTCCTCCGTCCGAGGCGCGGGATCCGTCGGCCCCGAAGGGTCCGTGGGTTCGGTCGGCTCCGTGGGCTCCACGGGCTCGGTCGGCCCCGTGGGCTCCGTCGGCTCCGTGGGCTCGGTCGGACCCGGTTCCGTGGGATCGGGGACGTCCGTATCGGTGGGAGCTGTGGTTTCGTCGTCGGTCGGCGGAGTCTCGGTCTCGGGCTTCGAGATCTCTGTTTTCGTATCCCGACCGCCGGGGGCGGAATTGCCGCCACCCGAGTTGCCCCGTCCCGTCGACGACGAACTCGGTGCGTTCGACGTCGCACTCGGGGCCGCCGGGACCGCGTCGATCCAGATGTCGCCCGACCCGGAGCCGACGGTCGACACATCCAGAACACCCGCGCCGATCGGTGGAACCGCGGACGGCCCAGCCACAGGAACAACCGGCCCGGCGTTCGACGCCGGCCGACCGGGCGCCGATGGGGCGATGCTGGAATCTGCGGTATCGAGTACTGCGTCCTGAGTCGGCGCGGGCGAGGAGAACGCCCACACGGTTGCCCCACTCAGAGCAGCCAGCACGGCCACACCCAATCCGACCATGGTCCATCGAGATCCCCGCGACGCAGCATCGAATTCTCCGGCCCGATCGTCCAAGCCGGGTTGCCCCGCAGCGATCTCGTCACCCGTCGGGCGGCCCGTCCTGGACGCGGCACCGACGACGGCGGCGGCCACGTCCAACGGGTACTCGTCGGGCAACCGCGGATCGTCCATCGCCAAGACCTCGACGTCGACGACGCGGTGGTCGGCCAGCGCGGCCCGAACGATCTCGCCGTGCAGAAGGTTGTCGCAGACCACGGCGGCACCGTCGACGATCAGGTCTCGTTGAGCTGCCTGTACACGCATGATTCCGAGAACCGTCGCAACGGCGTCACCGATTCCGCCGGGGGCAGCGGCGATCGACACGGGTCGCGAGGTGACCGGGCCCAGACCGGGCAGATCGGTTTCGACCAAGACGGCCGAGATCTCGTCGGTTCCGACGTGAACGCCCAACGCAACGGACATACCCGTCGACCCCCCTACTCGATTCGGCCTCACAGTACACTTCGAGGGCACAAACGGGGAAAACGACGGTTTGTGTGCGGGGTCAGAACTCCAGCTTGCTCGCCTCGTCACGAGCTAGTTCGGCTGCACGGCGCTCACGCTCGAAGAGGAGTCCGAACGTGAACCCGTTCTCGCCGGAGGTGGTTCCCGCTCGAGCCCCGAGGGTGCGCAGAATCTCCGCCGCGATGACGGCATCCTGATGCTCGCCCAGAACTTCTTGAATCTGCTTGTATCTCTTGATATTCGACTTGGACACCTTCTTGTCCACGACGGGTGCCACCAACTCGGCCGCATACCGAGCCCGCTTCGAGGCCTTCCTCGCGCGGTGCAGTTGCTCATCGTCGGTGCCTCGCACAGCCTTCTCGGTGCGGTCTACGGCCTTCTTACCGGCCTTGCGCGCCAGCTTGATCAGCAACCGCTCGCTCACCTCGCCATCGATCGGCAATCCCCTCGACCAGGCAGCCACGGTCGTGAGCAACTCTCGGTAGCGCTCGCCGTCGAGCTCGGCCATCGCGGCTTCGCGGTGTCGAATCTGCTCGGCCAGCAGGTCGTTCTCGATACGCGACGCGACCGGGCCCAGAACCAGTTCCGACGGAAGGTCTCGCAGCGCCGCTGCAAACCGCGCCCGCTGCACCTGCCGATCCCGCACCTCGCCGAGCAGGCTTGCATACCAAGACAATTCGGCTTCGAGTGCGGCCGCGGGCTCGTCCTCGAACACGCTACCGAAGACGCGAAGCGTACTGCGATAGCGCCTGATGGCCACCCGCGTGGAGTGAATCGGATCCAGTCCGCGGCGCAGATACACGTCGCCGGCCACGATGGCCTGCGCTTGCTCGTCGAGATAATCGACGAGCAACCGAAGCCCGTCGTGCGCCGGCTCCTCCCGAACCACCGACAGCGCACGATTCAACTTGGACGGATGCGCCGACGGCGTCGCACCCGACGCGCGAAGCACCTTGCTCGCCTTCTTCAGGAACGATTCCGAGCCGGCGGGCCCGAGCTCGACCTCCACCTCACGCCACTGCGGCCCGGTCGCGCCGCCGATCAAGACGACCGACACCGCGTCGTCGGCGAATTCGGCCACGACGGCTCCGAATGCATCGGTGACGGTACGAATCTTCCGACGCGTCGTCAGGGTGGCGACAGCCGACAACTGCTTGCCCATGACCGCCCCGCGCAGTACGTCGGCCAGCTCGTCGGGCACGACCTGCGGGTCGCCGTGACCGAGTGGAAGCCTGATCTCGGTTCGCGCCTTCTCCGCAGGAACCTTTGCGTGCCAACCGTTGTCGGAGTCTCCGGTGCGTCGCCGAAGGGTGATCCCCCGACGCAGGAGATCGTGACCGGTGGTGTCGAAGTACTCGCTGACCAGTTCGGTGTCGGTCTCCACCGCCGCGCCGTCGGCAGGAACGAGCGAGGTGAGGGCGGGGAACTCGAAGTCTGCATCGACATCGAACTTGTCTTCGCGCTCGGTCTGTGACTCCATACCGACCATCCTGCCTCGAGGACGCTGCCCCGTGGCGGTCGAAACCGTAGATCTATCGCCGCCACGGCGAATCGAACGGCGGTGTCTACGGTCGCCGAGGCGTGGTGATCGTGGGTTTCGTCGGGGTCGAGGCGCGAGTGGTGGTGTGCGGCAACGTCGTTCTGGTCGGCGCAGTGGTTGTCGGCGCAGTGGTGGCCGGCGCAGTGGTGGTCGTGAGGTGAGTCGGAGCCGTCGTGGTGGTCGGAGCCGTGGTCGTCGTCGGAACTCGAGTGCCCTCACGCGCGGGCCGAAGGACAGTGACGTCAGGAATCGTGCGGGTCGGCGGCGGTGACTCGGCACTGCTCGGCGAGGTGGGTGCAGGAGAGGACGTCGAGACTCCAGATGTCGGAGACGTCGAGGACGACGCGGCCACGACCGTGGCCGACACCGAGGGCGGCGTCGACACCGACGGTGAGCCGTCCACCGCAGGCATCACAGCCTGCGATCGGGCGGAGGGCGACGCGTTCTGCGAGGTCGCGATCGACGGCTCGGGGGTGTCATCGGTGGTCCGGGCCGCTGCCGCGACCACGGTTCCGGCCACGCACACCGCAACGAGCGCGGCGAGTGCGCCCCCGACGCGGCGGGACTTCGCTGCCCTGGCCATTCGCCTCGACGGGCTGCCGCTGTGCCGCGGACGACGGGAGGGAACGGCGGTCACGGCGGTCACGGCAGGGGCCGGTGCAGGCCTGGCTCCCACGGTCCGCGCGATCCCGGCTGCCCCACGGGCGGCCAACAATTCCGGTCGTTCCGGAACGTAGACAGGCACCGACACGGCGTCGAACAGTGTCTGCCGAACGATCTGCATGTTGGCACCGCCGCCGACTGCGACGATCGCCTCCACGTGAACGCCGCTCGCTGCGACGGACTCGAGCACGTCGACGGCTGTGGAGACTGCCGCACGAACGGCGTCGCCGATGAGCTCGTCGAGGTCGTGTCGCCACAACGAGGCGCGACCGCCGACGAACGGCCCGACGACGGAGACGCTGCGCAGGATCGACAGCTGGTGTTTGCCGTCTCGCACGTCGTGCACGAGCTGTCGACGAGCTGCCACCGTCAACGCTTCCGCCGCGCCGAACGTCTCGATCAGGTGGTCGCTGAGCACACGGTCGCAGTCGTCGCCGCGGAGTTCTTCGGTGCGACGCGAGGCCAGGACGCGACCGGACTCGACGTCGACCACCGACACGCTGGTGCCGGATGCGCCGACGTCGAACAGCGCGACGCAACGCTCACCGGCGAGCACTCCGGTTTCTCGTAACGCGCCCAGCTGCGCACCCAGTTCGGATACGAGCACGATGCCGTCGGAGAAGTCCTCTCGAAAGGCCGTGTCGGGATCGCTCTCGCGGAGGGCGAGCACCGGGTAGTAGCGAGCGGACGCGTATTCGTCTGCCGTGCTGTGCACCGATGCGACGACGGCATCCCAGGGATCCGGGGCGAGACCGTTGGGCGCGGGCCCGGTGGCAACCGGTTCGAGGACGTGGAGCACCGTGTCGACACCCGAGCTGTCGCTGATCACACTGCGGACGCCACTCGACCCCAAGGAAGCGCCGAGCACGGACGGATCGGGTACCGCGGACACGAGAAACCTCATTCTGGTAGGCCCCAACCCACGTTCGAGCACCAGAATACCGCTACAACCGGGAACTCACCAGGTTTCGTCCAACAAAACAGACCGAATGTTGGTCTATGTCACGTCCGACTGGATGAAGTTCAGATACGCCTTCGACGGAGTGGGACCACGCTGCCCCTGATACTTGGAGCCCACCGCGGCGCTGCCGTACGGATTCTCCGAGGGTGACGACAGCCGGAACAGACACAGCTGCCCGATCTTCATTCCCGGCCACAGCGTGATCGGCAGGTTGGCGACGTTGGACAGCTCCAACGTGATGTGACCGCTGAATCCCGGGTCGATGAATCCTGCCGTCGAGTGGGTGAGCAGTCCCAGCCGGCCCAGAGAGCTCTTCCCCTCGAGTCGACCCGCCAGATAATCCGGCAACGTCGTCAGTTCGAGAGTGGAACCGAGGACGAATTCCCCCGGATGAAGAACGAACGGCTCACCCGCTCGTGGCTCCACCAACGTCGTCAGCTCGTCCTGCTGCTGGGACGGATCGATGTGGGTGTACCGGGTGTTGTTGAACACCCGGAACAGCTTGTCGAGTCGCACATCGACGCTCGACGGCTGCACCATCGACGGATCGAAGGGATCGATCGCCAGGTTGCCCAGGGTCACTTCGGCACGAATGTCACGGTCGGAGAGCAGCACCACTGCAGGCTACTGGTCCTCACGGGCCTTACGCGAAGCACCCGAGTGACCACTTCCACAGGTACGGGCGGACCGAACAGTCGGACAATCGATCGGTCACACCTCTCACATTCGGTGACACTCCCTCAGGAAGAGCCCCTATGTACATTCGACCCAAGCGCATTCGAATCGACGTTCCTTCGTACTTCGATCATCCCTCCCAGTGCCACATTCTGGCCACGACTCCCACCCGAAGTCCCGCTTTGTGGACGCAATTTCTCGACGGTGCCGAAGAAAGCTATCGACGCCACGACGTGACACCAGCGCTCGAGATATCGGCAATTCGCGACGGCGGGACCACCGCATTGTTCTTCGCCGCTCTCGACCGAACCGGAACGATCCTCGGCGGAGTTCGCGTTCAAGGGCCGTATTCTTCGGCCGATCAATCACACGCACTCGTCGAATTCGCCGCGCATCCCGAGGGCCGACACCGCGTTCGTGCGATGCTCGACAGCCGCATCGAGGACGGGGTCGTCGAGATCAAGTCGGCGTGGGTTGCCCCGGGAGCACCCCGAGGCCGCGCCGTCACCACCATGATCGCGCAGTCACCGGCGTACAGCACAGCACTGCTGGGCGCTCGTTACGCGCTGGCCACTGCCGCCTCCCACGTCCGCGCCGCGTGGCTGCGCACCGGAGCAGCGATCGCAACGCACATCGAACCGGTGCCCTACCCCGACGACCGATACCGAACCGAGGTGTTCTGGTGGGACCGAACGACTCTCGCGTTCGATGCCGAACTCGAGACGTGGCGGCGCATGAAACGCAACACGGTCTCGCTGCTCGCACAGCACGGCACGTCGAAGAACCTGCACTCGGCGGTGGCGTCGTGACGATTCCTATCACTGCCGAATACAGCTGGCAGCCTGTGATATTCGACGAGACGGTCGCCACACAGCGGGCCGCCCTGGACGAGCTACGGGGTGACACCTCGATCACCGTTCTCGACGAACGCGCCACCCAGCGAGCCGGACTGCATGCATTGTTGCCGAGCCCTGAGCAGAGCCTTCTCGACGAAAGCGACAGGTGGGTCTATTTCCCGTGGCGCAATACCGTCGTCGCCGTTCTCGGTCCGAATTCGTATCGGCACCTCCGACTGGACCGAAACAGAAACAAGATAACCCTCGAGGAACAGCAGAAATTGGGAGATCTCACGATCGGCGTCATCGGATTGAGCGTCGGACACGCCATTGCGCACACTCTCGCACTCGAGGGAATCTGCGGAACTCTTCGCCTCGCGGATTTCGACGAGATAGAACTGTCGAACCTCAACAGGATTCCGGCGTCGATCATCGATCTGGGTGTCAACAAAGCGATCGTCGCCGCCCGGCGAATCGCCGAAATAGATCCGTATCTGACGGTGGAGGTCTTTCGGAACGGGATCGACGAGACCACGATCGACGAGTTCTTCGACGGACTCGACCTGCTCGTCGAGGAATGCGACTCCCTCGACATCAAGGTCCGCGCACGAGAGGCGGCCAGGTCGCGTCGAATCCCCGTACTGATGGAGACCTCCGATCGAGGTCTGCTGGACGTCGAGCGATTCGACCTCGAACCACAGCGGCCGGTGTTTCATGGCGTACTCGGCGACATCGAGTCCGCCGGTCTGCACGGACTCGGAACCCGCGACAAGATTCCCATCGTGCTCGATCAGCTCGACGCCTCCCTGCTCTCGGCTCGGATGGCGGCCTCGATGGTGGAGGTGGGCGAAACGATCGAGACGTGGCCCCAGCTGGGCGGCGACGTCCAACTCGGGGGTGCCACCATCGCCGCGGCGGTCCGACGCTTCGGGACCGGAGCGCACCTACCGTCCGGCCGTATCCGCATCGATCTCGAGGTGCACCTCGACGGGCTGAACACGCCGGCCCCCACCCGCAGACAGGTCTCGGGTGATGCGGCCGGTCCGCAGAGCGTGGATTCCCGAGACTCGATACTCGAAGCGGCACGACGAGCGCCTTCCGGCGGAAACAGTCAGCCGTGGACCTTCTTCTCGAACGGCCGGACCTTCCGGGTCGACGTCGATCGATCCCGAACGTCCACCCTCGATATCGCGTACCGCGGCAGCTTCGTCGCTGTGGGCGCAGCCGGATTCAACGCGCGCGTGGCCGCCACCGCACAGGGCATGCTCGCCGGCATCGAGATCACCGACGAGGCGGTCGAGCTGTCGTTGCGCGACGGTACCGCCGGACCGATCACCGATCGATGCCTCCTCGACGCCGTGCTCACCCGATCCACGGACCGCGAGCTCGGGTCACCGTCGACGCTGGACGATGCGGTGGTCGCCGATCTCGTTGCGGCCGCAGCCGCCGAAGGCGGACGTGCCGTGCTGTTGACGACGCGCGAGTCCATCACCGCGGCAGCGGACATTCTCGCGGCCGCCGACCGGATTCGGTATCTCACGCCGCATCTGCACCGCGAGATGTTCTCCGAACTGCGCTGGGCAGGCGATCCGGACCCGGATCGGGGCATCGACGTCGCCAGCCTCGGCATCGACGCCGCAGACCTGTCCACGCTGGACATCATCGGGCGGCCCGACGTCATGGCGCTCGTGTCTGCCTGGAACGCAGGCGCTGCTCTGGCCACCGACATGCGCGATCGGGTATCGGCGAGCTCCGCGCTCGCAGTGGTCGTGGTGCCCGGATCGACTCCGGCGCATTACATCCGGGGTGGATTTGCAACGGAGAACGTTTGGGTGACTTCACATCTGCACGCACTGGCAGTTCAACCCGTCTCACCACCGTTCCTCTACGCGCGCACGATGGACGAGCACCGAGAATTGTCTCCGACCCACGCAGAGACGTTGCAGCAGTTGAACTTCGAGCTGCGGACGTTGGCGGAACTGGACGAGGCCGAGTCGATCGCTCTGGTGTTGCGGCTCGGCACTGCGCCACGAGGCGCGATATACAGTCGCAGAGTCGCGGTTTCGGCGTCCTTACCGGGGTAGAGTCCGGCATAGACCAGGGGGAACAGTCCTGCACTGCGTCTACAGGAGCGGTTCACGAGACCGCGTCGACGAGAGGCGGGAGTAGGGCCCTGGAGAACAGTCGGACACTCGAGGTCCTCGTCACCGGCGTCGCCACCGAACTCATGGGCGTCGACGCGGCGACGGTGCGAGAAGCATACCTGTCGGTACTGCGTCAGCTCGTGGACTACCTCGGCATCGATTTCAGCTTTCTCCGGCACCACGATTTCGATGCCCGGGCAACCAGACTCACCGCGGAATGGCCACCGCGCCTGAGCGTGCCCGATCCCGACCCCCTGGCCGTCGTCTACTTCGACGAGGCCGACTCGGTCTTCGCGATGGCCGAAACACTGTCCGAACCGGCAGTGTTTCGGCCCGACCCGGAGCAGGAGGACTATCGCCGACGCGTCGAGACCGCCTCGGGATTGAGCGCCACCTCGATGGCCGTCGTGCCGCTGCTGCACTCCGAACGCACCACCGGGATTCTGGGCTTCATCAAAGTGGGAGACCGAAGTTGGTCCCAGGCAGAACTGAACGCCCTCAAAGCAATTGCTGCTCTGCTGTCGCAGTTGCAGGCGCGAGTCAGTGCCGAGGAACAGATCAGGTTCTCGGCCTTGCACGACGGTCTCACCTCACTCCCGAACCGCACCGCACTCACGCAGCACCTCCGTGACCGACTCGATCCGTCGATGCCCGGTCCGGTGGCGGTGTTGCACATCGACCTGGACCGCACCAAGGCGCTGAACGACTTTCTCGGACACCTCGCCGGCGACCAGTATCTCCAGGCTGTCGCCGAACGCCTGCAGGCGTTCGTCGACGAATCGGCGAGTCTCGCGGCCCGCCTGAGCGGCGACGAGTTCGTCGTGGTCCTGGCGGGCCCGTGCTCGCACCGCGTCGCCACCGACCATGCCCGCACGATCGCCGAGTCGATACAGGCACCGGTCACTCTCGGTGTCGAGAGAATCGGTCGCAGCGCCAGCATCGGAATCGCCTTCGGCGTGCCCGGCACCCACACCGCCGACTCCCTGCTCCGACAAGCAGGGCAAGCCGCTCTGGTGGCCAAGCGTGCTGGTGGACATCACATCTCGCTGTTCACCGACGAGATGCACGCGCAATCCGAACTCCGCAACGACGTCGAGATCCATCTGCGTGACGCCATTGCAGGCGACTCGCTGACGTTGCACTTCCAACCCGAGGTCGACCTCGTCACCGGGCGCATCACTGCGGTGGAGGCACTGGTTCGGTGGCGTCAC
The DNA here is from genome assembly GCF_002258575.1 of Rhodococcus sp. 05-2254-5. Taxonomy (NCBI): domain Bacteria; kingdom Bacillati; phylum Actinomycetota; class Actinomycetes; order Mycobacteriales; family Nocardiaceae; genus Rhodococcus; species Rhodococcus sp. 05-2254-5. The sequence continues at coordinate 144,246 of NZ_NOZG01000027.1, read as the reverse complement.
CCCACCCGCGGGTTGCTACCACCGTCGGCCTTCATTCCGGTGGCGGAGGAGACGAACCTCGCCGGCGAGCTCGGTCGGTGGGTTCTCGACCACGCGTGCCGGACCTTGGCTGCGTGGCAACGGGACATCCCCGGCCTCGACATCGTGATGCGCGTGAACATCTCGCCCGTACAGCTGGTCACCACCGGTTTTGCGGCCACCGTGGCGAGCGCCCTCGAGGAATTCTCGATCGCGGGCTGCAACCTGTGCCTGGAGATCACCGAAGTGGCCGTCGTACAGGATCTTTCGCGCACCCGAGTGACGCTCCGGGAACTGCGGGAGCTCGGCGTGCAGGTGGCGATCGACGACTTCGGAACCGGATACAGCTCGCTGTCACACCTCAAGGAACTGCCCGTCGACGCGCTCAAGATCGACCGCGCGTTCGTCACCGACCTCGGATCGGGGGCGACCGACGACCTCGCGATCGTCCAGTCGATCATCGGGCTCGCGCACGCCTTCGGCCTGAGCATCATCGCCGAGGGCGTCGAAACCGAGAGTGCCAGGAGCACATTGGTGGCCTTGGGCTGCACCCGCGCTCAGGGCTACCTCTTCTCCGAACCGGTGCCTGCCGAGGACGCCCAGGCCCTGCTGCACGGTGTACGCATCGACGTCGGGCCACCCTGCTAATCTGGACGCCGCACCACACGCCGGTGTAGTTCATTGGTAGAACGCGACCTTCCCAAGGTTGAGAGGCGGGTTCGATTCCCGTCACCGGCTCCACGTTCCCGTTGTCGGCGGTAAACCCGTCTTTCGATCGATCCCCGCGTCTGCACCCTCGCCGTCACCGGTAGCTCGGTCGGCAATCGGCATGCGACACAATAATCGCTACAGAACTATTGTTGTGACTTTTATGCGTTCATGTCCGAATTCGTAGGGACATTTCACAACTGCAGGAATACCGTGTGATCATGCGCGGACCACGCCGAAGTCTGATTCTTCTCGTCGTCGCACTCACCGCTGCACTGTCGGTCTTGTCGACCCAAGCGGCACCACTCGCACATGCCGGCCCACTCATGCCCATCGCCGCTGCACCGCCTCAACCCGATCACGCCGATGCCATTCGGTACGCGTCGACCAACCGCGACGCCGCCCCGCCCGGGGCCAACGACATGAGCTGCGTGCCCTCTGCCGAGCACCCCAATCCTGTCGTTCTCGTCCACGGCACCGACGCCACCGCCTACTCCGATTGGGCCGGCTTCTCCCCCATCCTGCGCGCCGCAGGCTTCTGTGTCTTCGCCATCAACTACGGCGCGTCGCCGGACGGTAAGTCCAACGGCTACGGCGTCATCGAAGACAGTGCAGCACAATTGAAATCGATGACGGCGACCATCCTCGACGCGACCGGCGCCGCGGCGGTGGACGTGGTGGGCTACTCGCAGGGTGCTGCCGTCGCCCGATACTTCGTCAACAGGCTCGGCGGGGCCGATGTCGTCGACCGATGGGTGGGAATCGCGTCACCGACCTACGGCGGCACCATGTACGGAGTCGCCCCCGTCGTACAAGCCGTGCCCGGCGCGACCGGTCTGGTGGCCGACGAATTCGGACCGGGCCTCGCCCAGTTGATGGCCGGATCGCACTTTCTCGAGAACCTCAACGCCGGCGGCGACACCGTCCCCGGCGTCGACTACACCTCGATCGCCACCAAGGTCGACGAGGTGATTCAGCCGTATACCAATGCGCTGCTGCGAGATCCGGGAGCGCACAACATCGTGATCCAGGACGTGTGCCCCGACACCGAGGTCGCCCACTTCACGTTCACCTACGACCCGACCGCGCTGCGTCTGGCGCTCAACGCACTCGACCCCGCGAATGCGCGTCAGCCGTCCTGCGTTCCGGTACCGCTGGGAACGGGAATCCTCGACGTCGTGCTGGCCAGCCACTGACCCGTCAGGTCAGTAGCTGATGGGCTCGAAGCCCGACATAGAGTTCGGCGGCCTGCACGGGATCACGAAAGTCGCGACCGGTGAGGTCGGCGATACGCCGCAATCGGTACAACACCGTATTGCGGTGGTAGTGCAGCTGTTCCGCGGCATCCTTGGTGGAGCCACCGCACGAGAACCACGCATCGAGAGTGGCGAGCAGACTCGTCCGCTCGGCGCGGGGCAACGCCAACAGATCGCCGAGGATCTGACGAGCCGCGATACGGCCGGATTTCGGGTCGCGCGCGAGCAGTAACGGCACCGGAACCGAGTCGTAGCGCACCGGCGTCGACGGCACAGAATCGGGAAAGCTGCACGACCGGGCCAGACGGGCCTGCCCCACGGCGTCACCGATTCCCGACGGCGACCGGAACACCGAACTGACGCCGATCCGCCCCGGGCACAGTTCTCCGAAAGTGGCCAGTGCCGTATCGATGTCGGATTCCCGAGCGGCACAGAACAATCCGATGCTGCCGTCCACCTCGGCATCCCACACCGACTCGGTTCCCGCGGCCCGCAACCGAGCGACGACGCCTTCGATACCGAGTCCCGTCGACGAGGGTTCCTGGGATACCACCGCAAAAAAGCCGCGATCCGGAATTCGGAACGCACGCAGGGCATCCGCCGCCGCGGCCGGATTCGCGGCGTGATCGGCGAACAGCACCCGAATCAGCCGGCCGCGGGCTTCGGCGCTCTCGCGGGCTCGCATATCGGCACTCTCTCGATACGCCTCGGCCGCCTCGTCGGAATACACGTCGACCAGTGCCCACACCTGCGCCGCCATGTCCAGCAGCGCGTGGCTGGCCCGGCCGTGCGAACGCACCATCAACTCGTCCCAGACCAGCCGACCACCGAGCCGGAACGCGTGCAGCAATGCCGCCAGCGGTACACCTTGCTCGGCCTTGAGCCTGCCCGCCTGCTGCGCCGACTCGAGCCGAACCGGCGCGCGCCCGGACAGCTTGCCCAACATCGAGGCCAGATTGCTGCGAGATGCTTCGTGGAGTTGATCCGCGGTGAGCAGCGTCGCCTCCAGATACGCGTGCTCGGCTCCCAGGATGCGCCGGACCAGTTCGCTCGCCAGCTCGTCGACGTCGTCGAGCATCGCCGCCGCCAGCTCGGTCGGTGACGGATGCAGAGCGGACTCGGTGGTGGTCATGACTGAACCATAGCCCGGCCGATGTAAGCCACACCACACCGAATCTGTGCGACGGCACAATCCGCTGCGCTCGATTGACAGCGGCGGCCCATAGCCTGCCGCCCCGAATGCGACCAGAATCACACTCGAAGCCGTGTATCCGAACGACGAGTGGAGACGAAAAGTTGACCAGCGAAGTCACCCCGCATCTGCAGCCTGTACCGACGAACGGACCGGACGCCTCCCAGGCGGTCGATACCGCTCTTGCCGACCTAGACGCAGGCGAGCAGACCTGGGGCAGGCTCGGCCTGGCCGACCGCCGGGCGCTGCTCGAGCGCATGCACGCCCTCACCACGACGCATGCGCAGGAGTGGGTCACCGCCGCCGCGTCGGTCAAGGGCCTCGACCCCTCGTCCAACCTGCTCGGTGAGGAATGGCTCTCCGGCCCGTACTCGCTTCTCGGCGGTCTCGGCACGCTCGCGCACACCCTCTCGGCGCTCGAGGCAGGCGGCAGCCCGCTGGCCGGAGCGAAGTTCGGAACAGCCCCGGGCGGACGAACGACCGTATCGGTGTTGCCGCTCAACAACTTCGAGAAGCTACTGCTCAACGGGTTCAGTGCCGAGGTGTGGCTCCGGCCGGGAATCGACCGTGCCACCGCACAGCGCACCGCAGGCCTCGCCCAACTCGACCCGACGCGCACCGCGGGCGTCGGCGTCGTCCTGGGCGCGGGCAACATCACCTCGATCGCCCCGCTCGACGCCTTGTACGAACTGATCGCCTTCAACCGCGTCGTCGCGCTCAAGCTCAACCCCATCATGGACCCACTGCTGCCGGTCTTCGAGAAGATCCTCGCCCCACTGGTGGACATCGGCGCGCTGCGTCTGCTCACCGGTGGAGCCGACGTCGGCACCTACCTGGTCAACCACGATCGCGTCGACCACGTCCATATGACGGGCAGCGCAATCACCCACGACGCCATCGTCTTCGGCCCGGGACCCGACGGTGCCGCCCGTAAGGCGGCGAACCGGCCGATCCTGACCAAGGAGATCTCCAGTGAACTCGGTGGCGTCTCACCCACCATCGTGTTGCCGGGCGAGTGGAGTCGCGCGGACATCGAGTTCCAAGCCGAACACGTAGCCACCCAGCGACTGCACAACAGCGGATACAACTGTGTCGCTTCGCAGGTCGTCGTGCTGTCCTCGGAATGGAAGCAGCGCGACGAGTTCATCGCAGCCCTGCGCGCCGCACTCGACCGGGCACCGGCCCGCGCCCCGTACTACCCGGGCAGCGACAGACGCGTGTCCGACGCCACCGCCACGTACCCGTCGGCCGAACGGCTCGGCGACGGCGGTGGCCGGGTGCTCATCACCGACCTCGATCCGGGCGAGTACGCACCGCTCCTGCAGACCGAGTACTTCGCACCCGTCATGGGCGTCATCGAGCTGCCTTACAGCGGAGCAGCATTCGCCGCCAAGGCCGTCCAGACGGCCAACGAGGAGTTCACCGGCACCCTCGGCATCAACATCATCGGCACGCCGAGCACCATCAAGGAACTCGGTGAGAAGTTCGACTCCATGCTTGCAGACCTGCGGTACGGCACCATTGCCGTCAATGCCTGGACCGCCCTCGGATTCCTCACCGCATCGGCCACCTGGGGCGCGTTCCCCGGCCACACCGTCGACGATGTGCAGAGCGGAATCGGCATCGTGCACAACGCATTACTGATCGACGGTGCCGAACGGACCGTGGTACGCGGACCCTTCCGCCCACTGTCGAGGTCGCTGATCAGCGGAGAGATGTCCATCTCCCCCAAGCCGCCGTGGTTCGTCACCAACAAAACCGCAGCATCGACCGGGAAACTGCTCACCGCATTCGCCGGAGCACCGTCCTGGACCAGACTTCCGGCAATATTCGCCTCCGCCCTGCGCGGCTGAGCAGCGTCCAACGACAGCTGCCGACGAACCCGAAGGACAATCATGAGCACACAGAACACAACCGCCGACTACATCGTCGTGGGCGCGGGCTCGGCCGGCGCAGTGGTGGCCAACCGGCTCAGCGCCGATCCCCGCAACAGCGTGATCCTGCTCGAGGCAGGCCCGGAAGACAAGAACAAGTTCGCCCACATCCCCGCCGCGTTCTCCAAACTCTTTCGTACCGAGGTCGATTGGGACTACCTCACCGAACCCCAGCCGGGGCTACGCGACCGCAGCATCTACTGGCCGCGCGGCAAGATGCTCGGCGGCTCGTCGTCGATGAACGCCATGATGTGGGTACGCGGATTCGCCGCCGACTACGACGAGTGGGCGGCCAATTCCGACGACTCGTGGTCGTTCCGCAACCTCGTCGGATACTTCCGCAAGATCGAGAACATCGAGGGCACAACAGAACTGGACGCCGGAACCGGCGGGCCGCTGATCGTCTCCCACCAGCGCAGCTCACGCCCGCTCACCTCGTCCTTCCTCTCCGCCGTCGAGGAAGCCGGCTACTCGGTGGAAACCCCCAACCTGCCCGAACCCACGGGCTTCAGCCGCACCATGGTCAACCAGAAACGCGGCGCCCGCTGGAGCACCGCCGACGCCTACCTTCGCCCGGCTAAGAAGCGCACCAACCTCACCGTCCTCACCGAGGCACAGGCCACCCGGGTTCTCTTCGAGGGCAGCGCCGCCGTCGGCGTCGAATACACCTCCGACGGCGTCACCCATACGGTGCGCGCACACAAGGAAGTCGTTCTGTCCGGCGGAGCCATCAACACACCGCAGCTGCTGATGCTCTCCGGCATCGGAGACAAGGAGCAGCTCGCAGCCCACGGCATCACCGTCCGGCACCACTCGCCGGACGTCGGGCAGAACCTCCTCGACCACCTGGCCGCCCTCATCGGATGGAAGACCGAGAAGGACTCCCTCTTCCATGCCGAGAAGATTCCCGAACTCATCAACTATCTCGCGCGCCGACGCGGCATGCTCACCTCCAACGTCGCGGAGGCATACGGCTTCATCCGGAGTCGCGAAGATCTGCCGCTGCCGGACCTCGAACTCATCTTCGGACCGGCCCCGTTCTTCGACGAAGGCCTGATCGCCGCCGACGCACACGCCGCGGTCATCGGCACCGTCCTGCTGCAACCCAAGAGCAGAGGCGAGATCACGCTCCGGTCCGCCGACCCTCTGGCCAAGCCCATCGTCGAGCCGCGTTACCTCAGCGACCCCGACGGCATGGACCGCAAGGCCATGATCGAGGGACTGCGCGTATGCGTCGCGCTGTCGGAAACCCCGTCCTTGAAGGGCCAGCTCGGGGACGTCGTACGCCCCAGGGTGGCGTCGAACATCTCCCCGGCGGATCTGCTCACCGAGGCCCTCGAGCAGAACGCGCACACTCTGTACCACCCGGTGGGCACCGCGCGGATGGGCAGCGATGCCGGCAGCGTCGTCGATGCCGCGCTGCGGGTTCGGGGTGTCGACCGACTCCGGGTCGCCGACGCATCGATCATGCCCAGCATCATCCGCGGCCACACCCATGCACCGTCGGTGATCATCGGCGAACGAGCCGCGGATCTGATCCTGGGCTGAGCCGAACGTGAACATGTCTGGTTTGACCGTTCACACCGTGGGGTAACAGGTCGGCACCGCTTCAATGCAGGCATCGCGATGAAGACCCATCCGATCGGCAAGCAGCGCCGAATAACCCACAACGCTCGAGAGACGAGCACGGAAGGTTGACCGACATGTTCACTGTTCGTAAAGCTTTGGCCGCCACCGCAATCGGTGCACTCACCATCGTCCCGCTCGCCGCGTGCTCCAGCGACGACGCATCCAGCACCACCGACGCAGCCACCTCCTCGGAGTCGTCGGCCATGGAGACCACCGAGAGCACTCCCGAGCCCGCAGCCGAGGTCGACGACCTCAGCAACGGCGTCGACACCGCAGTTGCTCTCGACCCCGGCTTCCTGGGCGCGCTGACCACCCTCGGCCTCACGCCGGGCGTAGTCGGAACCGCAACTCTCGCAGACGGTTCCATTCGCTTTCCGATCACCGGTGGCGACGTGAAGTACTGGGAGCCCGGCACGGTCGACCCCTACGTGCAGGGCGAGATCAACCACGACGGCAGCGGATTGTCGCTGACCGCAGGCGAGACCGTGGTCGAGCTGACCAACTTCGACATCGATCCGGGCACGTCGCTGCTCACCGGTGACGTCACGGTCAACGGCGAAGAGGCTGCTGCCGACGCCGTGCTGTTCGACCTCGACGGCCGCACCCTGCAGCCGTTGGCAACCGGCCCCGAGAACACCGCCATCCTGCAGGGCACGCAGGTGAAGATCTCGGAGACCGCAGCCGGACTGCTCAACGACACGTTCAAGACCGACGCTGTCACCCCGGGACTGCTCGTCGGCGTTGCGACCATCACGGTCAAGACCGCCGCATAATCAGCTCCTGAACCCGTGCGCGGGCAGTCACCGACGACGTCGGTGCTGCTCGCGCTCTGGTGCTTTCACAGACGTTTCGTAAAACGCGACAGGGGACCGACATGAGAGTCTTCCGACGGATATACGGTGGGCACCCTCTGCATGCCGTCGGCCTGCTGCTCTCTTTCGCTCTGGTCGGCTACGTCGTTCACATCGCCGGGCCGAAAACGTTGTGGAACAGCGACATCTGGTGGCATTCCATCGCCGTCTGGTTCTTCGGATCGGTACTGCTGCACGACGCGGTCCTGTTCCCGCTGTACTCGGCGGCCGATCGCCTTCTCACCGGGCTCGGACGACTGCAGCTGACCGTCTCGCCCGTCAACTACATTCGCGTCCCGGCCCTCGGCACAGCGCTGACGTTCTTGATGTTCTTCCCCGGAATACTGTCCCAGGGCGCGGAAACCTATCGTGCGGCAACAGGTTTGACCCAAGACCCCTTCTTGGAACGATGGCTGGTTCTGACAACGGTGTTGTTCGCCGCCAGCGCCGTCGTCTACTTCATTCGCCTCACCGTGGTACGGAGCCGAACATGAGCGTCACCGCAGACACCCTTTTCCACCGCGCCGCCGCTGGATTGCCTTGCTGGATCGGCGATTCCGACGGCTCGAGAGAACGTCTGCCCACGGCCCGCTGGATGGGCGGAAGCGCATCCTCGGAAGAGGATCGCCGAGCCGACCACGCCATGATCAGCCGATGTACCGGGTCCACCATCGATCTCGGATGCGGACCCGGCCGGCTGACCGAAGCTCTTGCCCGCCGAGGACTCTCGGCGCTCGGCGTCGACACGTCGAAGGCTGCCGTCGACCTGACCATCGGCCGCGGCGGAAACGCCGTTCTCCGTGACCTGTTCGAGCCTCTGCCCGGCACCGGCACGTGGTCGTGTGTGCTGCTCGCCGACGGCAACATCGGCATCGGCGGGGATCCGGTGCGCCTGCTACGCCGAGCCGCCGATCTGCTGGCACCACACGGAGCCATCATCGCCGAGGTGGACGAACCGAGTGACTCCGGTATTCGGCACCGCACCGTTCGCTGGGAAACCGACACCATGGTCGGCGATTGGTTCGCCTGGTCGAGTGTCAGCGCCGACGCCACCGCCGACCTCGCCCGCGCCGCCGGCTTGCAGATGGTGGACGTGGCTCCGATCGACGGCCGTTGGTTCGCGCAGATGACTCCGGCTCCACTCACCAATTCGTGAACAGCAGATGATTGACGGCCAAGGCCCCGATCACCTGCAGCGCCAACCAGAATCGATGTGTTCGACGCGGCAGCACCGCCGGGGCGATCAACATCCACATCGCGAACGGCAGCCAGATCCGCTCCGTCTCCGCTTTGCTCAGCTGACTCAGATCGGCCATCACCACCGCCGCGAGGCCGCCGAGCACCAACAGGTTGATCGGCTGCACCCGCGCGGCGATGCGTGGGAAGGCCGCGGGCACAGCGACGCCGAGCGCGCAGAACAGTGCAGCGAAGTTCGCCCAGCCCCAGTACTCGAACGGACGATCCTTGGCGATGCCCTGGTAGTACCGCTCCTGTACCAGCTCGTAACCGTCGTACCACCAGAATCCGTACGCCGTGAAGATCCCCGCAACGAGCAGGGCACCGATCACTGCACCGACGAACGGCAGAACCTTTCGGCCCGCTATCAGCACCGCGACCGCGGGCAGACCCATCAACACCAGGCCGTAGTTCAAATAGATTCCGAACCCGAGAAGCACTCCCGCACCGATGGATGCGGGCCACAGCCAGCGCTTCGTCGAGACCGCCAGCAGCGCGATACCCCACGCCGCGACCCCGGCATAGAACGCGTCGGCGGAGACGGCGATCCAGATCGCTGCCGGTGCGATCGCCACGAACGGTGCTGCGCGCCTGGCCATGTCCTCGTCGCCCAGAACACCCAGCGTGAGAACCACGGCAACTGCGGCACTGGTTCCCACCAACACGCACAGCGTTGCCGCCCAGGCCCCGCCGCTCAAACCGAGACGGTCGAGCCAGACGAACGTCAGCAGCGCACCGGGAGGATGGCCCGAGACGTGAGTGGTCCACGAATCCGCCTGGTAATCCAGAATGCGCTCGGAGAATCCGCGCAGTGTCGCGGGGATGTCGGTGATGCCGGGCACCTCGTGCAGGTACTCGTCCGTCGAGGCCAACCGGTCGACGAACCCACGCTTCCATCCGTCGACCATCGCCAGCGCCATCGTCCACGCCGCCGACGCACCCCAGACGACGAACAACAGCCGCGTCCAGGACAGGCGTCGAGCCACGGTCGGTCCCCACAGCACGGTCGCCACCGCAATGAGGACGGCGAACGGCGTTCCCCATCCGACATGAACCTCACGAAAACCGAACAGCGGTGCGGCGTCGGCGAAATCGCGCACCTGCTGCGGTGTTCTGTTGATGATCGGGGTGACGATCTCGTTGCCCAGATACGGAACGACGAACGCGACGGCAACGAGCACGACGGCCAGCGCACCGGCGACGGCTTCTCTCCAGTAACGGATAGTGTTTTCTCCCTGCGGACTTGAAGACGAACACGGTTTCGGACCAGCATATCGACCGACGGTGATGGAGGATGGGTAGATGAACACGCACGCGGGGTTACAGGCCGAGATCGCGGTGATCGGCGGCAGTGGCTTCTACTCGTTCTTCGCCGACGACGCCGAAGAGATCGAGCTGGACACGCCCTACGGATCACCGAGCGCACCGATCACCGTCGGCGAGGTGGAAGGACGACGAGTTGCCTTTCTACCTCGACACGGCCGCGCTCACGAATACTCGCCGCACACCCTGCCGTATCGGGCCAACATGTGGGCGCTGCGCATGCTCGGTGTCAGCCGCGTGTTCGCCCCGTGTGCCGTGGGATCGTTGGTGGCCGAATACGGTCCGGGAACCGTCGTGATTCCGGATCAACTCGTCGATCGGACGTCCGGCCGTACCCAGACCTACTTCGACAACGGCGGCATCCACGTCGAATTCGCCGATCCCTACTGCGGGGAGTTACGCAGCGCGGCCGTCCAGGGGTCCGCGGTCGACGGCGGTGTCATGGTGGTCGTCGAGGGTCCCCGGTTCTCCACTCGCGCCGAGAGCCAGTGGTTCGCGCGCCAAGGTTGGACACTGGTGAACATGACCGGTCATCCCGAAGCCGTCCTGGCCCGCGAACTCGAACTCTGTTACGCGCCGATAGCGTTGGTGACCGACCTCGACGCCGGGATCGAATCCGGTCAGGGAGTCAAAGCAGTGGACGTGTTCGCCGAATTCCAGAAGAACATCGAACCGCTCAAGGCGCTCGTCCGATCCGCGGTGCGCGACGCACCGACCGGCGAGTGCCCCCACTGCCGGGTGCACGCCGGAGTCACACTGCCGGTCGAGCTGCCATGACTCGCGTACTGCTCACCGGCGCAGCCGGATTCATCGGGGGCCACATCCTCGACGCAGCGCGCGACACCGATCTCGAGATGGTCGCCGTCGACGCCATGTTGGGTTCCGCCCACGGACCCGGCGCGACAGCCGAGGGCATCACCGATCTGGATGTGCGAGACAAGGATTTACTCGTCGAAGCGCTACGCGGTGTGGATGTCGTGTGCCACCAGGCTGCTGTCGTCGGCGCAGGCGTCGACGCCGCGGACGCGCCGGCATACGCCAGCCACAACGACTTCGGAACCGCAGTCCTGCTCGCGGCGATGTACGAGGCAGGGTGTTCCCGCCTGGTACTGGCATCGTCGATGGTGGTCTACGGCGAAGGGCGCTACCTCAATTCCTCCGGCGAGACCGTCGTCCCCCGACCGCGTACCCGAGCCGATCTGGACGCCGGGCTGTTCGACAACCGCGACCCCGCGTCCGGCGAGCCGCTCGATTGGCTACTGGTCGAGGAGGATTCACCGCTGCAACCGCGCAGCACCTACGCGGCGAGCAAACTGGCGCAGGAGAACTACGCCTCCGCGTGGGCACTGTCGACCGGTGGTTCCGTCGTCGCGCTGCGCTACCACAACGTGTACGGCCCGCACATGCCGCGCAACACCCCGTATTCAGGTGTGGCGGCAATGTTCCGGTCCTCGCTCGAACTCGGGAAGCCGCCCACGGTCTACGAGGACGGCAAGCAGGCCCGCGATTTCGTCCACGTGCACGACGTGGCAGCAGCCAACATCGCGTCCATCTCCGCCGAACTGGACGGCTTCACCGCGCTCAACGTGTGCTCGGGTCATCCGATCACCATCGGAGAGGTGGCGTCCGTTCTCGCCGACGCGAGGGGTGGACCAGCCCCCGAGGTCACCGGCCAGTACCGAGCCGGGGACGTACGGCACATCGTGGCCAGTCCACAGCGGGCAGAACAGGTTCTGGGATTTCGCGCGCAGATCCTGCCGCAGGACGGTCTCACCGCGTTCGCCGATGCACCGTTGCGCGACGCCGAGGGAACGGGCCCACCCCGTGTCTGAGCCCGGATCGGTCACCGTCGTCATTCCCTGCATGAACGAAGCCGAATCGCTTCCGGCCGTGCTGGATTCGATCCCGCTGGGATATCGAACGATCGTCGTGGACAACAATTCGACCGACGACACCGCCGCGGTGGCAGCCGCCCACGGCGCTGCAGTGGTAGCGGAAACCGTGCCCGGATACGGAGCCGCCGTGCACGCGGGCGTCCTCGCCGCCGACACCGATATCGTCTGCGTGCTCGACGGAGACGGCTCGATGGATCCACGCGACCTGCCCACCCTGGTGGCTGCACTGAACAGCGCAGACCTGGCCGTCGGCCGTCGCCGGCCCGCCAAGGGAAGCTCCCCGCTGCACGCAAAAATCGGCAATGCCGTTCTGTCCCTTCGACTTCGAACCAAGTACAAGTTGCCCGTACACGACCTCGGTGCCATCCGAGCGGTCCGCCGACAAGCACTACTCGACCTCGATGTCACCGACCGACGCTCCGGCTACCCGCTGCAGCTGCTCGTGCTCGCGGCCGAGGCCGGCTGGACCGTCGTCGAACACGACGTGGACTACCGACCACGAACCGCAGGCACGTCCAAGGTCTCCGGCTCGGTCCGCGGCACCATCGTGGCCGTGCGCGACTTCTGGAAGGTGCTCTCGTGACCGTCACCGCCCTCGTCGTGGCCAAAGCGCCCGTTCCAGGACTTGCCAAGACTCGTCTCGCCGCCACGATCGGCGACGCGGCCGCCGCCGAGGTGGCAGCCGCCGCACTGCTGGACACCCTCGACGCCGTCGCGGCAGCGGACGTCGACCACCGCGTCGTAGCCCTCACCGGCCATCTTCACGACGCGGCCCGCGCCGAGGAACTCACCCGAGCCCTCGCGTCGTTCACCGTGATCCCGCAGCGCGGCGACGGACTGGGCGAACGGCTGGCGAATGCGCACGCCGACGCCGCGCCCGCAGGTGCGGTACTTCAGATCGGAATGGACACCCCGCAGGTCACCGGGCGACTGCTCAGCGACGCAGCCGCGTTGCTGGCCGACACCGATCTACTCGGTGCCGCCGAGGACGGCGGTTGGTGGATCCTGGGTCTACGGAATCCTGCTCAGGCCCGGGCATTGCTGGACGTACCGATGTCTGCACCGTCGACGGGCGACGACACTCGGGTGGCACTGACCGCTGCGGGTGCCGAGGTGACCATGGTGTCGCAATTGCGAGATGTGGATTTCGAATCCGATCTCGATGTGGTGTCGAATATATGCACACCGAACAGTCGCTTTCGCCGAGTCGTCGAACAATTACGCAAAACTCATTGATTTTTGTGCTCGAGAAGGACACGAAAAACAATCCGTCGGGTCTCTACATCTGTTGGGGAACAAGAAGCTTCACTTTGTCGCATTTGCCGGACCGCACGCGATGTATATCGAACAGCAACACTTCATAACCACCGTTTCACGGCGATTTCTCAGACATCAGTGCTACAAAGTGTCCATGACCGGGTTGCTGATAGGCGTAGTCGTCTGGATGGTGTGCGCTGCAATAGTCGCCACCGTCCTCGGCCGCGTCGCGCACCGAGGAGATTCCGAGGAACTCGGATCCACCATCGAGTGGAATATCGACGGTCTCGATCGCGAAGTTCAACACGAGAACTGACGGTCTCAGTCGACTCGATCGACCAATTCGATCAGGATTGCCGACGCTGCGGCCAACGTTTCCCGCTGCCGAGCCGACAACTCGTCCAACTGTTCGGCGAGAGCGATTTCGCGAGACGCCACTTCGTCGCGAGCAGTCGCAACGCCCGCCTCGGTCAACTGCAGCACCACCTGCCTGCCGTCGGTCGGGTGCGGCTCACGGACAATCAGGCCGGCCTCGACCAACTGATGCGACGACCGCGACACCGACGGCGGCTTGATTCGCTCCCGAGAAGCCAGTTCACCGGTCGTCATCGGGCCCTCACGAAGCAACGTCGTCAGAATCGACAACTGAGCCACCGGCAACCGGTCGCTCGAATGCCGCAGACGCAGTCTCCGATTCAGCCGCATCGCACTGACGGACAGATCCCGCGCCAGTTGGGAATCGGGTAGATCACTCACGGTGTCCAGATTACGACACGGAGGTGCATTCGCCCGATTCGCGAAACCGGGCTCGAGTCGATTTACCCCACCTATAACAAACCGCTGCTACGGTTCCGAGGCGTTATCGGGGAAACTCCATGAAACGGGGCAATTTTGACACGCGTGGGATCCAGAGTCCTGACAGTCGCAGCACTGACGGTGACCACATCGGTGCTGGTCACAGGACCAACGGCCCTCGCCGACCCCAACGCGATCAACCCCATCGCCGGTCTCAACGGAACATTCGGATTACCGCAACTGCACGGCCGCGCACAGGCCGTCGCCCAGGTGACCGGAATGTCGAGCCCGAACATGACCCAGAACGTCAACATGATCGGCACCGACCTCGGCATCATGTGGGACAACGGCCGAGGCGAGGTCCTGACCGCCTTCGGCGACACCGCAGGCGTCGGCGTCCCCAACCTCCTGCAAGGCAGCCTCTGGTCCTGGCGCAGCAACGCCATCGTCCGCAGCAACGACCGAAACCTCGCCGACGGCATGAACTTCGACAGCGTCGTCAAGGACGCCGTCGGACAGACCAAAGAAGTCGTCCCCAGCCCCAAGATCCCCTTCGTCGAAATCAGCCGAATCCCCACCGCCGGAGTCGCCGTGGGCGACACCCAGTACCTCAACCTCATGTCGGTCAAGAACTGGGGACCCGCAGGTACCTGGGACACCAACTTCTCCGGCCTCGCCGCCTCGACCGACAACGGAGAGAACTGGGCCGCACTACCCGAGACCCACAGGCCCAGCGCCGGCGGAGATCGAAACTTCCAGCAAAGCGCCTACCTGAAGGACAACGGATACATCTACCAGTACGGCACACCGCCGGGTCGCTCCACACTCGGCCACGTCGCTCGCGTCAGAGAAGCGGACATCACGAGGCTCGGCGAATACGAATATTGGACGGGTAAGGACTGAAAGAAGGGCGATCCCGCTGCGGCCGCCCCCATCGTCGACGGCGTCGGCGAACTATCGGTTGCATACAACGCCGCGGTGGGCCAGTACCTGATGATGACCACCGACAACGCCAATTCCATTGTGCTGCGGCGCTCTTCATCGCCCGTCGGACCGTGGAGCCCACCCGAGGTACTGGTCGACACTCGCGAGATCAGCTCGATCTACGCCCCGTACATCCACCCGTTCTCGACGGGCCGCGACCTCTACTTCTTGGCGACGGTGTTCCAGAACTACAACGTGCTGTTGCTGCGGGCCACGCTGTAGCAGTTCCCATTAGGCTTCCGGCGTGGACGCTTCCGAATGGGATCGCAAGTACGAACGCCGAGAACTCGTCTACGGCGAGGCTCCGAATGCCACTTTGGTCGAAGTCGCGACGACAATCCCGCGCGGTCGAGCCCTCGATCTGGCGGCCGGCCAAGGTCGCAACGCCATCTGGCTCGCGACGCGCGGCTGGACCGTGGACGCCGTCGACTTCTCGTCGGTGGCATTGACGCGGGCGAGTCGAGTGGCCGAGTCGGCCCCGCGGTCGGTGCGCGAGCGCCTGACCTGGATACACGCCGATGTGACGAAGCTGGCAACCGAGCCCAACTATGACCTGGCGCTCATGTTCTACCTCCATTTGCCTCCGGACGAGCGACGCCGAGCCGTATCGGCTGCGGTGTCGGCGTTGAAACCTGATGGAATCCTCATGATTCTCGGCCATCACTCGTCGAACATCACCGACGGCGTCGGCGGTCCACAGGAGCCCGAGATCCTGTACACGCCAGAGGATCTGGCGGCGGACGTCGGGGACCGACTCACCGTCACCACGGCCGAGAACCGGTATCGAGACGTGACCGGCGGCACAGCGATCGACGCTCTATTACTGGCGAGTAGGTCCGCCCTTGGCAGCGGAACCGATCGGGGGTAATATCCGTTAAGTTACCGACGAGTAGCTAACTTGGGCGGTACTCACGAGACCGCACCACCGACTGGAGAGCGAACGAGCAATGGGCCATTACAAGAGCAACCTCCGGGACCTCGAATTCAATCTCTTCGAGCTGTTCGGACTCGACGAGACCCTCGAGGGCGACAACTTCGGCGACATGGACGGTGAAGTAGCCCGTGACATGCTGCGCGAGGTAGTACGCCTGGCCGAGGGCCCCCTGGCGGAATCCTTCGCGGACGCCGACCGCAACCCCCCGGTCTTCGATCCCGAGACCCACAGCCTGAAGCTGCCCGAATCCTTCAAGAAGTCCTACAAGGCCCTCGCCGACGGTGAGTGGTGGCGCGTCGGCCTCGACGAAGAGGTCGGCGGCATGGCAGCGCCTCGCAACCTCTTGTGGGGCATCAACGAGATGCTCCTCGGCTCGCAGCCCGCCGCCTTCATGTACTCCGCAGGCCCCGGATTCGCAAACATCCTGTACCACAACGGAACCGACGAGCAGAAGGAATGGGCCAAGGTCGCCGTCGAGCGCCAGTGGGGTGCCACCATGGTCCTCACCGAGCCCGACGCCGGATCCGACGTCGGCGCAGGACGCACCAAGGCGATCAAGCAGGACGACGGCTCCTGGCACATCGAGGGCGTCAAGCGCTTCATCACCTCGGCTGTCTCCGACGACCTCTTCGAGAACATCTTCCACCTCGTGCTCGCCCGTCCCGAAGGTGCCGGACCGGGCACCAAGGGCCTGAGCCTGTTCTTCGTTCCGTCCATCCTCTTCGACTTCGAGAAGGGTGAACTGGGGGAGCGCAACGGTGCCTTCGTCACCGGCGTCGAGCACAAGATGGGCCTCAAGGCCTCCGCCACCTGTGAGCTCACCTTCGGTGGCCACGGCGTCCCCGCCAAGGGCTGGCTCGTCGGCGAGGTCCACAAGGGCATCGCGCAGATGTTCGACGTCATCGAGCACGCTCGAATGATGGTGGGCACCAAGGCAATCGGTACCCTCTCCACCGGCTACCTCAACGCACTCGAGTACGCCAAGGAACGCGTCCAGGGTGCCGACCTGACGCAGATGACCGACAAGACCGCACCGCGCGTCACCATCACGCACCACCCCGACGTGCGCCGCAGCCTCATGATGCAGAAGGCGTACTCCGAGGGCCTGCGCGCGGTGTACCTCTACACCGCCGCACACCAGGACCCGATCACCGCCAAGCAGGTCTCGGACGCCGACGAAGACATCGCCTACCGCGTCAACGATCTGCTGCTGCCCATCGTCAAGGGCGTCGGCTCGGAGATCGCCTACCAGGTGCTCGCCGAATCGCTCCAGACCTTCGGTGGCTCCGGCTTCCTGCAGGACTACCCCGTCGAGCAGTACATCCGCGACGCCAAGATCGACTCGCTGTACGAGGGCACCACCGCCATCCAGGCGCAGGACTTCTTCTTCCGCAAGATCGCCCGCGACCGCGGCGTAGCCCTGGCTCACGTTGCCGGACAGATCAAGTCGTTCATCGACAGCGAAGCAGGCAACGGACGACTCAAGGCCGAGCGCGCACTGCTCGCCACCGCCCTCGAAGACGTCCAGGCCATCGTCACCTCGATGACCCAGCACCTCATGGGCGCACAGGACCAGCCCACCGAGCTGTACAAGGTCGGCCTGGCATCGGTGCGCTTCCTCATGGGCTTCGGCGACCTGCTCATCGGCTGGCTGCTGCTGCGTCAGTCCGAAATCGCCATCGCCGCACTCGACAACGGCGCAGAGGGCAAGGACAAGGCGTTCTACGAGGGCAAGATCGCAGTGGCCTCGTTCTTCGCCAAGAACATCCTGCCGCAGCTCACCGCCACGCGCGCCATCCTCACCAACATCGACAACGACATCATGGAACTGGACGAAGCAGCATTCTGATTCCCTGAAACCTTCGACGGCCGCACCTGTTCACGGGTGCGGCCGTTGTTGTTTGTGCGCCGTCGGTCTCGCCTCGGCTGACGGCCTGCGTAGCGGCGCAAACGCGCGCGCGTTTGTCAGATGCGCGCGGATTCTGCGGAATACTTAGGCAATTCCGCGCGCGTTCGGCAAATGCGCGCGCGTTTGCGACCTAGCCGGGGCCGATGGACTTCACGCGCCACGGTCACCGAACCCGACCCACGTAGACGCTCCCCCGTAGACGCTTCCCCCTAGCCCCTGGCGACGCTTCCCCCTAGCCCTGGCGACGCTTCCCCCACCCTGGCGCAAACGCGCGCGCGTTTGTCAGATGCGCGCGGATTCTACGAAATACTTAGGCGATTTCGCGCGCGTTCGGCAAATGCGTGCGCGTTTGCTCCCGACTCGATGTAATTCGCACGCTGCCTCGCGGTGGCGGCAAGGCAGCGGCCCGTTCTACAGCTCGGGCAACGCGCGCCACCAACTCTGCTGGATTCGCCAGGTCCGCCCAGGTCCAGCGCACCACCGGATATCCGAGATCGCGCACCGCGTCCTCCCGTACCTTCTCCCTGAACACCACGTCGCCGGGGTTCTCATCTTGTCGCAAGTATTTGGTGTACTTGGCTTTACCGTCGAACTCGCATGCGACGAGGCCATTGACCATCCAATCGATCCGTGCCACCGATCGCCCACTTGGATCCAGGATCTCCACCTGAGACTCGACGTCGAATCCACCCTGGCGCAGTATGATTCGACTCTGCGATTCCCCCGGGTTCTCGCTGCGCCCGTCCATGAGATTCACGGCTCGTCGCGCCTGCGCCACACCTTTCCAGCCCCGAGCCCGCTGCAACTCCGCGTCGAGCTCCCTCTCGTCACAGCACTTCAAAGCCGTGTCACCTGCGATTACCGCAGACAGCAGCGTCTCGGTTCGAGCAAGGTCGACCACTGTCCGAGCCAGCGAGGTCACCGAGACTCCGTCGACCGTCACGCTCGATAAGGACGGTGCACAGTGCACGGTCACAGCCGTATTCGTACGACCGCCGCCGCGGCGGTGTCGGGTGATGTGAACCTTGTCCAATCCGCCAGTGGGTAAAGGTAATCCGTGCAGTAGTGCAGCCGAACGGTGACTGACGACGTAACCACCGGACAAGATCGGCAAAATCGCATCGATCAACAGTCTGTGCCGCTCCTGTTCTGTCAGCCCGGCCAATCTCGACGACGGAACGTAGACGCCATTCACAAAACGCTCCCAGCCACCCCGCTCATACATTGCGCGCAACTCGTGATCGGCGCTCCCGTCTGCCAGCGCCTCGGAGCGTCGAATCATTCGGTCGTCCTTCATGCTCCGAGTCTCGGCCATGCGTCGACGGAGTCGAGCTCGAAAGCTGACGACTGTGCACAACTCCGGGCTTGTGGATGAATACAGGTACCGGCGTGCCAGTTCGCCTAGCTGTCAGTCCCGCAAACGCGCGCGCATTTGTCAGGTGCGCGCAGAATTGTCGACTATTCGGCCACTATTTCGCGCGCGTTCAGCACGTGCGCGCGCGTTTGCGAAGCAGACGGAGCCGAAACAGGTGGACGAGCAAACGAGGCCGCACCGAGCGAAGCGCAGCTGCACCACCAGGAGAACCGGCTCGGCAAAGCGTCGCTGGCCGACTTCACGAGACCGATCCGACAAACGCGCGCGCATTTGTCAGATGCGCGCAGAATTGCCCACGATTGGGCCACTATTTCGCGCGCGTTCAGCAAGTGCGCGCGCGTTTGCGAAAACCGGAGGGCGAACCGAACAGGCCGAAGGTGGGCGGACAGGGCCGAACCGGAGGGCGAACCGAACAAGCCGAAGGTGGGCGGACAGGGCCGAACCGGTGGGCGGGCCGAAGGTGGGCGGACAGGGCCCAACCGGTGGGCGGGCCGAACAGGTTGAAGGGGGCCGAACCAAGTCGAAGCGAGACTACTGCTGAAGTTTGCGGAACTTGCTGCCGTGGAAGACGATTGGATTGACTTCACTCTGCACTTCGAGGGAATGGATGCGTAGCAACACTATTGCGTGATCGCCCGCTGGGATTTGTTGCTCGACGGTGGTGTCGAGCCAGGCGGTGGCACCGACGATGAAGGCCGCGCCTCCGTCGGTGACGGTGAGGTCGAGACCGGCGAAGCGGTCACCGGTCTTCGCAGCCAGAGTGCGGACGGCATCGTTGTGTGCTTCCCCGAGCACGCTGACGCCGATGTTCGGCGCAACTTCCAGCTTCGGCCACGTGGTCGACGTGTTCTGGATGCACACCGCTACCAACGGCGGATCGATCGACACCGACACGAAGCTACTGGCCGCCAAGCCCACCAGGACACCGTCGATTTTCGCAGCGATCGCCACGACGCCGCTGGGGAACTGCGCGTACGCCTCACGAAGTGTCTGTTGATCGAGGACGGTGCGTGTGAGCGTCATGGAGGATGCTCCCTTTCGATCGTGCGGTGCCGAGCGCACCTCTACTGTTGCAACCTCGTCGCGGCGGCATTCGTTCCGGGCATACGTCTACATCCAGCAAACACCCGATCGAGCGTCGGCGCCACAGTCCGAATCCGCGTGATTCGAAGTGACACGTCGAGCACAGGACGTCACTCGTCGTCGTTCGGGCGCGGGGGGTCGTCGGGTTCGGGGGTCCGAGCCGGACGATCGGGCTGGACGCATTTCACGATCGGGATGGGGTCGTATTTCACGGTTCTGGTGTTGCGCGAGATCTCCCTGCCCGACGCGGCGTCGCTGATCACCCGGGTGTCACTGGCGGTGAATCCCGGTCCCCCGCCGGATGCGACGCAGCCGGCACCGGCCGGCAATGTCACGGTGTTGGGCGAGGTGGGTCGCGTCCGGGGCCCGGTGATCGACTCGACGTCGACGGTTTTGGTGCCCCACAGCCGGACGGTGACGCTGGACGAATCCGCGAACGACTCGATCACCACGCCGGTGTCGTTGGGGTTGGTGAACTTCAGGTCGATGGCACCTTCGAAGACCGTCGCTTCCCGGGCCTCGGGGTATCGACTGATGTAGTAGCTGTGCTCGGTGTGATCGGTGTCTTCCATGCCCGCGAAGTACGACGCGTTGTACAGCGTCGTCGCGAATTGGCTGATGCCGCCGCCGACGGCACGATCGGGTCGACCGTTGTCGATGATTCCCGATTCGACGAAGCCCTGAGCGGTCCCGCGCGGACCGGTGTACCCGTTGAGCGAGAACGTCTCCTTCGGCTTGACCAGCGCGCCGTTGACGATCTGCGCGGTGAGCCCGATGTTCACGCCCGACGCGTACTCGAAACCTCCGGTCGTGTACTCCGCGACCACCTCTCGCACGCCGAGATTCTCAGCCGCTTCGGTGGTGAGGGCAGGCGGCGCCGGTTCGTAGACGGCCTCGGTCGAGCGCGGACCGTCCGCAGCCAGCAGGGCGGGAAGCTGCTCGAGGGTCTTGTTCCACTCGACCAGCTCACCCATCACCCCGGGAACAACAGTGGGAGCTCCGCCGGAGAACGTGAACGACGCATCCTTGGGCGGAACTTCGGTGCGGACCAGTTGCGGAGCAAGAATGCCGGTGGCGATACCGGTGTCGTAGATCGGCGTGAGACCGCCCTGCCCGTCCGGGTCGAAGCGCAACACCTCACCCACACGGTCCACCGGCAACGTCGCATCGACGTTCTGTCGGCCTTCGATGACCACCGGCTCCGACACTGCGGGGACCGCGACGTTCGACAGAGCCTGATCGACCGCATCCTGCGTCACGGTGACAGGCGTGGATTCGTATACGACCTCGGTCGCACCCGTCGACCACTCGGTCTGCAGATTTCGACGCGTCCCGTCAGCGTCCAGAACTCGCCCGGCCAGCGGTTCGACGGCTACCGGGGTGGCACCTTCGAAGACGACGTCGCCTTCGACGGGCGCACGGTCCGTCTCCGCTCGCAGGCCGTCGATGGCAACCGAGAGTGCCTGCTCGTCGGTGGTCGAGACGACGCCGATCTCCCGGCTTCCGAACAGCGACGTCAGACGTGTGATCGGGTTGATGGGCTGCGTACCCGCGCGATCGAGCGTCGCGTTCCAATCGACTCCGAGCCCGGCCGCGGCAGGCAACACCTCGACCTGCCGGTCGTCGATGCCCACCTGAATCGGTTCCTCCGCCCGAGGTCCCAATTCGGCACGCAGTACGGCCTCGGCGTCGGAATGACTCTTGCCGCCCACCTCGATGCCGGCAACGGTCACACCGCGCGGAACCCGATCGCTGGAGGCAATCCAGTCCGCCGCGTACAGCAACCCGAGGACGGCAACCACCGCGCCGGTACCGATGGCAATCTTCTTCCACGGCGGCGTGGACCCGGATCCGTCGTGCTCCGCCGAACCGTTCTCAGGGGGACTAGAGGGAGGTTCGGCCGGTGGCTGAGGCTGCCCGGCGTCAGGAGAGGACGGTAGAACAACGGGCTGCGCCACCGTCGGTGATTCGTCCGCCACCGGTGCGGGCTGCGCGTCTGCGCCGGGTGCAGCAGACTTGCCGTTTTCGATCTGGTCGACGTCCGGATCACCGGCGGTATCGAGGTCGGCAGCCGGCTCGGATCGGTCGACCTCGGCGGTGCCATCGGCTTCGGTTCCCTGGGCCAGCGTCGGCTCCGCATCATTCACGTCGGCATCGTTCGCCTGGGATTCCGTGGCGTCCTGGCCCTCGGAGACCGGCTGCTCTGCGTGCTTCGGCTCCTCGGCATCGTCGCGGATGGCCCCGAACACCTCGGTCGGCGTGTCGTACGGCGGTACGTGGGGGCGGGGCTCGGCACCTTTCGGCGCGTCACCCGACCTACTGTTGCCCTCGCTCACATTCGACCCTTCCAGGACCGTCGATTCATATTCCGGCCTGCTGCGCGGCGTACCCCGCGGACGAGCTTACGCAAACCGCACAGCACCGCTCGTTCCGAGACCCTCGCGTGCGCCGTACGCAAAAGGCCCCGCACTGCTGCCGGGTCGGGGGTCAGGCAGCAGTACGGAGCCACACGGAATATATGCAGACTTCAACCACTCGTTACAGCGAGTTCGGAATTGCCATCGTCATTTCATTCGATTGAATGAACCGTGGGTCGTCGAACCGTCGTCCTGCTCCACGGCCCGCGCCCAATGTCCCGTCCTGACCAGCGCAAGAGTGAGCAGGAGCCGGTCGCGTGCATCCGTCAGATCACGCCCGGTCAACTCCTCGATTCGACGCACCCTGTAGATGACGGTGTTGCGATGGCAGTAGAGCGCCTTCGCAGCGTTGGTGGGCGAACCGTCCGAAGCGAGCATGTGCGCCAACGTGTCGAGCAACGTTTCTCGGTGGGGCTCCGGGTGTGTGAACAGCGCGCCGAGCGCATGGCGAACCAACAGTTCCGACGACTGATCGTCGGCGGCCATGATCACCCTCGGCAGTCGGTCCGTCGCCAACGCGACGCCACTGTCTTCGGTGATGGTCTCGGCCGTCAGTGCCGCCAGGCGATACGCCGCAGCGAACGACGCCACGCCCTCGGGCGAATGCGCGACACCGACCGGGCCGACCGCCCGCGCGGCTAGGGCGTCGATGACCGATCTCCACGATCCGGTCCCGAGTGCCACGAGCGCGAATTGGTGCCCGTCCCGAGTGTTCCAGTGGGACACTGCGCCGATCTGGTCCATCGCGTCCTCGGGCGCGGGGAGCGGAGGCGACCCCTGATCGTCGAGCGGGCCGACCACGCAGGCGATCTGCTGTGAGGCCGAAAGGCCAAGGGTCGCGCGGGCCTCGATCACGAAAGCCGGATCGCCGCCTCGGCCCGACCGGAGACCGTCCAAGATCACCAGCACATTGGCGAGATCACGCTGCTGCATACGCGCGCTCTCCTGGCGGTACGCCTCGACGAGAGTTTCGTACTGACTGTCCAGCGCTCTCCACAACTGCTGACCGGCGACGAGCAGTAGATGCTCGTCGATCACGGATCTGCATTGTTCACGCTCGAGCATCAACTCTTCCCACAGCGTCCGACTCCCGAGCGTATACGCCTTCAGCACCAACTCCATCGGAATACCTTGGCGCGCACGCTCTCTCCCGGTGCGACGCCATACCTCTCGGGCGTTGTCGCCCGCGGCCGCAAGACCGGACAGTGTGCGTAGGCCCTGGCTGATATGCGCGCGAGTACTGCGACGAATTTCGCCGGCGATGTCAGGAGTGGTGCTTGCCAGGTAGGCGGGTTCCTGCTCTATCAGCGCCAGCGTGATCGAGTCGGCAATCGCGTCCGCCCGCGGCAACAGCGCGGCCCACGCACCGCGAATCTTCTCCTGGTCGGAGGGCTTCACAGCGCCGCGCGCAGCGGATCGCGACGTCGCGCGACGCACCCCGGGAGAAGCCATCCGCCCATTTTTGCGCACAGAGCCCACATCACAGGGTGATTTGACCGTTACTGGTGCCCAGACACCCAAACATTCTGTGCGGAGCGCCCATACCGCGCGTTGTGCTGGACGCCCCATAGTGGACCCAACAGATTGTGAGGTGCATCACTTGAACTCTCTCGACACGATGGATCCGGTCCTCACCATGACGGACGTCGACGTGTCCTTCGGCGGCATCGTCGCGCTCTCCGGAGTGACCATCGAGGTGCGCCCCGGCGAAGTCCTCGGCGTCATCGGACCCAACGGGGCAGGCAAGACCACACTGTTCAACGTTGCGTGCGGTCTCGTTCGACCCCAATCGGGAACCCTGGGCAGACACGGCGAAACCTTGAGCCGCCTGCGCCCACACGACCTGCCCCGGCTCGGTATGAGCCGAACGCTGCAGGGACTGGGCCTGTTCGATCGAATGACCGTGCTGGACAACGTCATGGTCGGGGCCGACCGAACGGCACGCACCGGAATCCTCAGCGGCCTCCTGGGCCTTCCCTCGAGCGCGGCCGACGACGCGGCGGTCCGCTCGACCGCGATGAACACCCTGGAACGACTGCGCATCGACGGCTACGCGCACCGGCTGCCACCGAGCCTGCCCTACGCGGTGCGCAAGCGCGTGGCCCTCGCGCGCGCGCTGGTGAGCGAACCGTCGTTGATCCTGCTCGACGAACCCGCCTCGGGCCTGTCCAACGACGAAATGAGCGAACTCGGTGACGAGATCCGCTCTCTCACATCAGCAAACAAGGATTCCCAGCCGGACCGACCGGCAACATCGGTCATGCTCGTCGAACACCACATGGACCTCGTCATGACCGTGTGCGACCGGATCTACGTCCTCGACTTCGGCAAGGTCATCGCCCAGGGCACACCGGATCGGATTCGCGAGGATCCGGCCGTACTGGCCGCATATCTCGGAAACGAGGTGGCACATGACAACTGACGCGACACACCTGAAGATCACCGACCTCACCGTGCACTACGGGCCGGTCACCGCCCTCGATTCGGTGTCGATGACCGTCACCGCGGGCACGATCACCGCCGTACTCGGAGCGAACGGTGCCGGAAAGACCACGCTGCTGCGCACTGTCTCCGGCCTCCTGAAGCCGACGTCGGGACGCATCGAGCTCGCCGGCGTCGACATCGTCGGCATACCTCCGGATCGCATGTCCCGTAAAGGGCTTGCACACGTGCCCGAAGGCCGGGGCGTGATAGCAGAATTGACCGTCGACGAGAACCTTCGCCTCGGTGCGTTGGGACGCAACAGAAGTCACGACGCCGTGACCCTCGATCGGATCTACGACATGTTCCCGCCGCTGACCGGACGCCGAACCTCGTCGGCGCACACGCTGTCGGGCGGAGAACGGCAGATGTTGGTGATCGGTCGAGCACTGATGGCAACACCGTCGGTTCTCCTCCTCGACGAACCGTCGCTCGGGTTGGCTCCGAAAGTCGCCGCACAGATCTTCGAAACGCTGCGCGCACTCGTCGATTCAGAATCGATGACCGTCGTGCTCGTCGAACAGAACGCGCGCAGTGCACTGTCCATCGCCGAACATGCCGTCGTCCTCGATCTGGGCAAGGTCGCGGTGGAAGGCCCGGCCGACACCTTGGCCGGGGACGACGCCCTCCGACACGCCTATCTCGGGTTCTAGAGCAAGCCGAAAGGACGCCAGCCACAGTGCAACAACTGCTCACCATCCTCATCAACGGCGTGACGACAGGCATGGTCTATGCCGCGTTCGCCCTCGCTCTCGTCCTCA
This sequence comes from Rhodococcus sp. 05-2254-5, assembly GCF_002258575.1. Lineage (NCBI taxonomy): Bacteria > Bacillati > Actinomycetota > Actinomycetes > Mycobacteriales > Nocardiaceae > Rhodococcus > Rhodococcus sp. 05-2254-5. The sequence continues at coordinate 118,208 of NZ_NOZG01000027.1, read as the reverse complement.
TCTGGCGATCGACCCGCATCGTCAACTTCGCCCAGGCACCGATGGCCATGATCACCACGTACGTCGCACTGGTCGTCATCGACGCCGGTTACTCGTACTGGTTGGGCTTCGGAGTCGCGCTGCTCAGCGGACTGCTGTTGGGAGCGTTGATCGAACGACTCGTCATTCGGTTCGTCGACAGCTCCTCGCACATCAACCCGGTGATTCTGACGCTCGGGTTGTTCATCATCATCCACGCGGTTGCGGCCATCATCTTCGGGAACCAATTTCGTTCGTTCCCAGCACCGTTCGGTCTCACCGGCCAGAAGGTCGGGGAGATCAACGTGGCCCTGACCGGATACGACGTGTTCAAGATCGTCGCCGTTCTCGTGGTCCTGGGCTTGCTGATTCTGCTGTTCCGGTTCACCGATCTGGGACTGAAGATGCGCGCCAGCGCATTCGAGCAGGAGGTGGCCAAGCTGCTCGGAGTCCGGGTGAGTCGAATGCTCACGCTCGGTTGGGCTTTGGCCGCAGTCGTCGGATCGCTGGCCGGGCTGCTCATTGCCGGTGGCTCGCTGGTGCACCCCGGGTACATGGACTCGATCGTCGTCTTCGGTTTCGTCGCAGCCGTTCTCGGCGGTCTCGACAGCCCGGCAGGCGCAGTGGTCGGAGGCCTGCTGATGGGAGTCGGGCTCAGTTTCGTCAGCGGCTACCTCGGCCAGGACCTCGTGTCGAGCGCGGCGTTGATCATTCTGATCGTCGTTCTCCTCGTCCGCCCGAGCGGGTTGTTCGCCAGCGCAGCAGCCAGGAGGGTATGACGTGAACGCAACTCTCACTCGAATCACGGCCACCCCGGTACGACGCCACTTCCTCTGCGCTGTCATCGGACTCGTCGTCATCGTGCTGGCGCTCGAATCACTGAGCACCTTCCGTCAGAGTCAGCTGACCTCGGTCGCGTACCTGGCGATCGCAGCCGGCGGATTGACCGTGCTGACCGGTCTGAGCGGGCAGCTCTCACTCGGGCACGGTGCGTTCATGGCCGTCGGTGCGTACACCGCGGCATTGATGCTGCGGGCCAACGATTCCGGATGGTCGGTGCCCCTCGTACTACTGGCCGCCACCGTGATCTCTGCCCTGGTGGGCGTGGTCGTGGGAGTGGCCGCCGCCCGACTGCACGGCCCGTACCTGGCCGGTGCGACGCTGGCGCTCGCCGTCGCCGTACCGGGACTGGCTCTGTACTTCTCGGACTACCTCGGCGGTGAACAGGGTCTCGTCGTCCCGGCTCCTAAAGTGCCGGACCTGATCGACGACATGATGTTCTTCGTCACCGGAAACGAGCTCAGCGGAACCAAATTCGTCGCCTACGTCAGCTGGGTGCTGCTCGTCGTCGTGTTCTTCCTGTTGGCGAACGTCTCGTCGAGCCGGATCGGCCGTCGCTGGCGGGCCGTTCGGGACGACGAAGTAGCCGCCGAGCTGTCCGGGATCGATCTCGGGCGGGCACGCATCCTGGCGTTCGTCGTCAGCGCCGCATGCGCGGGTGCCGGAGGTGCCGTCCTCGCGATGTCGGCGCGGATCGCGGCCCCGAGCGGGTTCACTCTGACGCTCTCCCTGACATTGCTCTCCGCCGTCGTCATCGGCGGGCTCGGCACTCTGTCCGGGGCACTGATCGGGGCGCTGCTGCTCACCTACATCCCACCGGTGGTCACCAACCTCGGGCTCGATCTGGGGCTGAGCAGTCTGCAATCCGCCGAACTCGCACCACTGGTGACCGGCATCTTCACCGTCCTGGTCATCCTGTTCGCCCCACTGGGTCTGGTGGGCACGTTTCGAAGGTTGCGTTCAACCAGAAAAGAGATGAAATGAAGAAGTTCGGATCGGTGGCGGTCAGAACGACCGCACTCGTCGCCGTCGTCTCGTTGGCCGCAGCGTGCGGTGCAGGCGGTAGAGACGAGGCAACAGAATCCTCGGAAGGTTCGACGATCGGCATCACCGACACCTCGGTGAAGATCGGAGCCCACTTCCCCCTGACCGGGGTCGCAGCACCGGGATACAGCGAAATACCCACGGGCGCAAAGGCTTACTTCGACTACGTCAATGCCGCGGGCGGCGTCAAGGGCAGGCAGATCGAGTACGTCGTTCGTGACGACTCCTATGACCCGACGACCACCACCCAGGTCGTCAACGAACTCGTCCTCCAGGACGAAGTGTTCGCCGTCGTCGGTGGACTCGGCACGGCGACGCACAGCGCAGTCATCGACTTCCTGAACGAGGAGGGTGTGCCGGATCTCTTCGTCTCCTCCGGCGCCATCATGTGGGGCAACGACCCCGAGAAGTACCCGAATACCTTCGGCTGGCAGCCCGACTACCAGGTCGAGGGCAAGATCATCGGCGACTGGGTGACGAAGAACCGGCCCGACGCCAAGGTCGGGCTGTTCCTCCAGGACGACGATCTCGGCAGGGACAGCGAAGCCGCGGTACGCCAGTATCTCGACGACCAGATCGTCGAGGTCGTGCGCTACACCTCCGGCAACACCGATGTCGCACCACAGATCGCCGCTCTACAGGGTGCCGGAGCCGACCTCGTGCTCGGCTTCAACGTCCCGTCGTACACCGCACTGAGCCAACTGACCGCGATGCGGCTCAACTACGATCCCGAGTGGTTCTACAGTTCGATCGGCTCCGACGTCGACCTGGTCGGTTCTCTGCTCGGACGCTTCTCCCAGGGCGCGGTCACCAACGGTGCCCAGTCCCTCGAAGGCATGATTTCGCTCGAATACATCCCCGGCGTCGACTCCCCCGAGAATCCGTGGACGCAACTGTGGCAGAAGGTCTGGGCTCAGAACGGAACAGGTGACCCACTGACCAACTACCGCATCTACGGACTCAGCCAGGCGTACGCGTTCGTACAGGCACTTCAGGCGGCCGGCGAGAACCCCACCCGTGAGGGCATCGTCTCCGCGATCCAGGACGGCGGAATGGACTTCCAAGGCCCGCAGCTGGCCCCGTTCCGATACTCCGACGAAAGCCACCTCGGAATCTCCGGAGCCAGTGTCTTCCAGATCCGTGGAGGTGTACCCGAGTATCTGACTCCCGTGTTGCAGACCGACATCGGAGACTCGGCAGTGGAGGAATACACCGGGGACGAATCGACTCCGCCGGAGAGCGGCATACCCGGCTGACCGAATACGAAAAGGCACGCAGAGCGAGCTCTGCGTGCCTTTTCGACGTTGTGATCAGCAGATCCGAAAACCCCTCGTTTGCCGGATCCGCCGACCCTGTGACCCCCAGATCGTGTCCCCGTATCGGGGAGCAGCCGAAGCTGCGGTGATCAGCGCTCGATGATGGCGGTGACGCCCTGGCCACCGGCCGCGCAGATCGAGATCAGGCCGCGGCCCGAACCCTTCTCGGCCAGCATCTTCGCCAGCGATGCGACGATGCGTCCACCGGTCGCGGCGAACGGGTGGCCCGCGGCGAGCGAGGACCCGTTGACGTTGAGCTTGCTGCGGTCGATGGAACCGAGCGCACCGTCGAGTCCCAGACGCTCCTTGCAGTACGCATCGCTCTCGAACGCCTGCAGCGTCGCGAGCACCACCGAGGCGAATGCTTCGTGAATCTCGTAGTAGTCGAAGTCCTGCAACGTCAGACCGTTGCGGGCGAGCAGACGCGGAATCGCGTACGTCGGGGCCATCAGCAGGCCGTCCTTGAACGATCCGTTGCCGTGGATGTAATCGACGGCGGCGGTCTCGGAATCGACGAGGTGCGCCAGCACCGGCAGGTTGCGCTCGGCAGCCCATTCGTCGCTCGACAGCAGCGCAGCCGACGCGCCGTCGGTCAGCGGAGTCGAGTTGCCGGCCGTCATGGTGGCGTCGCCCAGCTTGGTTCCGAAGACCGGCTTGAGGGTGGCCAGCTTCTCGACGGTCGATCCCGGACGCAGGTTGTCGTCGCGGGTCAGGCCGAGGAACGGCGTCACCAGGTCGTCGAAGAATCCACGGTCGTATGCGGCCGCCATGTTGTGGTGGCTCGCTGCGGCCAGTTCGTCCTGGTCCTCGCGGCGGATACCGAATTCCTTCGCGGTGATGGCGGCGTGATCACCCATCGACAGGCCGGTACGCGGCTCACCGTTGCGGGGGATCTCGATGCCGAGCATGCCGGGACGGACGTTGCCGAGCAGCTTGAGGCGAGCGGTGGTGCTCTTCGCCCGGTTGAGCGAGAGCAGGAACTCGCGCAGTTCGTCGTTGACGCCGATCGGAGCGTCGGACGTCGTGTCCACGCCGCCGCCGATACCGGCGTCGATCCGGCCCGAGGCGATGGCGTCGCCGACGGCGATGATCGACTGCAGACCGGTACCGCAGGCCTGCTGGATGTCGAATGCCGGGGTGTACGGGCTCAGCGCGCTGCCGAGCACGACCTCACGGGTGAGGTTGAAGTCCCGCGAATGCTTGAGCACGGCACCGGCTGCGACGAGACCGAGACGCTCGCCCTGCAGACCGAAACGGGCGACGAGACCGTCGATGGTGGCGGTGAGCATGTCCTGGTTGGACGCCAGCGCGTACTTCTTGTCCGAACGCGCGAACGGAATGCGGTTGCCACCGACGATTGCGACCGGTCGTAGCTGCTTGCTTGTCACTGACGTCTCCAAACATCGTCCCCAGCATGTGGGGAATGGCCCTGGTGGAGTTTCATCTTACTGGCGAGTAAGTTGGTTGTCGACACCCGGTCGTGCGCCTCGCCCTCAGAGCGAGCAGCGCTGAATGAAAGGTACGACAGTGGCAGCCTCCAAGGGAGCCCCAGATCTCTACTCAACGTTCCTCGCGTCCGCGCCGGGAGCCTTCATCGCCAAGCAGGCCGGCCTGCCGCAGCCCGAGAAGCTGCGCCGCTACAAGGCAGGCGAGCCGCCACTGGCCGGACCGGTCCTGATCGGCGGCAACGGCCGCCTCGTCGAGCCGCTGCGTGAGCTGCTCTCGGACTACCCGCAGTCGCAGCCGCACGACGACAAGCACGGCGGATTGGTGTTCGACGCCACCGGCATCGGTAACGTCGCCGAGCTCGAGCAGCTCTTCAAGTTCTTCCAGCCGGTCATCCGCAACCTGGCACCCTCGGCTCGCGTCGTCGTCATCGGCACCACCCCCGAAGAAACGTCGAGCGTCGACGAGCACATCGCGCAGCGCGCCCTCGAAGGCTTCACCCGCAGCGTGGGCAAAGAGGTCAAGCGCGGCGCGACGGCTCAGCTCGTCTACATCTCCCCCAACGCGTCGACCGGACTCTCCGGCCTCGAATCCACCCTGCGCTTCCTGCTGTCGGCCAAGTCCGCCTTCGTCGACGGCCAGGTCATCGTCGTCGGCGACGCCGACTCGCAGGCACCGGCCTCGTGGGACAAGCCGCTCGCCGGCAAGGTCGCCGTCGTCACCGGCGCTGCCCGCGGCATCGGTGCCACCATCGCCGAGGTTCTCGCCCGTGACGGAGCCACCGTCATCGCCGCAGACATTCCCGCAGCGGGAGAAGCACTCTCGCAGACGGCCAACAAGGTCGGCGGTACCTCGCTGGCCCTCGACGTCACCTCGCCCGACGCCGGCCAGGTCCTCTCGAAGCACCTGCTCGAGCGCCACGGCGGTGCCGACATCATCGTGCACAACGCCGGCATCACCCGCGACAAGACCCTCGCGAACATGGACGACGCCCGCTGGAACTCCGTCATCGGCGTCAATCTCGCTGCGCCGCAGCGTATTACCGACGAGCTGGTGGCCTCGGGCGCGCTCAAGGACGGCGGCCGCGTCGTCGACGTCTCGTCCATCGCCGGTATCGCTGGCAACCGCGGCCAGACCAACTACGGCACCTCCAAGGCCGGCGTCATCGGCCTGGTGCACGCCTCCGCACCGGTGCTCGCGAAGAAGAACATCACCATCAACGCGGTTGCTCCCGGCTTCATCGAGACCGCGATGACGGCGGCCATCCCGTTCGCCACCCGCGAGGCCGGACGGCGCATGAGCTCGCTGCTGCAGGGCGGCGAGACCGTCGACGTCGCGGAGTTGGTCTCCTACTTCGCTTCTCCCGCATCCAACGCCGTCACCGGGCAGGTCGTGCGCGTGTGCGGCCAGAGCCTCCTCGGCGCATGAGCACCGTCACGCTCACCGAGCAGCCGAAGACGTCCCAGATCTACACCTCGGCTGCACTGGGTGCCTTGCCCTTCCTCGGGTCCAAGTCGAAGACGGTGCCCAGCACCGTGTTCGAGCTCAAGGGCCTGCGAGTGGACCAGGACAACCTGGCCGGCTACTGCCGCGCGACGGGGCTGCGATTCGGCGATCAACTCCCGATCACCTACCCGTTCACGCTTGTGTTCCCGACAGTGATGAAACTGATGGTGTCCAAGGGCTTTCCGTTCGCCGCCATCGGTTCGGTGCACGCCGAGAACGTCATCGAGCAGTTCCGCGGCATCTCGGCATCGGAGCCGCTGGATATTCGAGTGCACGCGGAGAATCTGCGCGAGCACCGCAAGGGCTTGCTGGTCGACCTGATCAGCGAGGTCAAGGTGGGACGCGAACTGGTCTGGAAGCAGACCTCGAGCTTCCTGAGCCTGCAGAAGACCTCGCTCTCGGGTGGACCCCGTGAAACACCGCCTGCAGACGAGGTACCGCCGCCCCCGACCCGCACCCTGCGCGTCGATCAGCGGATCATCAGCCGGTACGCGGCCATCTCCGGAGACCGCAACCCGATCCACGTATCCTCGCTCGGTGCAAAGGCTTTCGGCTTCCCGAAGACCATCGCACACGGAATGTGGAGTGCTGCAGCGGTACTGCAGACGGTCGAAGGCCGCATCCCGGAGGCCGTGAAGTACAGCATCCGATTCGGCAAGCCGATCATCCTGCCCGCGACGATCAATGCCTACGCCGATGCCGTCGGTACCGGCTGGGACCTGTCACTGAAGAACCCGAAGAAGGGTTACCCGCATCTGACGGGAACCCTGCGCTGAGTTGGCTCGAACTCGAAGTTATGGACGGATTTCCTCGGATTTCCGTCCATAACTTCGAGTTCGGCTGTGTAGGTGGCGGCAGCCTAGGTTGTGGCAGTTTTCTTGCCGGCGAGTCCGCGCCACGCCAGGTTTTCCAGGAGGTCCGCTGCCGCGTCGACCTCGATTTCTCCGCCTGCCACGCGGTCGGCCACGGCCTCACCGGCCCCGACCAGCGCTACGGCCATCAGCCCGAAGTTCTGTGACTGTTCCGGGTCTCGGGTACTCATCGCCAGCAGACCTGCGGTCAGCTCGATCAACCGGTCTCGGCTGCTCTGCACCTGCGAGGCGAAAGCCTGCTGACCGATCGCCTGGCGGTAGAGCACCATCCACGACTTTCGGTTCTCGCCGACGAAGCCGAGAAAACCGACCAGCGCACGGCGCAGTTGTTCGCGCGGCGTCAGGGTCGGGTCTGCAGCGGGCGTCAGGGCCTCGACGAACTTGAGGCCCTCACGATGAATGCACGCAGCGAACAGCTCGTCTTTCGAGCCGTAGTACAGATAGAGCATCGGCTTCGAGATGGCCGCCTTCTTGGCGATCGAATCCATCGATGTCTCGTGAAACCCGTTGTCGGAGAACACATCCACTGCCGCGTCGAGCATCTGCTGCTCGCGGACGGCGCGGGGCAGTCTCTTGGTGCCGCCAGCCATGGATCCTCCAATACGTACGAAGCACTAGACGTTACTCCACAGTAAGGTCGAGCGACGACCGATCAGGCTCCGCACGCCCCTTTGAACCGGGCAACCGTCGCCGCCGCCTCGTCCACCTGGGCTGCGGGAAGGCGCCCCGTCGCCACTGCGTCCTCCAGATTGTCCAACACCGCCGGCACCTGATCGGTGGTCAGCCACAACGCCACATCGGCTCCGGCCACCAACGCCGACTCGACCGCGTCGACGATCCCGAGCCGGGCCGTGATCGCCGCCATGCCACTGAGGTCGTCGGTGAAGATCGGACCGTCGAAGGGCTTCGCTCCGTATCCGACGCCGTCGCGCAGCAACGCCATGGCCGCAGGGCTGATGCTGGCGGGAACACCGGGGTCGGTCAGTCCTGGCACGTCGAGGTGGCCGACCATGACGCCCACTCCGGTAGTGTCGAGCGCGGCGAACGGCAGCAGATCCTTGGCTTTCAGCTCGTCGAGCGGCGGCGTGGTGACGGCCCCGGTGTGCGAGTCACCCGAACCCGAGCCGTGCCCGGGAAAGTGCTTGATGACCGGCTCGACACCCGCATCCTTCAACCCCTTCGCGTACGCCCCCGCGTACTCGATGACGACCTGCGGATCGTCGGAGAACGAGCGGTCGCCGATGACGGAATCATCGGGCTGAGCACTGACGTCGACAACCGGCGCGAAGTCGACGGTGACGCCGAGATCCTTCAGTCCCCGGCCTCGCGTCAAGGCCTCCTGATACGCCTCGTCCACCGACATCGTCTGCGCCAGTTCCCGCGCCGACGGTGCCGCACCCAACAGATCGGCAACCCGCGACACGCGTCCGCCTTCTTCGTCGATCGTCACCATCGGTGCCACCGCGGACGCGTCGAGCACCTGCGGAACCTCACGGTTACCGAGCATCGACTCGTCGGTCCAGCTGCCGACGAAGATCCCGCCCACCTGCTCGGTGGACATGATCCGAATCGCGTCCTGCGTTCCGGTGACGCCCACGGTGAGCAATTGAGCGAGACGTTGTCGCTCGGTCAGACCGTCGACGAAGGTGACACACGCGTCGGCCGGCGGAGGCGTCGACTGCGGGACCGTCGTCTGCGGAGCGGTCGTCGTCGAGGACGGAGCCGACTGCGTCGAGGCCACCTGCGACGATTCACTGGAACACGAGACGAGCAACCCCACCCCGACCGTCACTGCTGCAGCGGACCGAACCGAAAACCGAAGTCGCATGGAATACGACGGTAGCCGAGAAGTTGCGTGTTGCTGACCGCCCTCCGGTTGGGATCAATGCGACTTTGTTGCACTCCGAGCGACCGAAACCCACATTGATCCGGGGCGGGGGCGGGGTAATCTGGACGAAAGCGACATGAGGAGAATCACCACCATGACTGCTGACCTCATACTCATTGCCTACGACGGTTCCGACAACGCCAAACGAGCCATCGACTATGCGGGACGGTTTCTCACCACCTCTCGCGCGATCGTCGTCACGGCCTGGGAACCGATGGTGCGTCAAGCAGCGCGGATGTCAGGTCTGTCGGGTGTCATGCAGCCCGAGTGGGTGCCGGACGACGAGGCCGAGGACGTCGCTCTCACCGATGCGAAGGTGACCAACAGCGAGGGCGTCGCCCTGGCCGAGGCCGCAGGCCTGAAGGTGGAAGGCCAGTGCACCGAATGCACCACCGCCATCTGGAGCGCGATCGTGGAGAAGGCCGACGAGATGAACGTCGACATCATCGTCACCGGCACCAGAGGCACCACGGGGCTGCGGGCCCTACTGCAGAGCTCGGTGGCCGAGCACGTGCTGCGGCACAGCCATCGACCCGTGCTGATCGTTCCTCCCGGAAAGTAACGCGTCCACCGGCCGGTTCACAGGGTGCAGGTGATACCGTGATGCCCGCGTGGGGGACAACCTCGCCCACTGCTTCACTGAGCCGACTGACTGGAGAACCGAGATGAAGTTCGCTGTCCCGGGTGTCATTGCCGCCGTCGTCGGAGCCGTACTGGGTGCCGGCGTCGTATTCGGAGTCACCGCCGGTGCAGCAGACAACTCTCGGCCGGACATCGATCGCACCGGAAACGCCGACTCGTCCTTGCTGAACCAGGTTGAGTACGGCAGCCGCTGACGCTGGTCGCTCACGTGGATCGTTGATCTCGGCCGAGCCGCTCGGTCGGATTTGGCTCTTCGGAGTCTCCGCTCTCGCATTCCTGCTCACGTTTCTGCAGGTCCCGGGCTTCACCGTCGCCGATACCAAGTACGACCTGGCGCAGAACCCTCTCGGATTTCTCGAACGCGCCTCGCATCAGTGGAACAGCGCCGCTCCGCTGGGCCAGGTGCAGAATCAGGCCTACGGCTACTTCTTCCCGCACGGGGCGTTCTTCGCCGGCGGTGATCTGCTGTCGATCCCACCGTGGATCACGCAGCGCATCTGGTGGGCGCTGCTACTCGTCGCCGGCTTCTGGGGAATCGTCCGGCTCGCCGAGGCACTCGGTGTCGGCAGCCGCACTTCCCGTCTGATCGCAGCGACAGCATTCGTGCTGTCCCCCAGGGTGATCACCACTCTGGCGTCGATCTCCTCGGAGACGATGCCGATGATGCTCGCGCCGTGGGTGCTCGTTCCCATCGTTCGTTGCCTGAACAGTCGGTCCGCAACAAATACGGTTCGGCGTGCGGCGGCACAATCGGCGCTGGCCGTGGCGTTGATGGGCGCGGTCAATGCCGTCGCGACGGCCGCCGCCGTTCTGGTGGCCGTCATCTGGCTGCTGTGCCACCGGCCGAACCGCCGCTGGCTGGTGTTCGCGGCCTGGTGGACCGGCTTTCTGGTGCTGGCGACACTGTGGTGGATCGTCCCACTGCTGTTGCTGGGCAAGGTCTCTCCGCCGTTTCTCGACTACATCGAGTCGTCCGGCACGACGACCCAATGGACGTCGCTGACCGAGGTGCTGCGCGGTACCGGCAGCTGGACCCCGTTCGTCTCTCCCGAGCGGGTGGCGGGCGCCGTGCTGGTGACTCAGCCTGCTGCCGTGATCGCGACCGGCTTGATCGCGGCCGCAGGCATTGCGGGTCTGGCGATGCGCTCGATGCCGGCCCGTGGCCGATTGACGATCATGTTGTTCGTCGGCCTCGTCGGCCTGGGCGCGGGGTTCGTCGGCGATCTCGACGGTCCGTTCGCGGCAACCGTGCGAGTGTTCCTCGATTCCGCGGGCGCACCTCTGCGCAACATTCACAAACTAGAGCCGGTCATCCGAATCCCGTTGGTACTCGGCCTCGCTCATCTGCTGGCTCGGGTTCCACTGCCGGGTTCGGTTCCACGGCCGACGTGGCGAGCGGCCGTCGCGCATCCCGAGAAGCACCCGATGATGGCGGTGACCGCGCTGGTCCTGGTGGCGCTGACGCTCTCGACGGCGCTGGCATGGACGGGCAAGCTCGCGCCGCGCGGTGCGTACGAGGCCGTGCCGCAGTACTGGCACGACGCCGCGGACTGGCTCACCGCCCATGCCTCCGGCTCGAGTCCCGATGGTTCCGACGCACAGCGTGCACTGATCGTGCCCGGCGCACCGTTCGCTCTGCAGACTTGGGGCCTGACGCGCGACGAGCCGTTGCAGGCTCTCGCGACCACGCCCTGGGCCGTCCGAGATGCGGTGCCGCTCACGCCGCCCGGTGCCATTCGCGCCCTCGACTCGGTGCAACGACTCTTCGCCGACGGCAGGCCGTCGACCGGCTTGGCCGACACCCTTGTGGGACAGGGCATCAGCTACGTCGTCGTGCGCAACGACCTGGATCCGGAGGATTCGCGGTCCACCCGACCGGCGTCCGTCCACCGCGTGCTCGACGGTTCGCCGGGGCTCGAGAAGGTGGCAGAGTTCGGCGAGGACGTGGCCCCCGGTCAGGTGGACGGGGTGGTTCTGGACGGCGATCTACGGCCTCCGTATCCGGCCGTAGAGATCTACGCGGTCGATGCCGCAGCGGACGTACCTGCCTCCGGTCCGTACACGGTCGATGTGGATCGAGTGCCGGTGGTGCAGGGCGGCCCCGAGTCGATTCTGCGATCGAACGAGTTGCGCAACAACGGTGTTCGCCTGCCCGTTCCGGCCGGACCGACGCTGTTGGCGTCGGATGCAGCTGCTGCCGGCCTGCCCATCGATTCGGTGACGGTGACCGACACACCGATGAATCGCGAGACCGACTTCGGTCAGGTGGACAATCACAACTCCGCGTTGCGGGCCGCCGACGAGCCCCGTCGTTCGCTCAACGAGGTGCCCGATTATCCGGTGTACGGGGCGCAGACCGTGGACGCCGAGTGGGAAGGCGCGACGTTGACCGCGTCGAGTTCGGCGTCGGACGCGACTCAGATCGGGGGCAGTGTGCCCGGCAGCGGGGTAGCGGCCGCAGTGGACGGCGACCTGGCCACCGGTTGGATCAGCAACGGCATCGAACGCGCTGTGGGGCAATGGCTTCAACTCGATTTCGATACTCCGGTGCGCGGCGGGCTGCTGCACATGCGGACCAGCCCGGGAACGATCGGAGACCCGGTCAAGTGGGTCGAGGTCACCACTCCGAACGGCTCGACGGCGGCCCGGGTGGACAAGCCGGGAGACCCGATGACGGTGTCGCTGCCCGGTGGGGAAACTCCGTGGCTGCGCATCACCGCGAAGTCGACGGTCGACGGCACCCGGGGCAGTCAGTTCGGCATCAGCGAGGTGTCGGTGGACGACTACTCCGACCGGGACAACCCGAAGCCGGTCTCCATCGTGCATCGCGCGGTGTTGCCGCCCACTCCTGCGGGCGCGAGCGTCGACGCGTGGGAGCTGGGCCAAGAATTTCCGGGCCGCTCCGGTTGCCTGGACACCGACGATCGAATCCGGTGCAGCAGTGGACTGTCCAAGTCGCCGGAGGAACTGGGCCGCTTCTCGCGCACGATCGACGTCCCGATGGGCACCGCGGTGATCCCCGACCTCACGGTACGCACACGGCAGTCCCCCGAGCTCGAGGCCCTGCTGGCCCAGCCCGGCCGGCCGTTGGCGAGCGGGGCGTCCGACGTCGCGGACCTCGACGGTTCGGCCTTCGCCGCCACCGACGGCGACCCGCGTACGTCGTGGACGGCACCGGAGAAGTCGATCACCGATCGAGCCGGCACCGACCCCACTCTCACCATCCAATTGCCCGCTCCGACACTGGTGGACGGCCTCGAGCTGAGCCCCAGCCTCGGCGCATTGCCTGCCCACCCCACGCGGGTGGCAGTGAACCTGGGCAACGGTCCGATGGTGCGCGATGTGGATACCGACGGTTCGACGACACTCGCGTTGGCACCGTACGTGACCGACAGGATCGTGCTGTCCATCGTCGACTGGGACGGCGTACTCGACCGAAACTCGTTGGGCTTCATCCAATCTCAACCGCCCGGATTTGCCGAGGTCACACCGTTGTCCGCCGGTGAGCCGATCGGGCCGCCGTACGACGGTGACCGGCAGATCACGGTCGACTGCTTCGACGGACCCCTGGTGTCCATCGCGGGGCAGACGGTGCGCACCTCGGTGACGGCGACCGCAGACCAATTCCGTTCCGGCGCAGCTCTACCCGCATCGGTCTGCGACGCGGACATCCCGGTCAACGAAAAGTTCGTCAATCCCGTGTCGCTCCCCGAGGGACGCCAGGACATCGTCGTCGAACCCGGAGCGTCGTTCTTCGTCGACGGGCTTCGACTGCGCACCATGCCCATTCCGGCGTTGTGGCCGGACACGTCTGCACCGCAGGCGGCGCGCACCACAGCATGGAGCCCCGATCACCGCGAAGTGACCCTCACCTCGAGCACCTCGGATCGCCTGCTCGTCATCCCCGAAAGCAACAACAGCGGCTGGCGGGCAACCACACCCGGAGGGACCGAACTCACCCCGGTGGTCGTCGACGGCTGGCAGCAGGCCTGGATCGTCCCGGCCGGGGCGTCGGGCACGGTGTCGTTGGATTTCACCACCGACCGCTGGTATCGACTCGGGATCTTCGGCGGACTACTGCTGTTGATTCCGTTGCTGATCGCGGCGCTGCGACGGCCTCGCGGCGTCGTCGATCCGGGCCCCGCGCCCAGACCCTGGCGTAGCACCCCGGTGGCGTTCGCGGCGCTGCTCGGCGCGGCGATCGTGCTGGCAGGCGTCGTCGGCGCGATCTCGGTGCTGGTTCTCGGTGCCGGCTCGGCGCTGCTGAACCGCCGTTACGGGTCGGAGCTCACGTCTCGCGTATCGGTTTGCGCAGCAGGAGGATTCGCCCTGCTGGGAGCAGCGCTGCTCTCACTCGGGCCGTGGCGGTCGGCCGACGGATATGTGGGCGGGTCCTACGCGGTGCAGCTGGCCTCGTTGATCGGCATCGTCGCGTTGGCCGTCAGCGCGATGCGGAAGCCGTGACCGCCTTCTTCGGCGCGAACCTGCGCCGGGCCGGCTCTTCCACCAGCGCATAGCTCGCGGCAGCGACCGGAATCGAGAGCGCCAGGGTCACCGTCAGCACGAACCACATGCCGCCGGAGAAGGGGACGATGCCGAACACCGGGAACACGACGGCGAGCACGGCCAGGTGCCAGATGAAGATCCCGTACGACCAGCGGCCGAGGGTCAGCATCACCGGATGCTCGAACACCCGATGCCTGCGGCCGGAATCGGCCAGCACCAACGGCGAGAGCATCGCGAACGCCAGCACGGCACCGAAGACGATCTTGAGCTCGAACTGCCACGGCTCGGGCCGCACCAATCCCTGTGGGCCCGCCAGCGGCGTCGCCGACAGAACGAATGCCGTCACCGCGATCGCGGGCATCACCCATGTGCGACGCGCCCAACGATGCACCCACATCTGCGGACCGACCGATACTTCGGCAAGCACCATGCCGGCGGCGAACCACGGGAAGTAGCCGGGCAACCAGTTGTCGTGATGGATGGCTTCCGGTGTCGCGATCGGAATGAACGCCCAGGAAAGCGTCACCGCGGACGCAGCGAGCAGAACCCACACCCGGTACCTCGCCGACGATCCCCGAAGCCGGATCATCAGCCAGGCGAACAGCGGCAGCAACAGATAGAACGCCACCTCCACCGACAGTGACCACATCTGCGTCATGCCCTCGGTCAGCGTCAATGGTACGAACACCTGGGTCAGCGACAGGTTGGCCAGCCACACCCGATAGTCCCCGCCTGCGTGCGGCAGAAACAGCAGGACGAGCACCGTGACCACCCAGTAGGCGGGCAGGATGCGCACTGCGCGTGACCAGAAGTAGCGGCGAGTGGGCTGCGCCTGCGTGAGTCCGCGGGCCTGCGCGGCATGCGGGCGCCACAGCAGAAATCCCGACAGCGCGAAGAAGATCGCCACCGTGAGATCGAACCGGCCCCAGACTCGGCCCATCAGCGGGGAATTGGCGGCCCCGGTCTGGAATGCGACGTGGGTGACGACGATGCCGAGCGCGGCAACTGCCCGCATCCCCTCCAGAGCGGGCACGAAGGCACGCAACGGTACGACGGACGCCGAGTGGACTCGAGTGCTCATGGTGGCTCAAGTGTGCCGTGTCGAACCGGCATGGACGAGACCGGTGCCACTGTCGACTGTTACTGTCACCTGCGACGTGTCGTAAGAAATCGGGCAGCGCATCGGGGAATTCGTACGATCCCGCCTGCGGTGTCTTCCAGTGAAGCGGTCGACTAAGGAGATTCAGCATGGCGGAGCGCTCAGGGCCGAGCCGGATATTGGCCCTTTTCCTCATCGGCTTGGGCGCATTTCTGGTGGTTGCCGCCATCCTCATCCCCACCTACACCGTCTCGGCGCTCGAGAAGACTCCACTCGACCTCGAGGTCACCACAGTCTCCACCGGCACCGGAAGCGTCCTCGACGCGCGGTCGCTGGCAGCCGGTCGCGCCGTGGTCGATCAGAACGTTCCGCTGACCTCACAGCGATTCGTCACCGTCGAGGATCCCTCCGACGCCGACATCATGACTCTTCAGGCCGGACAGACGTTGCGCCGCACCGACAAGCAGGCCGACACCGGACTGCTGACCGCCACGGTCGACCGCGTGACCATCGATCGCAAGACCTCGATGCCCGTCGAAAGCCCGATCGGCACCATTCAGGTGGCAGGCGACAAGCCGGCCGAGGAAGTGGCCCACACCGGTCTGCAGTACAAGTTCCCGTTCAACGCCGAGCAGAAGAGCTACCCGTACTTCGACGTCAACGCGCGCGCCTCGAAGGACATCGACTTCGTCGAGGAAACCGAGATCAACGGCACGCCGGTGTACCAGTACCAGCAGACCGTCGGACCGGTCGACCTGTCGACCGTGGTGAACCTGCCGACCAACAAGGTCACGCTGCCCGCCGACACCTGGGGCGTCGAAGGTGGAACCGCACCGGTGACGATGACCCGCTGGTACGAGAACACCCGCACCCTGTGGGTCGAGCCCGAGACCGGCGTCGTCGTCAAGGGCGAAGAGCAGATCCACCAGTACTACGGCCGTGAGGCAGGCCGTCCCGAGGTCGACGTACTGAAGGCCCCGATCACGTTCGACGAGAACACCGTCGAGTACCAGATCCAGCAGGCGAAGGACGGACAGGACAAGCTGTCGCTCTTCGGCCGCACCGTTCCGATCGTCGCCGGCATCCTCGGTGTCATCTCGCTGATCGCCGGAGTCGTTCTGCTGCTGCGCGGCGGCGGCAACGGTGGACACCGTCAGCCGGCCCGCACCGACGCCGGTCCTCGCCCGACCCCCAGTGGCGGCGCCGCACCGAACCGCGACTGGACGACCGATCGCACGGAAGAGATTCCGAGGACGAACCTCTCCAAGGAGTAAGTGCGCTTCGCAGGAGTGGAGCCTGCGGAACGACCAGATAGCCAGTGGCGTGGTTGTGTGCCCCAGCGGGGACATGACCACGCCACTGGCGTTTTCGGCCACTCAGGCCGTCGAGAGGATTCCGTACTGGTGTGGTTGCCGCATCAGTACGAGGTCTTTGCGGCGCACGACGTTGGTGGGGTACGCCCCACCCAGGCTCGTGGTGTCCACGACGCAGGTCGCGTGGCCCCGTGCGTCACTGTCGACGAGGGCTTCGGTTCGGGGGAAGGCGAAGGTGTCGGGCCCGAATACTCCGCTGTGTCCGGCAATTCCGCGGTCGGTGTCGATCGTGTTGGCGAACGCGAAGTACACGTTGTTCTCGCCTGCCCGGACGCGCATGTGATGCCAGTGCGTGGGATCGGCTCCGGTGGGAATCTCTGCTGCATGAGGGATGTCGGTTCCCGGGTGGGAGCCGACGAAAGTGCCGGCGAGTGCGGCCGGGCAAACGATCAGATCACAGCCACGCAGCGCCAGAATTCGGCCGGTCTCCGGCAACAGTGCATCGTGACCGACGAGCATTCCCACTCTCCCGACGGGAAGGTCGACGACGGTCCAGCGGTCGCCCGCGTCGAACAGCGAGGTGTGTTCGACGGACAGATGGATCTGGCGGTACGCCGTGCAGGTTCCGTTCGGCTGAACCAGCACTGCGGAGTTGTACACCCGATCGGATCCGATGTCGCGCTCGGCCACACCGACGACCATCGAAACACCATGCCGGGCAGCGATATCGACGACGCGTGCGAGCGACGTCCCGTCGATCGACTCCCCGACCTCGCGCGGCGGCCGATCCGCGGAGACCGGCCCGGTGACGGACAGTTCGGGAAACACGATGAGATCGCTCGCGCCCGCGAGGCCGGCGGCCCACTGCTCGATGTCGTCGAGATTGCCGTCGATCGACGTCCCCGGAGTGCATTGCACGACGCTCACCGACGAAGTCCGCCCAGCCGGTAAGGGCGAGTGTCCGTAGAGGGTGAAGAAATCGAGCGGGTTCCACGCGTACGTGTTGGTCTGCAGTTCACGGTACAGATTCGGCCTGCGCACGGGCCCGGCCTCTCGTGTGCGACGAATGTCGATGTCGCCGAGGACAATACCGTCACCGACGTCGAGGCGACCGGCCACGTTTCCGTCGGGTTCGATGATGCAGGTGCCGCCGCTGAACTGAACGGTTCGTTCGAGACCCCAGCGGTTGCTCTCGATGACGTAGCAGTTGTTCTCGAAGGCCCGACTGATCCAGTAGGGGGCAGGAGTGCGTTCGGCGAGCCAGTTGCTGATGTGGCAGATCACGTCGGCACCCTGAAGCGCAACCACACGCGCCGTCTCCAGGAAGTGCAGATCCATGCAGATGAGCAGTGCGATGCGACCGAGCGGGGTCTCGAACACCTGGTGCCCGAGATCGCCCGGGGCCGCCCATTTGGGCTCGGCGATGTACGGATGCGTCTTGCGGTGTGTGCCGACGATTCCCTCGGGACCGATGAGAACTGCACTGTTGTAGAACAATCCGCTCGTCGCATCGACTTCGGGCATGCCCACGACGATGTAGCAGTTACGACGGGACGCGATCTCGGCGAACGTCTCGGTGGTGGGGCCGGGGATCTGTTCGACGACGGTTGCCGCTTCCTCGGTGTCGTGGAAGCAGTAGCCGGTGGTTGCCATCTCGGGTGTCGTGATCAGGCGCGCTCCGTCCGAGGCCGCCTTCTCCACGAGGTCAGTCAGAGCGGCGACGTTCGATTCCTTGGCGAACAGCGTGGGCTCGAATTGGACGGCCGCTGCAGTGAATGTCATGACGCCACAATCCTTTCGGCGATGAGGGGGTCGTTCGATTTCGGTGGTTCGTAGAACTGTCCGCGGGTTGCCATCGTGAGCGGAACGTAGAGAAGAGGACCGAGAAGCATGGCGATGAACGACGCGTAATACGACGGGTAGAGGCCGAACACGCCGAGTCCGCCCACCGCGACGCCCGCTGCCATGGCGATGATGCCGCAGGGGTTCCAATTGCGCACTCGCCCTTCGCGGAACTCGATGTTGTCGCGGGGTGCCAGGCCGAGCAGTCTTCTGCATACGAAGTAGTCCGCGAGCAGAATGAAGATCCACGTGTTGGTCATGATGCCGGTGACGGCCAGGAATTTGTCGGTGTACTGCAGAATGTTGACGGGGTAGCACAGCACGCCCACCACCAGTAGCGCCACCATCCACCATTGACGCCCGACCTTCCTGGGCGAGAGCACATCCCACGCGTTGGACAGGGCCAGGGATCCGGAGTACAGGTTCATGACGTTGATGCGGACCTGGGTGACCACCGCGAAGGTCACGCCGAGCAGACCCATGACGATGGCGAAGTACAGTCCCGGGTCGGTGGCCGAGAGTTCCGGTGTTGCAGTGGTTCCGGTGAAATGACGCAGCATCGTGAAACCGAGGAACACACCGAGAATCATCACGACTACGATCATCAGCAGTTCTGCCAGCATCAGTCCGGCCGTTCCGACATAGCTGACGCTCTTCTTGACGAACCGTCCGTAGTCGGTGGCGATGAGTGCTTGGAACACGACCTGCCCGTTCGCGAGGCTGAAGGCCTGCCACAGTGCGGTGGCGGTGAATCCTCCGGTCGCTTCCCATTCGCCGGGCCCGACGAGTACGTAACCGCTGGCGAGCATGTACATACCGACGGCGAACAGGATCAGGAAGATCGGCATCCCGAAGCGCTGCAGAATGTTCATCGAGTGCATACCGCGCCAGGAGAAGAACAGCGCCACGAGTGCGACCAGCGCGAATACCACTGTGGCCCAGGCGGAGTCGATCTCGATCCCCGCGAGCTCACTGAGCCCGTGTGAGACGATGCTGCCCTCGAAGATGAAGTAGAACACGTAGTTGACCGCGTAGACGAGCGAGGCGACGGCAGAACCCTTGGTTCCGAACCCGAGCCCGCGGGTGAGCAGTGGCAGCGACAGACCCTCTTGGCTGGCGATACGCATGATGAGGCTGCCGACGAGCGTCGCACCGATCACCATGTACGCCACGGGGATCAGGAACATCGGCCATCCCACCAGAAACCCGATCTGGCCGCCGAGGGCGAACCAGAACATCGCGGTCACGTTGCCGGTGAGGACCAGCAGGATCGCCGGCCGCCGCCAGCGTTGGTCGTCGGGCACTCGGGAGGTTGCGTAGCTTTCGATCTGATCGTCGAGGCTGGTCGCTGGCCCCTCGAAGTATTTCTTCATGTTCATGAACGGGTGTCCACTTCGGTTCGCGGCGAGAGCGCTGGCTGCGCTGCATCGGAACAATACTTTCCGTGGACACTATTGCAATATGAAACATGTTAAAAAGAGATCACGAAAGCGGCCGACCTGGCAGGTTACGGCGGAGACCGCGTCCGAGACCGGACGCCGAGAAAGGTCAGTGGGTGATCGAGGCCGTCTTCGCGTTGGTCTCGAGGGCCCGGAGCAGAGACTGCAACAGCTCACGATCCGACTCCGACGGGAAGACCATCGCCGCGGCGTCGTCCATCATCGGGGCGGCCGCGTCGTGCTTTGCTTTCCCACGGGCCGTCAAGCGGATCAGCACCTGCCGACGATCGACGGTGCCGGTACGGCGGTGCACCAGATTGTTGGACACCAGCCGGTTGACCGCCTTGGTCAAGGTCGGCGGGGAGAGCAATGCGAACTCCGCTGTCTCGGCCATCGTGTGTCCCTCACCGTCGGACAACAGCGACAGCACTCGCCATTCTTCGAGGTCCAATTCCCACGGCACGAGGGTGGCGCGCAATCGATCCGACACGGCCCGCTCGACCACGGTGAGCAAACGCGCTGCCGACGCAGCATCCTGGTGATCCACGTGATCGTCCCCCCTGCTCGGTTCCTGCGTCGGCGCTACAGTCTCTCTCAGCGATTCTATGGTGAAGCGAACCGCGAAGAGACACCGAGCGGACGGACGGCACGATGAACAGCGATCGGTTCGACACGTTTCGCGTCGGTCTGATCTTTCCGATGTCCGGACCGTTCGGCATCATCGGACCGTCGAGCGAGCTGTCGGCCCAGCTGGCCAGGGACGAACTCAACGCCTCGGCCGGTGTGTTGAACCGCCGCGTCGAGTTGATGTCCATCGACGGCGGCCGCGATCCGGTGACGGTGGCCCACGAGGTCGCGACGCTCCTCGATGCCGGTGCCCTCGATGCGGTGGCGGGGATGCACACCTCGGCGGTACGGCGAGCCGTCATTCCGGTGACGCTCGGACGGATTCCGTACGTGTACACCTCCATGTACGAGGGCGGCGACCGCTACCCGGGACTGTTCATCACCGGTGAGACCCCTGCCAACCAACTGGTCCCGGCGCTGGAGTTCCTAGTTCGCGAATTCGGACGACGCCGCTGGGCGATCGTCGGAAACGACTACGTCTGGCCCCGAAAGAGCGCTTCCATCACGGCAACTCGGCTCCGTGGGCTGGGCGCATCGGTGGTGCACGCGGAGTTCGCACCGGTCGGTACGAGCGACTTCGCAAGGACCGTCACCGCGATCGAGCGGTCGGGTGCCGACGCGACCGTGGTCCTCCTCATCGGCGACGACGCAGTCCATTTCCATCAGCAATTCGCCGGTGCCGGGCTGGACGCGCACTGCATCCGTCTCAGTCCACTGATGGACGAGAACATGTTGCTGGCGGCCGGCGGCGAGAACACCCACGGGCTGTACGTCGCGTCCGGCTATTTCGAAACCCTCGCCACCGAAGCAAGTTTGGGATTCTCGGCTCGTTTCGCTCGTTCATTCGGGGTCGATGCGCCGATCGTCGGCGCACTGGGACAGTCGTGCTACGAGGGCATCAAACTGTTGGGCGCGCTGGTGAACAGGGCAGGCACAGCAGATGTTCGCATCATCGAATCCGTATCCGATTCGGTGTCGTTCACCGGTGCCCGTGGGCACCTGTTTCTGTCCGACGGCCACGTCTCGCAACCGATCTATCTGGCGTTGGCGGGTGCTGTCGACTTCGAGATCATCGGCGAGATCCGGCCCGCGCGCGACTGATTCTGTCGCCGAACAGGACAACGCCGCACACGACGGCCATCGTGACCGCGGCGGTAACGGCTGCGACGGTGACGAACTGGGCCAGGGTGGAGGCCACGAACAGCAACAGCAGCACCTCGACCGCGAGGGCGAACCAGGCGACGAGGGCCAGGCGGGTGCGCTCCCCCGCGATCGCCCACAGCAGTGCGCTCTGCAGTACCGCCAGGCACGCCCCCTGCAGCACGAAGAGCCACACGTATTGCTGCACACCGGAATAGGTGTCACCGACAACCAAGGGAAGTAGCGGCGACGCCAGCGCGCCCCCCAATACCAGTACCGTGCCGAGTCCGGCGACGACGGTCAGCGCCGATCGCACTGCGGCAGCCGAGTGCAGCGGGTTCGCCATGCGCGGATACAACACCACTCCGACCGCCTGCGGCAGCCAGAACGCCGCTTTGGACGCGACGGCACCGACCGCGTACAGCCCGGCCTCGGTACTGCTGAGCAACGACCGAGCCAGCACCAGATCCAATGCGGACATCGCGATCAGCACCAACTGCACTTGCGAGGCCTGCAGCACCGTCAGAACGGTCACCCTGGTTTCCGACACCGCGTTCACCGGCACTCCAGCGGCCGACCGCGCGCCGACGGCCACCACCCCGATACCGGCCGCCGTGGCCAGCAGCACCGAACCCGGGCCGCCGCCGAGCAGCAACACGACCACCGCCGGCGCCACCTTGCCGAAACCGGCCGCCGCCAACACCACGCTCAGTGCGCCGAACCGGCCGCGTCCTTGCAGCAGCCCCTGCTCCGCGGCCAACAACACCAGCACCGGCGCAGCGATCACGGCCGACACCGTCGCCGCTGCGGAGACGTCCATGGCCGCCGACAACGCCGGGGACACAGCGAAAGCCAGCACACCCACGACCGCCGCACAGCGGTAGCCGACACCGCGCAGCTCGCGAGAACTGCGCCCGCGCACCACCTCGCGCGCGACGACGGACTGCAACGCCAACGCCGGGACCGCCAGAACCAATTGCACCGCAAGAAGACTCGCGAACTCGCCGTAACCCTCGACACCGAGCATGCGACTCGCGAGCACCTGCAGCAGATACGCCACGACATTGGCGAACATCGAGCCGGCCGTCACCATCCCCATCCCGGCGACGGACGCACCCGCCGGGTGGTCTGCCTCGGACGAGGCGCGAAACGACATGCGTCCACGGTATAGGGTGCCGATCATGGCGTGGTCGAGGTCGAGGTGGACGCCGCCGCTCTACAGCCTGCTGCTCTCGCTCGTCGTTCTTGGGCCACTGCTCGGACCCGGATATCTCCTGCTTCGCGACGCCGTCAGCACTCCCCGTTCCTACTTCACCGACTCCGCCTGGGGAATCGCCGACGCGGCCGCGCGGGCAGTGCCGCAGGATGCCGCGATCGCGGCCCTGACCACGGTGTTCGACGGCGGCGTTGTGGTCAAGGCCGTTCTGCTGCTGGCGTTGTGGACGGCCGGCTGGGGCGCGGCGGTGATGGCGCAGAAGATGCTGCCCACCGCACCACTGCCTGCCCTGCTCGTCGCGTCGACGGTGGCCGTGTGGAACCCCTACGTCGCCGAACGCCTGCTGCAAGGACATTGGAGTCTGCTCGTCGGCTACGCCGCCCTCCCGTGGACGGTGGTCGCCGCACTCGCGGTCAGGTCCGGTCGCTCCTGGTGGGCCCTCGCCGTCTGCCTGGCCGCGGCCGGGCTCACCCCCACCGGTGCGTTGCTGGCGGCAACCGTCGCGCTACTCGTCGTCGCCCTCCCCGGGGGTGCCCGACGCGGCCTGCGCGTGGTCGCCACCCTCTCGATCGCAGCCGTCGCGTCGGCACCGTGGCTGGTGGCGACGATGGTGTCGGGCGGTGGCGTCGAACCGGCGGATCCGGCGGGTTGGGCCGCGTTCGCAGCACGCGCCGAACCGGGTCTGGGCACGGTGGGTAGTCTGGCCGGTCTCGGCGGCATCTGGAACTCAGACGCCGTACCCGGTTCTCGGACAGGACTTTTCGCTGTCATGGGGACGGTCCTGTTGCTGACCGTCGTCGCTCTCGGGATACGGCCGCTGTATCGCCGTCGACGCAATCCGGTGATCGTGGGCCTGGGTGTCGTTGCACTCGCTGCCATCGTGCTTCCTGCGCTGGCAGCAACCGGACCGGGGTTGGCGGCGGCTCGCGTACTGGGCGACACCGTCCCCGGGGCCGGTCTGCTCCGCGATTCGCAGAAGTGGGTCGCGCTGGCCATGCCGATGTACGCCCTCGCCGCTGCGGCCGGTATCAGCTGGTTGGCGTCCCGACGCACCCGATTCGGCAACGCGTGGCTCCCGGGGGGCGTTGCCGTGCTGGCGTTGCTCGTTGCGCTCCCCGACCTCGGCTGGGGCGTCGGCAGCGCACTGAAACCGGTGACGTACCCGCAGTCGTGGCAAGCGGTGTCGGCGGAACTCGCCGACCAGGACGGCGACGTGGCCGTCCTTCCCGCCGGAATGTTTCGCCGCTTTCCCTACAGCGGCTCAGCACCCGTTCTCGATCCCGCACCCCGCATGCTGCCGGTCGACGTGCTGCAGACCGGTGAACTCCTCGTCGCAGGCGGCACGGTCCGCGGGGAAGGAAAACGGGCGACGGACGTGCAGAACGCCCTGCTCGCAGGCGACTCCGCGGACACTCTGGCGGCCCTGGGGGTCGGCTGGGTACTGGTGGAGAGCACGACTCCGGGCGAGCTCGGCAATGCGCAGCAGACGTTGGACCGACTCGACGCCGTGTACTCCGACGAGGAACTGAGCCTCTATCGGGTGCCGGATCCGGCGATGCTCGAAAGTCGTTCGGCAACAGCCGTTGTGCTCGCACATCTGGCGTGGGCACTGCTGTTGCTCGGCGGACTAGCGGTAGGACTCCTGAGCCGATTCGGCAGGCGTGTGCGCGTCGGCCGCCCCCACCAGGCCTGACGACCAGGTGCCGCGCGTCGTCCCGTCGAGCACCGAGAACACGCCGTCGGCGCACTGGCCCCAGGAGAACTCACCCGCGCGGACTCGTGCCTTCTCACCGAGGCGAGTGCGGGCCTCGGCATCCTGCAGCAGTTCGGCGACGGCACCGGTCAGCGCGGACACATCGCGGTCCTCCGCTCCGGATGTCGAACCACCCACGAGAACACCGGTGACGCCGTCGATGATCGAATCGGTCAGCCCCTTGGAGCTGCGATAGCCCACCGTGGGAACACCGTGCTGGGCAGCTTCGACGACGGCGAGGCCCCAGCCCTCCTTTCGGGAGGGCATCACATGCACCCACGACCGACCGAGCAGTGCATGCTTGCGCTCCTCGTCGACGTGACCGTGGAAGGTGACGTATCGATCGACGCCCAGGCTCGTGACGTACTCGCGAAGATTCCGTTCCCACCACCCGCCGCCGATGACGTCGAGATGGATGTCGGGAATGCTGCCGCGCAGTGCAGCCACGACGTCGATCGCGTCCTCGATCTGCTTGTGTGGAACCAGCCTCGACAGCACGGACAAGGACGGGTGGGGCGTGCGGGTGTCCTCGCCGCCTTCCGGTACAGACAGTGGGATGTCGTCGGCACCGTTGCGGACCACGGCGATGCGCTCCCGGTCGACACCGAGAGCGATCAGCTCGTCTGCAGAAGGCAACGACACCGTCAGGTACTGATTGCGGCGGTGCACCTTCGGTGAGATCGTCGACTCGAGCCACCAGCCGAGCTTTGCCATCATCGGGCCCGCCACCGGCCACTGCTCGCGGTGACAGTGATGCACCAGCAGCGTCACCGGCACACCGAGTACTGCGCGGGAGAAGAACGGAATGCCGTTCTGGGTGTCGATCACGGCATCCGGGGAGATCCCTTTGAGCGGCCCGAAACCGAGCCGACCGGCGGCGATGGCGGCCAGAGCGCGGGGATACACCGACAGGCGACCACCACCGCGACTGATCCGGATGCCGTCGACGATCTCCTCGGCCGGAGCACCGGGATAGGACGCCGTCCGCAGCGTGACGCGGACACCGCGTCGAGCCAGGCCCGCGCCTACTTGCTCGAGGTAGCGCTCGCTGCCACCGCCCTGCGGATGCCCGGTATCGCGCCAGCACAGCAACAGAACCTCGCGCACCGCTCGCTTCACCCCATCCACCGTGCTCGCTTCTCGACCGTCGTCGAATACCGCTGCCACACTAACCGCTAGGGTTCGTTTTCGTGACTTCCGCCGTGACACGACTGTTCGCCTCTCGCGCGACACTGCGTCGCTCGGTGAAACTCCTGAAGGACTTCGGGCACGAGCAGAGTTCTCCGGACATCTTCTACGGTGCCCTGGCCCGTGATTCGGTCGAACTGATCGGAGACCTGTACCGCGGCCTGACCGGCACCGACATGTCGGCAGCGACCGTGCTCGACGTCGGCGGCGGACCGGGATACTTCGCCGAGGTCTTCGGCGCGAGTTGCGCGCGCTATCTGCCCGTCGAACCCGACGCCTCGGAAATGCACGCCGCCGGACTGCAGATCCCCGGTTCGGTTCGCGGCTCCGGCATGGCGTTGCCCTTCCTCGACGACAGCGTCGACATCTGCTTCTCGTCGAACGTCGCCGAACACGTCCGCGAGCCGTGGACCATGGCCGAGGAAATGTTGCGCGTCACCAAACCCGGCGGCCTCACGGTGCTCTCGTACACCATCTGGTTCGGCCCGTTCGGCGGCCACGAGACCCGGCCGTGGCACTATCTCGGCGGCGAATACGCGGCCCGACGCTACGCCCGCACCACCGGGCACGAACCCAAGAACCGATTCGGCGAATCCCTGTTCGACATCAGCGCGGCAGACGGATTACGTTGGGCGCGAAGCACTCCCAACGCAACGCTACTGGCCGCGTTTCCGCGCTATCACCCGCGCTGGGCATGGTGGATGATGCGTATACCGATACTCCGTGAGTTCCTCGGCAGCAACCTCGTCCTGGTCCTGAAACCGAACGCATACCCAATGGGTCATTCCGCAGGCTCCACTCCCGCATAACCTGGATCGATGACGGCACTCGCGCTCGACATCGGCGGCACCAAGATGACAGCGGCACTCGTCGGCGACGACGGACGTCCGCAGCACCCGGAGACAGTTCCGACACCGGCCACCGGCGTGTGGGAGGCCTGTGCCGAACTGCTGCACGGGGTCGTCGGAAGCGTCGACGTGACGCGGGTCGGGGTCGCGTGTTCCGGTCCGGTCGACCTCGTCACCGGGTCGGTCGCGCCGATCAATGTCGACGAGTGGAAGAACGGATTCGGCCTGCGCGAACACATTTCCGCCGCACTGCCCGACGCCGAGGTACTTCTGGCCATGGACGGCAGCGCAGCGGCATTGGGTGAGCATCGATTCGGTGCCGCTGTCGGGATACCGGACGTGCTCAGCCTCGTGGTGTCCACCGGCATCGGCGGGGGCCTGGTGCTGGGCGGGAAAATCGTTGCCGGGGCCAGTGGCAATGCCGGGCACATCGGCCACATCGTCGTCCCCGGTTCGACGACGCCCTGCGCGTGCGGCGGAATCGGGTGCGTCGAGACCGTCTCCAGCGGCCCCTCGGCGGTGCGGTGGGCTCGGGAGCAGGGCTGGCCGGGGAACACCGGTGTCGAACTGGCTACGGATGCCGCCGCGGGCGAACCGCTCGCCGTCACCGCATTGCAACGCGCCGGAGTGGCTCTCGGTCAGGCCATCGCATCGGCGGTCGCACTGGTGGACGTCCGGATGGTGGTGATCGGCGGCGGCTTCGCTCAGGCCGGCCCGCCGCTGTGGGATCCGATCCGGGAGTCGATCGCCTTGCACGCGCGCCTGAAGTTCCTCGACGGCCTGCAGGTGGTGCCGGCTGCGTTGGGCGGCCTCGGCACCCTGCACGGCGCGGCCGCTCTCACCGCCTGATCTCGCATACTTCGAAAGCCAGAACGGGGCCCACCCCTCGGTGAGCCCCGTTCTGTCTCGTGAATACTACGCGCCCAGGCGCTGCTTGAGGGCGTCGAATTCGTCCTGAATTCCGGTGGGCAGTTTCTCGCCGACGAAGTCGAACCACTCCTGGATCAGCGGGATCTCGGCCTTCCATTCGTCGGTGTTCACCGCGAGTGCCTCCGCGACGTCGTCGACGGTGGTGTCGAGGCCGTCGATGTCGAGTGCCTCGGCCGTGGGGACGACACCGATCGGGGTCTCGACGCCCGCGGCCTTGTGCTCGATGCGCTCGACGATCCACTTGAGCACACGCGAGTTCTCACCGAATCCGGGCCACAGGAAGCGCTTGTCGTCGCCGCGACGGAACCAGTTGACGTAGAACACCTTCGGTAGCTTGGACTCGTCGGCGTTCTTGCCGAGGTCGATCCAGTGCTGGAAGTAATCGCCCACGTTGTAACCGAGGAACGGCAGCATGGCCATCGGGTCGCGTCGGACGGTACCGACGGTGCCCTCGGCGGCAGCGGTCTGCTCGGAGCCGACGGTGGCTCCCATGAACACTCCGTGCTGCCAGTCGCGGGCCTCGGTCACCAACGGAACGGTGGTCTTGCGTCGTCCGCCGAACAGGATTGCGGAGATCGGCACACCCTGCGGGTCGTCCCACTCGGGAGCCATCGACGGGCACTGAGCCATCGGCACGCAGTACCGCGAGTTCGGATGTGCGGCATCGGTTCCGGACTCGGGCGTCCAGTCGTTGCCCTTCCAGTCGATCAGGTGATCGGGCTTGCCTTCGAGGCCTTCCCACCACACGTCGCCGTCGTCGGTCAGGCCGACGTTGGTGAACACCGAGTTGCCCTGATCGATGGTCTTCATCGCGTTCGGGTTGGAATCCCAGTTGGTGCCCGGAGCGACACCGAAGAAACCGAACTCCGGGTTGACGGCGTAGAGACGACCGTCCTCACCGAAGCGCATCCACGCGATGTCGTCACCGATGGTCTCGGCACGCCAGCCCGGAATGGTCGGCTGAATCATCGCGAGGTTGGTCTTACCACACGCGGACGGGAATGCCGCCGCGATGTAGTACGCCTTGTCCTCGGGGGAGATCAGCTTGAGGATCAGCATGTGCTCGGCGAGCCAGCCCTCGTCGTGGGCCATGGCCGACGCGATACGCAGCGAGTAGCACTTCTTGCCCAGCAGCGCGTTGCCGCCGTAACCGGATCCGTAGCTCCAGATCTCGCGGTCCTCGGGGAAGTGGGTGATGTATTTGGTGTCGTTGCAGGGCCACGGCACGTCGGCCTGACCCTCGGCCAGCGGAGCACCGAGCGAGTGCAGCGCCTTCACGTAGAACCCGTCGTCGCCGATCTTGTCCAGAGCGGCCTGACCCATGCGGGTCATCACACGCATGGAGATGACGACGTACTCCGAATCGGTGAGCTCGACGCCCAACTTGGGATCGGCAGCGTCCAACGGTCCCATGCAGAACGGAACGACGTACATGGTCCGTCCGCGCATGCAACCGCGGTACAGCTCGGTCATCAACGACCGCATCTCCGACGGGTCCATCCAGTTGTTGGTGGGACCGGCGTCGATCTCGTCCTTGGAACAGATGTACGTGCGCGACTCGACGCGGGCCACGTCCGACGGATCGGAGTTGCCGAGGAACGAGTTGGGCTTCTTCTCGTCGTTGAGACGGGTGAAGGTTCCTGCCTCGACCAGCTTGTCGGTCAGGCGCTCCCATTCGGCGTCGGATCCGTCAGCGAACACCACGGAGTCCGGTTCGGTCAGTTCGGCTACCTGAGCAACCCAGGCAAGCAGTTCTTTGTGTCGAGTCGGCACGCTGTCGGTGCCGCTCAAACCGGGAATGGTCGCTGAGGTCATCTAACTCTCCTGGGGTTAGCCGGAACCGGGAAGAATTCGCACGATCGCTGTGGGCAAGCACGCACGAGTAGATCTCGGTTTTCCCCTCTCGGCGGGGCGCTGCTCGGCCGTTCGAGCTGCAGTACACCATGTTACTGGATACAGCAAGCCGAGGACCGAGCGCCGGATGTCCTGTTCATCAGGTTAACGCCGAGCGACGTGATTCCAGAAACAGGGTGTTGTCCGATTGGTCACAAGACCGATTCAGATAGGGAAAGACCGACGCAAGAAGCCATCCACCAGCGCCGATGCAAATCAGACCGAATGGCCTACAGTCGGCCGGATTCGGACGATCTGCCCTGCCCGAAACCGTTCGCTTCCCGAAAAATCTCCCAGGATTCGTAGTGCCCGTCACGGTCGAAGGCGGTGAACTTGTCTGTCACACCGTCTCCATCGACATCCGTTCCCACCGTCGTTCCGGCCTCCGTCGTCCGAACGGAAGTCTCGTGACGACCGTCGCCGTCGAGATCGAACCAGTCCGTAGAGACATAACCGCCACCATCGCCCGACGCGTCCTCGGCCGGCTCGTTCGTCTCGAAACCGCCCCCTGCGAAGCCATCCACCGCGATCATCGACGCTCCTCACTGTCGGGTCCCTGTTCGCCGCCTGCGAACCTGTTCGGACGTGCACCTACCCGCTTCGACGCATCGGCGCGCCGATCGGTTCCGGATCGCCGGGAGAGAATTCGACGGGCTTCGACGGCACGACCGAGTCGCGCCCGGACCCGCGAAATCGCTCCAGCCCGCGCTCGAGTGCAGCCAGATCCCGATCGCAGGCCGAGAGCAGCGCCGATCTGTGATCGGCGAGCGTGCGAAGCTCGGCATCGATTTCGGCCAGCGACAGATCGATACGTGCCGCCGCCTCCCGGTCCGCCGAGGTCAACGCCGACGCGAGTGCGGACTCGGCATCGAGAATGCGAGAGAGCAGCCGCTGTTCCACGTCCGATTTCACGCGAGCCAGACTTTCCTGGGTCCAGCCGCGAAGGTGCGCACGGTCGGCGACGAGTGCGCGTGAGCGGGTCAACCACCACGCGATCGCGGCACCGATGGCCAGTGAGACGATCGTGTTGGCGACGGCCAAGGTAGGAATCAGAGCCAGGGGCGAAACGACGAGCCGACCCAGTCCCACCCCCGCCGAGGCCCCCAGTGCAACCATCAGGACGTCCTCGATCCCGCGGCGCCTGGTCGGTTCGCCGATGTCGATCTCACCGCCTGCAGTACCGGATTCGGGCACCGTGTCGGCGAGCCCGAGTTCGACTTCCACGACGCGGAGACCGGTGGACAATGCAGCGTCGGCGCGTGCTCGAACTGCCTGTACGGATTCGGCGAGGTGCCCGGGCAGATGGCCGAGTTCGGCCCGCCGCGATCCCTCTATCGTCTGCCGTACCTGCGCGCCGAGCATCCGAACGTCCTCGGCCGCAGCGTGAACACAGTCGACCCGAAGCCGTTGAATACGGTTGTGCAGCAATGCTCGTCGGTCACCACCGAGATGTTCGCGTGCACCGAGCAACCGCGCCCGCCGGGCACGCAGAGGGGCGGTGTCACCACCTCCGGTCACTGCGCGAGCTTCGGCAACGATGGCGGTCTTCGCCTCTGCGGCAGATTCCTGCACTGCAGCAACGTATTTGCGCTGTGCCCCTACCGCCGCGGCCTGCATCAGCAACGCGTCGATTCTGTCGGCGACCGCCCCGAAACCCGACTCCGCGAACACGGCAGCATCGCCAATCTCCCTACCGGCTCGTGCCAACCGTGCCGAGACCGGATGAACGGAGTGTTCCACCGCACGCGGAACACGCTCGGCGACGATCTCGATATCGGCGTCGACCACTTCGCGCCACCGGCGATGCACATCGATCTTGTTGACCACCAACACAACCGGTGTCGACTCGAAGGCAGGACGCCAGCGCTCGACGTCGGCACGGCCGACCGGAGCCGACGCGTCGACGACGATCACGACCACCGCGGCCTCCTCGATCGAGTCGGCGAACCCGATCTCCGCGCCGTCGCGCCGGGTGAGCAGATGGCACATCTCGGTCTTTCCGGATGCTGCGGTGCCGGTGACGTGAATGCCTGCAGGTCGGCTGCTGCGTGCACGATCGATGCGTACAAGGGATTCCGAGTTCCGTCGACGCAGAACGCCTTTCAGATCGTCCGGCAGCGGGAACCGGTTCGGATCGGTCACGGTCGGAGCATCCGCACATAACCGCGGCACAGGGCCAGGGCGGAGCGCCGGACGGCGTCGTCCTCCGAGGTGGCGGCACACCGCTTCCACACCAATGCCTGCGCCAGCAGGGCCCGCTCCGAGCCCGTCTCGATCGGTACCCCCAATCGCGCTGCAGCACAGCGCATATCGGCAGCCACCGCCTCGTCCGAAGCCAGATACGATTCGACGGCACCTCGAACGTCTCGGTGACGGGCGGATATCTGCAGCAGTTGTTCGTGCAGGTCGTCGTCGCGGGCCGTCGCAGCAGCCGAGACAGCATCGGACACGACCGTCGTCACGGCGTCGACCCCGGTGGCCTCCCACAGCTCACGCAATACATCCGCGTCGGACACTTCGCTACGCC
Organism: Rhodococcus sp. 05-2254-5; assembly: GCF_002258575.1. Taxonomy (NCBI): domain Bacteria; kingdom Bacillati; phylum Actinomycetota; class Actinomycetes; order Mycobacteriales; family Nocardiaceae; genus Rhodococcus; species Rhodococcus sp. 05-2254-5. The sequence goes on along the minus strand of NZ_NOZG01000027.1, from coordinate 86,315 downwards.
GCCGGAGCGCATCGACGAGTAGGGCGAGACCGCGTAATTCCACCCGGTCCAGCAGTGCCTCTCGGCGCGGCGTCGAGAGCGGAATATCAGCACTCCCAACCGATCGACCGTCATCAGATCCCCAGTACGCAGCGCACCGGCCGCGACGGCCCGCACATCGGCCATGTCCACAGCGGAGCCTCGGTCCGCGCCGCCCAGGCCCGCTGCAACAGATCCCATCACCGGCAGCACTCGTCGCCCCAGTTGCTCGGATGCCGCTGCGGCTGTCGCCGCGGGTTCGTCGAGAGTGTCGGCCTTGTTCAGCAGGATCACGGTGTGTGCCGGCGGTCCGCCGGGTCGAGCGGACAGGAAGGTGATGTCGTCCGGGGACACGGCACCGGCCAGCACGTGGACGAGAACGTCGATATCGGATGCGGTGCGGCTCTGCTGCACCTCCGCTGCACGCGGGATATCGGCCCATCCGCTCTCGTGCAACCGGACCTCGAACCCGTCGGTATGCAGTCGCGCGGCATCGAGCACCGAGACGATCACCGACTTCCCGACTCCGACGCGGCCGGAAACGTGCACCTCCAGCGGCCGCAGACGCCGCTCGACAGCATTCTCGACAGCCTTCCGGCCTGCGCCGGCCCCGGCCGCGTCCACCTCTTCCGAGCGCACACGCAATCGACCCAGACCTGCCTCGGCACCGTCCATCATCGATCCCCCCGGAAACGACCCACCGAACGGCCACATCGAGATGTGCGATCGGCTCGTCGAGCACGATCGGCCACGTGGCCCGCAGCCCCCTGCTGCGGCACCGATTCTGGCACACGACGGCCGTTCCGGACGGGCCGTCGAGAATTACACCGTTGTAGTTATAGGACGCGGTCCTACCGCTGATCAGCGATGGAACGGTAAGTCTCAACTTCAACTCGAGACCCACCTGTCACACACTCCGCCGATGCGCGACAATGGACCGGTGAACGAGCCACAGGACACCTCTGCCGACACCGGAGACAACTCGGTGCAGACCCAGGAACGAGGCTCGCGGCTGTACCCCAGAGTGACCAGTTTCCGCTCCCGCCGCGGAGCGCTGACCGACGCTCAGCAAAGCACCTGGGACAACCTGTGGCCGCGCATCGGCCGCGATGTCGCCGACGAGCAGATCGACATCGACGCCTGGTTCGGGCGGAGCGGTCCGGCGATTCTCGAGATCGGGTCGGGCACGGGCACGGCCACCACGGCGATGGCGATGGCCGAGCCGCACGTCAACCTCATGGCCGTCGAGGTCTACCGACCCGGGCTCGCGCAGACTCTGCAGCAGATCGAGCGCGAGAACATCGAGAACGTCAGGTTGTTCCGCGGCGACGCGATGGACGTCCTCGAGAACATGCTGACCTCGGAGTCCTTGACCGGCGTTCGCGTCTTCTTCCCCGACCCGTGGCCCAAGGTGCGCCACAACAAGCGTCGTCTCCTGCAGGGCCCCACGTTCGCGATGATCGCGGATCGCCTGAAGCCGGGCGGCGTTCTGCACGTGGCCACCGATCACGCCGAATACGCTGAGTGGATTGCCGAGGCCGGGAACGCCGAGCCCGGCCTGACCGTTCTCGATTGGGAGTCGCCCATGACGCACGAGCGGCCGGTGACCAAGTTCGAGGGCAAGGCCCAGCAGGTGGGCAGCTCGGTGACGGAATTGATCTGGGGAAAGAAGACAGCATGAGCGTCAGTACGGACATGCCCGACACCGTGATCGATCCCGCCGAGCTCGGTGCGATCGGTGAGTCCCGCCACAGCAAGCGAGTCCTGCTCGTGTGGGATGCACCCAACCTGGACATGGGTCTCGGCGCGATCCTGGGTGGCCGGCCCACCGCCGCCTACCGCCCACGATTCGATGCGCTGGGCCGATGGCTGCTCAGCCGCACCGCCGAACTGTCCACCTCGGGCACCGCGACGCTCGAGCCCGAGGCAACGGTGTTCACCAACATTGCACCCGGCAGCGCCGACGTCGTCCGCCCCTGGGTCGAAGCATTGCGTAACGTGGGCTTCGCGGTGTTCGCCAAGCCCAAGGTCGACGAAGACAGTGATGTCGACGCCGACATGCTCGACCACATCGACTTCCGCAACCGTGACGGCGGCCTCGCCGGTGTCATGGTCGCGTCCGCCGACGGTCAGGCGTTCAAGGGGCCGTTGGAGGCCATCGCAGCAACCGGAGTACCCGTTCAGGTACTGGGATTCCGGGAGCACGCAAGCTGGGCTGTCACGTCGGACATCCTGGAATTCCTCGACCTCGAGGACATTCCCGGCGTCTTCCGTGAGCCACTGCCTCGGGTGAGTCTCGATTCGCTCCCCGACGAGGGCGCGTGGCTGCAGCCCTTCCGACCGCTGTCCGCCCTGCTCGTCGGGCGCCAAGGAGTTTCTTAAGTGTTCGCCAGATGGGGAGACATCGTCTACCGCCTGCGGTACACCGTTATCGGTGTCATGGTGGCCGGGCTGTTGGGCTTCGCTGCCTACGGTCTCGATCTCAACAGCCATCTCAGTCAGAGCGGTTGGGACGATCCGACCTCGGAATCGGCCCAGGCTGCCCGTCTGGCGGACACGACGTTCGGACGCGACAAGCAGGGTGACGTCATCGTCCTCTACACCGCGCCCGAAGGGTCGTCGATCGACGATCCGGAATTCCAGTCGAAGGTCGTCTCGAGCCTCGAATCGCTCCCCGTCGACCATCCCGACCAGATCGAGAAGGTCAACGGCACCTACTTCAAGGTGCCCGGCGCACCCAACCTCGCAGCTCTCGGTACCAACGACAAGCAACATGCCATCGCCAGCATCGCAATGAAGGGTGCCGACGACACCGAACTGACCAACAATTTCCAGGCCGTCAAGGACGCCTTCTACATCGACGGCGTCGACGTGCAGGTGACCGGTCTTCAGGCCGTGGCCGGCGCACTGCAGTCGACGATGGCCGGCGACATTCACCGCATGGAACTGCTCGCGATTCCCGCCGTCGCGGTCCTGCTGTTCTTCATCTTCGGCGGCGTCGTCGCCGCGGCACTCCCGCTGATCATCGGCGGTCTGACGGTCGTCGGAGCCAACGGCATCGTCAAGGTGTTCACCAACTTCACCGAGGTCAACTCGTTCGTCGCGCCCGTGGTCTCGCTCGTCGGACTCGGGTTGGCCATCGACTACGGACTCTTCATCGTCTCGAGATTCCGCGAGGAACTCGGTGACGGACATACGACGCCACAGGCCGTGCGCCGTACCGTCATGACGGCGGGTCGCACTGTCGTGTTCTCCGCGACGATGATCGTCGCTTCCCTCGGTGGCCTGCTGCTGTTTCCGCAGGGCTTTCTGAAATCCGTCGCATACGGATCCATCGCCACCGTCGCGCTCGCAGCGCTGACGGCCATCACGATCCTGCCCGCGATGCTGGCCATCCTCGGCCCACGCGTCGACGCCCTCGGTCTGAAGTTCATGCGCAAGACCAAGTCGAGCGAAGAGATCGAGAACGGCATGTGGGGCAAGCTCACCCGCTGGGTGATGCGCAACCCCGTCAAGGTCACCGTGCCCATCGTGCTCGGATTGGTCCTTCTGACGCTGCCCGTCGGCAACATCAAATTCGGTGGCATCAACGAGACCTACCTACCGCCGGACAACGTCACCCGCGTCGCGCAGGGAGAGTTCGACAGCCTGTTCCCCGGCCAGCGCACCGAACCCATCAAGATGGTCATCGAAGGCGCGCAGGGTCCGACGCTCGGCGCGATCACCACGCAGGCGAACAACGCTCCCGGGTTGATCGAGAAGTTCACTCCCGTCGGTGCCAGCAAGGACGGCGTCATCGTCTTCAAGGCCGGGTTGACCGATCGCAACGACTCGAAACCGGCCATCGACTTCCTCCGCAGCATCGACGTGCCGGACGGCGCGACGGTCATGATCGGAGGTACCCCGGCAATCGAGCAGGACTCGATCAGCGCACTCATCGACAAGCTGCCGCTGATGGCCGTGCTGGTGGTGTTCATCGTGACGATGCTGATGTTCCTGACGTTCGGATCGCTGGTGCTGCCGATCAAGGCGGTGCTGATGACCGTCCTCGGCCTCGGTGCCACCATGGGCATCCTGACGTGGATCTTCATCGAAGGTCACGGGGCGGGGCTGATGAACTTCACCCCGGGGCCGATCATGGCTCCGGTGCTGGTGCTGATCATCTCGATTGTGTTCGGCCTGTCCACGGACTACGAGGTGTTCCTACTCTCCAGAATGGTCGAGGCACGCGAAAAGGGTGCCAGCACAAGCGAAGCCATCCGCATCGGAACCTCGCATACCGGACGCATCATCACCGCGGCGGCACTGATCCTCATCGTCGTCACCGGCGCGTTCGCGTTCTCCGATCTGGTGATGATGAAGTACATCGCCTACGGCATGATCGCCGCTCTCATCATCGACGCGACGCTGATTCGCATGTTCCTCGTGCCCGCCACGATGAAGCTGCTCGGCGACGACTGCTGGTGGGCTCCGCAGTGGATGAAGCGCATTCAGCGCAAGCTCGGCCTCGGCGAGACCATCCTCGAAGACGAGCTGCTGCCCACCGGAGACGTGCCCGAACTCGCCCTCGCGGGCGGCGCACCCTCGTCGACCGTCGCACCCCCGATGCGTCCGACACCGCGCCGCGGTGAGCCCCTCACCGAACCCATCCCGGTGGTGGCACCGCACGGAGGCGGACCGATCCGTGCCACGCACGCCGCGAAGGAAGAGTCGCGTCGAAGTGTGACCGGCCGGCCGGCGACGCCACCCGAGCCGACCCGCGCGGCACCGACCACTCCCCCGAAGCAGGCTGAGCCCCAGCCCGATTCGGTGCAGCCGTACTCGTCGCAGGCCTACTCGCCCCAGGCTCGCCCGTCGCAGGCTTACTCGCCGCAGGCACCCGCGGCGCGTCCCACTCCGCCGCGTCCTGCCGAACCGCGCCCACCCGTATCCGGGCCGACTCGGGCGCAGCAGGTTCCGCCGCGTCCGCACGTCGAACCCGAACCGACTCAGGCAGCGGACGTCGTTCGACCCGCTCCCCCGAGTGCCGCACCCGCACCGGCACCAGCACAGTCGCCTCAACCGCCGAGTGCACCCCCGAGCCGCACCCGTAGCACGCGAGCGGGACGGGCCGAGGAGCCGGATTCGCGATCCATCGAAAGTTGGCTGGCCGATCTGCGAGCCCCGAGCGCATCGCAGGCACCACGGCCGAGCACTCCGCGAAGCGAGTCGCTCACCAACGGCTCCCACGGTTCTGACAGCCACACCTCGAATGGTCACGGCTCGAACGGTCACAGCACCGGTGCCAACGGGTCGTCGTCCAACGGCTCGACCACCAACGGGGCTGCTACCAACGGGGCTGCCACGAACGGGGCTGACAAGCACGGCACCAACGGCTCGAGCACCGGCACCCACGGTGGCACTGCTGCCGGACGCAACGGTTCCGGGCGAAACGGCAACGCCGACAACGGTTCCGAACGCCGTGGCTCGAACGGAAACGGCATCGACCGCAACGGTTCGGACAGCAGTGGCTCCAACAGCAGTGGTTCCGACCACCGCACCTCGGAACGACATGACACCGAAAGCAACGGCAACGGTGTCGGGGCCAGTTCGGAATCGGATCGCGAGGAGAAGCCATCCGGTCGTCGTGCCGCTCCGTCCACCGAGGGCGGCGACAGTGGCCGCCATCGCGGCGGCGACAACGGCCAGGTGCTCAGTGTCAGCGAACTGTTGGCTCGGGAGCGCAACCGCTCACGCTGACGCGAGTCGTCACAGCCGGGAGGCACCCCTCGCCCGCAACGCGTGAATGGACCACTGCACACCGTCGAGACGTGTGCAGTGGTCCATTCACGCAGTGGGGATCAGGAGGCAGCGGGGGTCAGGAGGTGACCGCTCCCTCTCGGTCCGCGAATACCTTGGCGTATCGGGTCCCCGCGATCAGCAGCAACAAGCCGACTGCGATGAAGGCGATGACGCGGAACAGGCCGTCCAGGGCGACGAGGTCGAACAGGAACAGTTTGGCGATGGAGGCGGCGGTCAGAGACAGTCCGGCCAGCAGTGCCAGGTGAGCGTGGGCAATACTCCGTAACCCGAAGGCCAGCAGGGCGAATGCTGCGATCATCCACTCGATCGTGGCGGCGGTGTGCCCGGCGGTGAATCCGGTGGTGTTGCCGCCGATCGAGGTTCCCAGGCTCACGGTGGCCGAGGTGAGGCCGTACAGGGCGAGCACTCCGGAGACGATGGCGAGGGTCTGCAATCCGTCGTCGATGAGTTTCAGTTCGGTCAGGACATAGGCGAACGCGAATGCTGTTGCAGCGAGCAGTATTCCGCCGATGATGATGCCCGCGTTCCCGGCAGCGTGATCGGAGTCCAGGAGAGCCTCCGGCGGGGAGATCGAGACGAAGGTCAACGCGCCGATCACACCGAACGCGCTTCCGATCAGGTACGCCAACGACGAGCGAGTGCGGTGGGCCGCGGCGAACAGCGCCAGGGCAACCGCGAACAGCACGACCGGACGCACGTCGACCGTCGTCGATTCGACAGCGGCCTGCAGCATGGCCACGGCACCGATGATCGCGACGGTGATGCGGGCATGCGCCGGCAGCCAGTGCACCAGCAGCACGATCGCCAGTGCCGCGGCCACCAGAACCAACTGCACGGTCACGGTGGTCCACCGATCGAACACGCTCGCCGAGATCAGAAGCGGTAGCGCAGCCAGAACGGTCATGACGGTGGCTACCACGTCGGAGACGTTGCGGCGCAGCAGTTCCAGAGACATACCCATACCGGACGCGGCCACCAGTACGACGACGAGAAGCAGTCGGTAGTCGGTCGGTTCGGACAGGTCGGTGCCGACCAGCGCTATCAGGACCGTGCCGACGAGGGGAAGGGTTCGGACGATCTGCAGCAGCGGCCAATCACGGCCGATCTGAGCCGGGAAGCTCGCAATGTAGGTGGCGACGAAGAACGCGATCAGGGCCAGGGTCGGACCGTCGGTCAGGATGGGGCCACACGCCGCGACTCCGGCGAGGATCAACACCGCCATCGGCTGCGACTTCCACTGCACTGCGAGAGCTGTTCCCGCAGCGGCAATTCCGAATGCAGCAATCAACCCGATCACCGGATCGAGCCAGCCGTACAGGACGGACGTCGCCAGAACGTCGAGGTACAGACCCGCAATACCCGTAGCGGCCAGTGCAATTCCGCCGACGCGTCCTCCGGAGCGACCGAACACTCGTACACCGGCACCGATCAGTGCGAGGGAGAACACCCCGCCTGCGGCGACGCGCAGAGGCGGCCCGAACCACCCGGCCTGTGCGGCCAGAACCAGCAGCATCACGACGCCGACGAGCGTGACACCTGCGCCCGCGACGGCGAGCAGGCGACTGATGACGCCGTCTCGTTGCCACCACGGCTCACGGGGCGGAGCGGGTGGCCGCGGCGCGACCACCGGCCCTCGCAACGGCGGGGCTGCCATGGACTGGCCGACCGCAGGAGGCGGCGTGACCGGAGGTGCCGACACCGGGCCGCGCGCGGCATAGGGCTGCTGCGGTGCAGGCATCCGGGGCGGCGAGAACGTCTGCGGAGGGACGGTCGGCGCAGACGACCGCGGCACCGGCTGTGGCCTGGCGGGAGCCGAAACGGGCACGGAAGTGGGTGCGGTACCGAGCTGCGACTGCAATGTATGCAGGTCGACGGCCACCTGACGCATGTGGTCGCCCAGGGAATCGAAGCGGCTGGACAGGCGCGCGACGAGTTGCGGGTCCAGCCCGGAGTTCTGGGAAGAAGTCATGGGATAGATCCTGCGGGCCGCGCGGCTCGATAGCCTGAGTAGTGCTACTCGGATCCCTCGAGTAGTCCAGCCCGACTATCCGAAAATTTTACGGAACGAACTGCCGAAGGGGTGCTTGACGGTGAGGGAACCGAAGCGGACTTTCCCGGTGAGCACCACGTGCAGCGGTCCGTACGGCGGGCCGGTGCGCACCTTGTTGGTGACGGTACCTGCGACGGCCTCGGCACCGTTGACGTCGGCGGTGGCCTCCGTCGGGAGGATCAACGTGACCGAGCTGCAGTAGTCGTCGACGTGGATGTCGACGACCTGGCTGACCATGACGGCCTGCGTGAAGTCGAGTGTCACCGACGACAGCCGCGTCACCACGTTCAACCGGCGCGGTACGTTCCACGGGCCTTTGCGGGTGATGGTGGACATGCTGCCGCGCACCGTGTCCGGGGTACCGCCGCCGTGTCCCCAGTGCTCCTGCACGACGCGTCGCGGCGTCGGTTGTGGGGTGGGATCGGCGAAGGGTTTCGGCGACGGGAGGTGCTCGCCGGCGATCTGCATGCCCGGTAGATCGGCGAGTACCGAGTTCAGCTCGCCCCGGGTCTTCGACGCCAGAGCGGTGTCCATTCTTTCGGTGAACTCACCGAGCGACAACATGCCTTGGCCGACTGCCCGTTGCAGCAGCTGCCCGACGTGCTCGCGTTCGGCATCGGACACTCGCAGATCCCTTGCCTCCATGGGCCCAGGGTAGCGAAGTTCTCAGGCGGCGTGCCCGCGGAGAACCGACAACATTCCGTGTACCGATGCGGGCCAGCCGAACTCTTCGGCGCGAACCCTCGCCGCGATCCGGCGTCCGTCGGCCGGAAGTCGAAGCAGCCGTTGAATTTCCGCTGCGAAGCCGTCGGCGGTGTTGATCGAGGATCCACCGCATTGCGGGGTGACGATCTGGGCCAGTGCCGAGGTTTCGGAGACGACGACGGGCGTGCCCGCGGCGAGCGATTCCAATGCCGCGAGGCCGAATGTCTCGTGCGGTCCCGGCGCGAGGGCGATGTCTGCCGAGGCGAGCAGCTCGGCGACGGCCGACCTGCCGTCGACGAAGCCGAGGAAGTCGACGGGCAGCCCTCGGGCGCGTCGTTCGAGGCCCGCTCGTCGGGGGCCGTCGCCGGCGATGACCAACCGAGCCCGCATACCCGAATCGCAGAGCGCGGCAAGCGAATCGATACTGGTCTCGACATGCTTTTCCACCGACAGCCGGCCACAGTGGACCAGCAGCCGGTCGGCACTACCCAACCATGCCGAGCGCGCGCCGGCTCGGCGACGTCGGGGATGGAACAGCTCGAGATCGACGCCGAGCGGGACTCGATGGACGTTGGGTGTTCCGATTCGATCGAATTCCTGCTGTGCGAACTCGGTGGTGCAGACGACGGCGTCGTACGACTCGGCAGTGCGTCGGTTGGCCGCGTCGGCGAGGGGCCGGGCGTACCGCATCGGCATCGTCTGAGCCAGCAGCCGGTCGAGGCGCTCGTGAGAGATCATCACGCTGCGGATGTCGCGACGCGACGCCCACCTGCCCATTCCGCGCAGGGTCAGCCGGTCCGACACTTCGATCACGTCCGGACGTAGACCCGACGCGATCGAGGCCACTCGCCGCGGGTCGGCCACACGGTAGCCGCCGGTGAACGGAACTTTCGGTGCCGGCACCTCGACGCGCGTCACTCCCGACTGCAGCGTCGTCTCACTCCACCGGGCACCCGGCACGATCAGCGTGACGTCGTGACCAGCGGCCACGTAGCCCGATCCCAGCTGATCGACGGCCGTCCGCAGACCGCCGGACCGCGGCCCGTAGAAGTTCGCCAGTTGAACGATGCGCACCTGCTCAGTCTCTCCAGCCGGACGTCCACCCGATGCCCCGGCGGTGGATGGTGACCGAACGTTCGGCGAATATCCGTGTGGAGACGGCTACCAGCGGGTAGGTGAGGGCTATGCGAGTGACACTGCAATCCACCGGAGACGCCCCGGCACCCGAGGTCTGGGAGCGTTACATGGACCCGACGATCTGGAAGACCTGGGCTCCGCAGATCATGGGCGTCGAATACCGCGGTGAACGCCTCGACTCCGATACCTCCGGCCGAGTGCTGGGGCCGTTGGGGGTGCCGATCGACTTCGAGGTGCACTCGGTGGACGAACACTCGTGGACGTGGGCGTGGTCGGCATGGTTCCAGAACAGGGCCATCGGCGTGGATCTGACACACGGAGTCGTCTCACGACCCAGCGGAACCCGGGCGTGGATCACCATCGACGGCCCGCTGCCGCTGGTTCTTCCCTACCTGCCGATCGCCAAGTTCGCGCTCGGCAGGCTGTGTGCCCAGTAGGGGCTACTCGGACCGGGTGACGGTCTTCTCGTCGCTCTTGTCGGCCACTTCGGTCGGCTCGGGCGTCGGAAGCTCGGACTCCTCGCCCGACCCGTCCAGATGGCCGTCGAATTCGTCGATGGCCTCGGCGCGCTCGTCGCCGGTCTGATCCTGGTCGGCGTCGACGCCCTTCGTGTGCTCGGCCGGATCGACTGTCGTGTCCACTGCTTCGTTGTCGGTCATGGGGTCAAGAGTGCCCGTCGGGCCGGGTCGCAAACCCCTACAGACCCTTTTCGATGGCGTACCGGGTCAATTCGACGCGGTTGGCCAGCTGCAGTTTTCGCAGTGTCGCCTGCACGTGGTTCTCGACCGTCCGGTGGCTGAGCGTCAAACGGGTCGCAATCTGCTTGGCGCTGAGCCCTTTTGCGACCAGTCTGAGCACCTCGGTCTCGCGCTCGGTCAACGTGGGGCGGGTATCGGACTCCGGCTCCGGTGACGACGACATCCGCCGGAATTCGCCGAGAACCAAACCGGCCAGACCCGGGGTGAACACCGCTTGTCCGGCTGCGGTGGCGCGGACGGCGTCGAACAGCTCCTCCGCCGATGCGCTCTTGACCAGGTAACCCGTCGCACCTGCCTTGATCGCGTCGAGCACGTCACTGCGTTCCGCCGACGCCGAGAGCACCAGAATCGTAGATTCCGGGGACGCGTCCAGCACTGCGACGGTGGCATCGGCACCGTTCCCGTCGGGCAGATGCATGTCCATGAGGACGACGTCGGGAGTGGTCGCTCGGGCGCGGCGTCCGGCCGCGGCTACTCCGTCCGCGGTGGCGACCACCCGAAATCCGGCGGCCTCGAGATCCCGGGCGACGCCGTCACGCCACATGGGGTGATCGTCGACGACCATCACCGCGATCTCGGCGTTCGGATTCTCGTCGCCGGTCATCTCGCTCCTCTCGTTCGCGGAACCCGAATTTCCCATTCGGTGCCCTCGCCCTCTCCGGTGTCGAGTATCGCAGTACCGCCGAGAGATTCGACCCGGCCGAGGATGGACTTCGAGACGCCCATCCGGCCCTCGGCCTCGGCGGCGGCGAGCCGTCCGGCGGGTATTCCGCGGCCATCGTCACGAATGCTCAGGATCAGCTCTCCGTCGACGTCTTCGAGCAGTACGTAGGCCTTCGCATCGGCACCTGCGTGAAGCTCGACGTTGGACAGCGCAGTGGTCACGACGGCAGCGAGTTCCTCGGCAACGTCGGATTCGACGAGCACCGGGTCGGCGGGAGTCGACACCGAGATCGACGTGCCGGCCTGAGTACGCAGCAGAGCGCGCACGTCGACGATCGATCCGGTGTGATCGTCGCGCGGAGCCGACTGTTCGGAGATCAGCACGCGCAGAGCGACTTCCTGCTCACCGGCGAGCTCCGCGAGTTCGGCTGCCGGCCCGCCTATTTCGAGACCTCGACGGCGGACGAGGGCCAGCACCTGCAGAACCCCGTCGTGCACCTGTCGGGCCAGTCGCTCACGCTCCTCGGTGATCGCCGCCAACCGTGCCGCACTGCGCAATTCCTCGTGGGCGCGCCGGGCGGTGTTCGACGCCAATCCCAACGCGAGCCCGGCCGACAGCAGCACCGGGGCGGTGGCGTCCGACCACAGGTCGGTGTCGAACCGGTCTCGTACCAGGGCACTGACCAACGACATCACCACACCCGAGGCGATACCGCCCTTGGGCCCCAACAGAATTGCGGCGGAGATGACGGCGTTGGTGGCCCACAGGGTGGTGGGCAGGGTCTGGCGGGTGCTGTACCAGTCGTAGTCGGCCACCAACCGCGTCGACGCCATCAGAGCGATCACGATGATCTGATCTGCGAGCACCACCTGCCAGCGCGGCAGGGTCGCTCGTGAGAGCAGGAGTGCCGAAGCTCCGGACCATACGGCCATCAGGGCGACCAATGCCCAACTCAGCCGCGGGTTGGTGTAGTTGTCGACGGTCGCGGCCTGATAGCTGACGGCGTACACGAGAGTGACCAGACGGAAGGCCTGCGAGGCCCGCCACAGCGGGCTGTCGGGATCGGCCGAGTTCAGCGTCGGCCGCACTCGGTCAGTCGTCCGCATCGGTCTTCGGGTCTGCAGTGTTCAGCTCCCCCTTGGCAAGTCGATCGGGCTCGGACGAACCGGGAGGGGTGTCCGGGTCGCTGGGTTCGGCCGAGTACAGCGTGTCACTGACATCGAGTTCCTCGTACACCTCGTCGGGGTCGTCGGCGAGCAGCGACCGGACGGCGGTGTTGAGCACCGCGACGATCGGGACCGCCAGCAAGCCGCCCACGATGCCCGCGAGCAGAATGCCGACGGTGATGGACAGCACGACGGCCAGTGGGTGCAGCCGAACGGCGCGGCCGAGCAGAAGTGGCTGCAGCACATGGCCTTCGAGCTGCATGACCGCGATCACGATGCCCAGGGTGATGACGGCGGTGATGAGCCCCTTCGTCACCAGGGCGATGAACACTGCGACGAATCCGGTCAGCACGGCACCGATGATCGGTATGAATGCGCCGATGAACACCAGCGAGGCCAACGGAAGTGCCAGCGGTACACCGAGAATGGCGAGTCCGGCTCCGATGCCCACCGCGTCGGCTGCGGCGACGGCCACCGTCGCGCGAACGTAACCCACGAGCGACCCGAAACCTTGGATGCCGGCTGTGCGAATCTTCTTGCGCGCCTTCGTCGGTGCCAGCCGGGTGACGAACTGCCAGATCTGATCACCGCCGTACAGGAAGAAGATCAGCGTGAACAGCGTCAGCAGCGCCCCGGTCAGAATTTCGCCGATCACCGTCGCCGTGGTCAACGCCCCACTGGTGACGGCCTCCTGGTTGTCCTGGATGACCTTGACCAAATTGTCGGTCGCCTGCCGAATCTGGTCTTCGCTGATGTGCAGCGGCCCGTTGCTGAGCCACTCCTCGACGCTGTTGATCGATTGGGTGAACTGATCGCCCACCTGTGGAAGCCCCTCGATGAACTGCTCGACGATGAACGTCATGATTCCGGCGACGACGCCGATGCTTGCGATGATCACGATGATCACCGCAGCGACACGCGGCACTCCTCGGCGCTGCATCCAATCGACGATCGGCACCAGGAGAGCGGCCGCCAGCAGCGCCAGACCCAGCGGGATGACCACCGTGCTCAATTTGGCGATCACATACGCAAAAGTGATGAATCCGGCAAACAGGACCAGCAGTCGCCACGTCCATTCCGCCCCAACCCGTACCAGCGGATGCACCGAATCTGCGGCCGAAGTGAGGCGCGGGGACGCCCCCGTACCTTGCGCCCGCAACTCGTCGGTGCTCACCCGCTAAATTTAACCTGTGCTGGCATCTTTCCGAGCGGTCTCGCTCACCCTGAAGAGTCGCTGGCCGCTCTATATGCTCTCGATGCTCATCGCCAACGTCTTCGGCGCAGTTCTGGTCTTCGCCTTCGTTCGCTACGGTCTGCCCATTCCGGAGTCGCAATCGATCGTCGCCGACCGCGTCCGCAACGTGTACATCTTCGGTGCGTATCTGGGTGTTGCCCTGGTGGTCAGCCTTATCTACGCGTACACACTGCTGCGCTCGGTCATCAGGTGGCAGCTCCGCGGCGGCCCGCCCACCCGCAAGGAACAGATGACGACGCTGCACGCGCCGCTGCGTCAGGCCATCGTGCACCTGATTCTGTGGATCATCGGCGGCATCATCTTCGTGCTGCTGACCATCGCGGAGATGCCGTCGCTGTCCATCGCCGTCATCGTCACCGTCGGCATGGCCGCCACCGTCACCTTCGGTTTCACCTACATGCTCGGCGAACGCATCCTGCGCCCGGTCGCAGCACTGGCACTGAGCGAAGGCCGTTTCGACCGCACGATGACGCCCGGCGTCGGTACCCGCATGGCCATGACGTGGGGACTGGGCACGTTGATGCCCGTCATCGGCATCATCTTGCTGTGTGCCACCCAGCTGACGACCGACCTGGTGTTCTCGCCGAACGCACTGGCCGTGGCCATCATCCTGCTCAGCGTGCTGGCCATCGTGCAGGCCTTCGTCCTGTCGATGCTCACGGCGAGCCAGATCTCCGACCCGATCAGCCAACTGCACAACGCCATCGAACGCGTGCAACGCGGCGAGACCGACGTCGAGGTCGACGTGTTCGACGGCAGCGAGATCGGTCGACTCCAGGTCGGCTTCAACCGCATGATGGAGGAATCCGCCGAGCGACGCGTCCTGCGTCAGCTGTTCGGCCAGCACGTCGGCGAGGACGTGGCGCGTCGAGCACTGCAGTTCGGTACCGAACTGGGCGGCGAGACACGGTTCGTCGCCGTGCTGTTCGTCGACATGGTCGGATCCACCGCCACCGCGTCGGAACGCCCGCCGAGTGAGGTCGTGGTGTTGCTCAACGAGTTCTTCCGGGTGGTCGTCGACGTCGTCGGACGCCACCACGGCTTCGTCAACAAATTCATGGGCGACGCGGCGCTGGCGATCTTCGGGGCACCACTCGACCGTCCCGACGCTCCCACCGCGGCCTTGGCCGCGGCGCGTGAACTGCGTTTCGCTCTGGACGAGATCACCGGACTCGACATCGGCATCGGGGTGTCCGCGGGACTGGCCGTCGCCGGCAACATCGGCGCGTCCGAGCGCTTCGAGTACACGGTCATCGGAGACCCGGTCAACGAGGCGTCGCGGCTCACCGAACTGGCGAAACTGCGGCCCGGACGCGTTCTGGCATCCACCTCGGCCCTGTACTTCGCCGACGACGAGGAGCAGGAACAGTGGGAGTTGGGCGACCAGGTGCAACTGCGTGGCCGACGACGGGCAACCCACCTGGCCTGGCCGGTGGAGTATCCCGACTCCTCCTCGAGTGACGGTTAGTCTGACAGGATGCCCGACCCCAGCTCGACCAGCGGACCCGCAGCGCGGCGCCCGCGAAACCGGCTGAGATGGGTCAAGTGGATCGCCGCAATTGCCCTGGTCGCTCTGCTGGTGGGCGAGGCAATCTACCTGTGGCCACGGCTGCACGAATCCTGGACAGCAGTACGAGAAATCCACTGGGGCTGGCTGGCTGCGTGCGTATTTGCCCAAGCCGTGTCGCTCAGCGCGTTCGGCCGAGTCCAGAAGCAGCTGCTCGACGCGGGCGGCGTACAGGTGCGTCAACGCAAGTCCGTGGCCGTCATCTACGGCAGCACCGCAATGTCGCTCACTCTGCCCGCCGGCCAGGTGTTCTCGACGGCCTTCACCTACCGCGAGACCCGACGCTGGGGTGCGAGTCCGGTTGTCGCCTCCTGGCAGCTCGCCATCTCCGGCGTCATCGCCGCGGCCGGGTTGGCGGTGCTCGGCGTTGCCGGCGGACTGGTTGTCGGTAGTTCGTTCAACACCTTCACCGTGGTGCTCCCGATCATCGGCGTCATCGCGATCGTGGCCGCTGTCCGATACATCTCGAACCACCCGGAGTCCATCAAACAGTTCGCCCGCTGGGGTCTGCGCAAGTACAACGCGTTCCGCAACCACGATCTCGACGCCGGAGCCGAGGCCATCGACAAGGTCATCGGCCAGATCCAATCCGTACAGCTCGGCAAGCGGGACGGCGCGCTCACACTGTCCTGGTCGGCCGTGCACCGGCTCGCGGACGTCGCGTGCCTGGCGTTCGCGTGCTTCGCCGTCGGCGCAGATCCACGACTGTCCGGGCTGTTCATCGCATTCGCGGCGGGTAAGGCCGTCGGATCCGTTCCGCTCGCACCCGGTGGCCTGGTGGTCGTCGACGCCACCCTCATCGCGTTCCTGACCAGCGCCGCGTCCATCACCGCATCTCAGGCAGTGGCGTCGGCCTTGGTCTATCGCGGGGTCAGCTTCATCTTGGTCGCCATCGTCGGGTGGATCGTGTTCCTCGTCCTGTTCCGTAAGCACCAGCACGCCGATCTCGAATTCGACATCGCCCTCGAGCGGCAGGAGACCTCCGATCTCGGCCGAGCCGCCGAGCACGATCGCGACTCCAAAGGCGATCCGGAGACCGCCTAGCCCCGTGCTGTTCGGTATGGCATCCGTCACTGTCCGTTCACCCGGAATATATACGGACCCCGGTCCGCTTGTGTACTATGAGTTTGAAACTTCAACCCAACAAGGAGTCCTCATGACCACCGCCATCGCGCTTCCCGAGCTCACCGCAGGCACCTGGGCCATCGATCCCACCCACTCCACCGTCGGATTCACCGTCCGCCACCTGGTGGTCAGCAAGGTCCGCGGCCGTTTCCAGAACTTCAGCGGCACCGTCACCGTCGCCGCCGACGGCACCCCGTCCGTCGACGCCGAGATCGACGTCACCTCGATCACCACCGACAACGAGCAGCGCGACGGCCACCTCAAGACCGCCGACTTCTTCGAGGTCGAGAAGTTCCCGACCGCGACGTTCAAGTCCACCTCGGTCAAGGCCGACGGCGGAGACTTCGTCGTCACCGGAGACTTCACCCTCCACGGCGTCACCAAGTCCATCGACCTCAAGCTCGAGTTCAACGGCGTCAACGCCGGCATGGGCAACGGACCGGTCGCAGGCTTCGAAGCCAGCACCACCATCAACCGCAAGGACTTCGGCATCAGCATCGACATGCCCCTCGAAGGCGGCGGCGCAGTCGTCGGCGACAAGATCGCCCTGAACCTCGACATCGAGGCCGGCCTCCAGGCGTAAGTTTCACCCCCGCCTTCCGGATTCACCCCTCCCCTTCCGGATTCACCCCTCCCCTTCCGGATCAATGCGCCTTTGTTGCAGTCCAACCGACTGAAACCCACATTGATCCGGACCTGGGGGGGCGAGATCCAGTGGCATCGAACGGCCCGCACCTGCACTCGTAGGCGCGGGCCGTTCGCGTCGGTGTCCTACAGTGGGCCCGTGAAGTTTCGTTCCCCGGCCGTCGCTGCCGTCCTCGATCTCGTCATGATCGTGCTCTTCGCCGCGATCGGCCGTCGCAGTCACGACGAAGCCACCGCGCTGTCCGGCCTCTTCCGCACCGCGTGGCCGTTCGTCGTCGGTGCCGCTGTCGGCTGGATCGCTGCGTTCGCTCTGTACCGCAACAAGTTCGACGCGTTCCTCGTCGTTCCGACGGGCATTTTGGTGTGGGTCACCACGGTCGTCGGAGGCATGATCCTGCGCACGGCGACAGGACAGGGAACCGCTACCGCGTTCATCATCGTTGCGACGATTTCCACCGCGGTTCTGCTGCTCGGCTGGCGCGCGATCGCCAGATTCATTCCCTCGGTTCGGTGACAGGGACCTTTTCGCGATAGGATCATTCACGGTGCGCCGGGAAGTCTGGTCGGCAATAGTTCTGTGCTGCGCACATGTCCGTCGACTCGGCGGACGCGCTCGGCACGACGTTGCTACCGAAAGGCGTTGTTCCCGTGTCTGATTCACCGATTCCCAAAGAGAGATTGCCGCTGTTCTCTCGCGGTTCCTGGTCCGAGGCCGACCGCATCGCACAGGTCTTGCGCAAAGAGACCGTCGGCGGCGCATTGCTTCTCGTTGCCACCGTGGTCGCGCTCGTGTGGGCCAACTCACCGTGGTCCGCCGCCTACGACACATTGATGAGCACTCGCGTCGGGCCGTCGGCTCTGCATCTCGATCTGACTCTGTCGACGTGGGCCGCCGACGGGCTGTTGGCCATCTTCTTCTTCGTCGTCGGACTCGAACTCAAACGCGAGTTCGTTGCCGGTGATCTGCGCGATCCGGCACGGGCGGCACTTCCGGTGGCCGCGGCGATCGGCGGAATGGTAGTTCCCGCAGTCATTTTCGTGCTGTTCAACCTCGGCACCGGGGATGGCGCTCTGCTCGGCTGGGCCATTCCCACCGCGACCGACATCGCGTTCGCCGTGGCCGTTCTCGCTGTGATCAGCACGCATCTGCCGACAGCGCTGCGAACCTTCCTGCTGACTCTGGCCGTGGTCGACGACCTTTTGGCCGTCAGCGTCATCGCGATCTTCTACACCGACGACATCAACTTCATTGCGCTCGGCCTGACGCTGATCCCGCTCGCGCTGTTCGCCGTCGCCGTGCAGATGCGCGTCCGCTCGTGGTGGGTGCTCATCCCGCTGGCCGTGGTGACGTGGGTGCTCATGCACGAGTCGGGTGTCCACGCCACCGTCGCAGGCGTTCTGCTCGGCTTCGCCGTCCCGGTGATCCGGAGCAAGGCGAACGGCGGCCCCGATGCGGGCCCCGGTCTCGCCGAGCATTTCGAGCACAAGATCCGACCCATCTCCGCGGGTATCGCGGTTCCGCTGTTCGCCTTCTGTGCAGCCGGTGTGACTGTCGGCGGCTTCTCCGGCCTGGCCAGCGCCCTGACCGACCCGATTGCCATCGGCATCATCGCCGGCCTCGTCATCGGCAAGGCCATCGGCATCTTCGGCACCACCTACCTGGTCTCGCGCTTCACCCGGGCCACCCTCGATGCCGGCTTGAAATGGCTCGACGTCTTCGGCGTCGCGATGCTCGCCGGTATCGGTTTCACGGTGTCGCTGCTGATCGGCGATCTGGCATTCGGTGAAGGAACAGAGCGCGACGATCACGTGAAGGTCGGTGTGCTGACCGGTTCGATCGTTGCCGCAACCATCGCGTCGATCATTCTGCGTACCCGCAACAAGGCGTACCGGGACTTCCACATCGAAGAGACCCGCGACGACGACCACGACGGAATTCCGGACGTGTACCAGCAGAAGAAGTAGACCGCGGCCGACATCTGGTCTGTTGCCACTGGTAAGGGGCCTCTACAGTTGTCGCCGTGATCGACATCCGGGTCCAGGCATGACCGACCCACAGCCGCTGGCCCGTCGACTGGGCCTTGTCGATGCAGTCGTCATCGGTGTCGGCTCGATGGTCGGGGCGGGAGTGTTCGCATCGTTCGCTCCCGCGTCGGCCGCAGCGGGTGCCGGCTTGCTGATCGGTCTCGCCATCGCGGCTGTCGTCGCGTTCTGCAACGCGACGTCGTCCGCGCAACTCGCCGCCCAGTATCCGACGTCGGGCGGGACGTACATCTACGGTCGCGAACAACTCGGTGAGTGGCCCGGCTTCCTCGCCGGCTGGACCTTCGTCATCGGCAAGACCGCAAGCTCGGCGGCCATGGCGATGGTGTTCGCGGCCTACGTCGCCCCTTCCGGCTATACGAAAGTCGTTGCGATTCTTGCCATTGTCGCGTTGACGGTGGTGAACTACTTCGGTATCACTCGCACGGCGCTGCTGACGAAGATCCTCGTCACCGCGGTGCTCGCCATCCTCGTCATCGGGGTGGTTCTGGGCTTCGCCGGCTCGCCGGGCAACGGCATCGGCGCTTCGGGATCCCTCACCGGGGACGGCTGGTACGGAATTCTGCAGTCCGCGGGATTGCTGTTCTTCGCCTTCGCCGGCTACGCGCGCATCGCCACCCTCGGCGAGGAAGTGGTGCGGCCCGAGCGCACCATTCCACGGGCCATCGTCTCTGCACTCGGCATCGCGTTGCTGATCTATGCAGCGGTTGCCGTGACATTGTTGACGGTATTGGGCCCGGACCTACTGGCCTCGTCGTCGGCTCCGCTGGTCGATCTCGTTGTGACGTCCGGGTATTCGTGGGCATCACCTGTCATGCGCATCGGTGCCGGACTGGCCGCGCTCGGAGCGTTGCTGGCCTTGATCGCCGGTATCGGACGCACGTCGTTGGCGATGGCCCGCCACCATGATCTGCCGTCGTATCTGACTGCGGTCCACCCTCGTTACTCGGTGCCGCACCGGGCCGAGATCACTCTGGCGGCGATCGTCAGTGCCGCAATCCTGCTAGTGGATCTTCGTGACGCCATCGGCTTCTCGTCCTTCGGAGTGCTGCTGTACTACCTCGTCGCCAACGTCAGCGCGTACACCCAGGGCACCGAACACCGACGCTATCCGCGCCCCCTGCAGGCGCTCGGAGCGCTCGGATGCCTGGTTCTCATTGCCACGCTGCCCTTGTCGTCGATCGCGATCGGCACCGTTGTGACACTGCTCGGCGTCCTCTACCGTCTGGTCCGGGTTCAGCGACTGTTCACTTGACGGCTGATTCGACAAGGGTCAATATAGACCAATGTCGAATCAAGACCTGACCTCCTCGGCCGGCGCATGCTGTTCGCCGCTCGTCCACGAACCGCTGACCGTGGACTGGGCCGGGGATCTGGCCCGCATGTTCAAGGCGTTGGGCGATCCTGTGCGCCTGCGGTTGCTCAGCCTCGTCGCCAGCCATGCCGGCGGCGAAGCGTGCGTGTGTGACATCTCCCCCGCTTTCGACCTGTCGCAACCGACGATCTCCCACCACCTCAAGGTGCTCCGCGAAGCCGGGCTGCTCGACTGTGAGCGACGCGGAACCTGGGTCTACTACTGGGTCGTTCCAGCTGCTTTGCAACAACTGTCGTCGGTACTCACCGCCGCGGACCCCACGGTGGTCGCGGTATGAGCACCACCACGGACACCGCCGTCGTCGGCAAACTCTCCACGCTCGATCGGTTCCTCCCGGTGTGGATCGGTGTCGCCATGGTCGTCGGCCTGATCCTGGGGCGCATGGTCCCCGGGCTGAACGACGCGTTGTCGTCCATCTCCGTCGACGGGGTGTCGCTGCCGATCGCCGTCGGCCTGCTCATCATGATGTATCCGGTACTGGCCAAGGTCCGCTACGACCGCCTCGACACCGTCACCGGCGACAGGCGACTGCTGATCGGATCGCTCGTTCTCAACTGGGTCCTCGGACCGGCGCTGATGTTCGCTCTCGCATGGCTTTTCCTGCCCGACCTGCCCGAGTACCGGACCGGCCTGATCATCGTCGGCCTCGCTCGATGCATCGCGATGGTCATCATCTGGAACGACCTCGCCTGCGGAGACCGTGAGGCCGCGGCCGTGCTGGTGGCGATCAACTCGGTGTTCCAGGTCTTCATGTTCGCCGTCCTCGGATGGTTCTACCTCTCGGTACTGCCCGGCTGGCTCGGCCTGGAGCAGACCACGATCGAAGCGTCGCCGTGGCAGATCGCGAAGTCGGTGCTGATCTTCCTCGGAATCCCGCTGATAGCCGGATTTGCATCGCGCTTCTTCGGTGAACGCGCCAAGGGTCGTGCGTGGTACGAGGAGAAGTTCATCCCCAGGATCGCCCCGTGGGCTCTCTACGGGCTGTTGTTCACCATCGTCGTTCTCTTTGCGCTGCAGGGTGATCGGATCACCTCACAGCCCTGGGACGTGGTGCGCATCGCGCTGCCTCTGCTGGTCTACTTCGCGGTGATGTGGGGCGGCGGTTACGCACTCGGTGCCGCCATGGGCCTGGGCTACGAACGCACTACCACCCTCGCATTCACCGCTGCGGGCAACAACTTCGAGCTCGCCATCGCCGTCGCCATCGCCACCTACGGCGCAACGTCCGGGCAGGCACTCGCCGGGGTCGTCGGCCCGCTCATCGAGGTGCCGGTCCTGGTCGGCCTCGTCTATGTCTCCCTCGCCCTACGGAAGCGGTTCTCCCCCAGCCTTTCCACGACCACGTCATCGAAGGATTCCTGATGTCCGACACACCCAGCGTCCTGTTCGTCTGCGTCCACAACGCCGGCCGCTCTCAGATGGCCGCCGGATTTCTGACCCATCTCGCCGGTGATACCGTCGAGGTACGTTCTGCCGGTAGCGCTCCCGCGGACACCATCAACTCGGCAGCGGTCGAGGCCATGGCCGAGGTCGGTATCGACATCTCGTCGCAGTCGCCGAAGATCCTGACCACCGAGGCCGTCGAGACGTCCGACGTCGTCATCACCATGGGCTGTGGCGACGCGTGCCCGGTGTTCCCTGGCGTGAGCTACCGCGACTGGGCACTGGCCGATCCGGCAGGAAAAGGCGTCGAGGCAGTCCGCCCGATTCGCGATGAGATCAAGCGTCGAATCGAAGAATTGATCGCCGAACTGGTTCCAGCGAAGCAGAGTTCGGCATCATGACGACACCCAGCGTGCTGTTCGTCTGCGTCAAGAACGGCGGCAAATCACAGATGGCGGCCGGCCTGATGCGCAAGGCCGTCGGCGATTCGGTCGAAGTGCACTCTGCCGGAACGAAGCCGGGCGGAAAGGTCAATGCACTCTCGGCCGAGGCGCTCCTCGAAGTCGGCGTCGATCTGTCGGGTGAAGTACCGAAACCGATCGACCCCGCTCTGCTCGCCCGGATGGACTACGTCGTCACCCTCGGCGGTGAGGCGAAGGTAGACGTGGTCGACGGCCCCAGATTCGAGAACTGGGACACCGACGAACCGTCCGAACGCGGTATCGACGGCATCGAGCGGATGCGTCTGGTGCGTGACGACATCGCGGGCCGCGTCGGAGAACTGGCATCCCGATTGCGCAGCGCGGAAACCTGATTCGAATGAACACCGAGGTGGTGGTGATCGGCGGTGGTCAGGCAGGACTGGCCGCCGGCTACTACCTGCGACGAGCCGGGCTGGACTTCGTCATCCTCGACAATCAGACGCACGCCGGCGGGTCCTGGCAGGACTACTGGCCGTCGCTACATCTGTTCTCGCCGGCCGAGTACTCGCGACTACCCGGTTGGCCGATGCCGCCGTGGCACAGCGGCTTTCCTCCGGCATCGCACGTCGTGGACTACCTGCGGGCGTACGAGAAGAAGTACGACTTGCCGGTGCACAGGCCCGTCGACGTGAAGTCCGTGCATCGTACGACCGAGGGCTATCGAGTCGACACCGACGGCGAGTCGTACGGTGCCGCAGCAATCGTCAATGCGACGGGAACGTGGTCTCGGCCGTTCTGGCCGAGCTACCCGGGTATGCGTGAGTTCGGTGGAACCCAGCTGCATGCCGCTGACTACCGAACGCCGGGTCAGTTCGTGGGCAAGCGAGTGGGAATCGTCGGCGGCGGAAACTCGGCTGCTCAGATACTTGCCGAGATATCCACGGTCGCGCAGACCCTGTGGTTCACCAACCGCGAGCCCAAGTTTCTCCCCGACGACGTCGATGGTCGGGTGCTGTTCGATGTCGCCAGCGATCGGTCCCGCACTCTGGCGGCAGGCGGTCCCGATACCGGCGGGGTCGCCGGTCTGGGCGACATCGTCATGGTCCCGTCGGTGCGGGAGGCCAGGGATCGCGGAGTGCTGCACGCCCGGCCGATGTTCACCGCGATCACCACCGACGGCGTCACCGACGGACATACGACGGAGAAGCTGGATGTAATCCTCTGGTGCACCGGATTCCGACCCGCACTGCGGCATCTGCAGCCGCTGCACCTGCAGACCGAAGGATCGGGAATCGTATTGGACGGCACTCACGTTCGCGGCGAACCGACGCTGGTGTTCCTGGGCTACGGCGACTGGACCGGCCCGGCCTCGGCGACGCTCATCGGCGTCGGCCGGACGGCACGTGCAGCAGTGGACACTCTAGTTCGACGAGGAAAGGTAGATCAGACATGAACGAATACCCCGTAGTGGTGGTCGGCGCAGGCCCCATCGGTCTCGCTGCCGCGGCGCACCTGACCGAAACCGGTTCTGCCGTCATCGTTCTCGAACGTGGACCGTCGGCCGGATCGGCGGTGTCCGAATGGAATCACGTGCGGCTGTTCTCTCCGTGGTCCGAGGTCGTCGACCCGGCTGCCGCCCGACTGCTCGAACCCACCGGTTGGACTCCACCGGACGGCGACACCTACGCCACCGGACGCGAATGGGTGGAGCACTATCTCGCGCCCCTCGCTGCTGTGCTCGGCGATACCGTCCGAGTCGACTGCGAAGTGGTCGGCGTTGCCCGCCGGGGACGCGACCGCGTCGTCGACGCCGGACGCGACACCGAACCACTGTCGGTGCATGTTCGCCACTCCGACGGCAGCGAGGAACGCATCCTCGCTCGCGCCGTGGTCGACGCGTCGGGCACCTGGGGATCACCGAATCCATTGGGCAGCGAGGGACTTCCGGCCATCGGCGAGAAGGCCGCCGCCGACCGCATCGACTACCGAGTCCCCGATCTGGCCGATCCGGCGATTCGCTCTCAGTTCGCGGGCAAGCACACCGTCATCGCCGGTAGCGGTCACTCCGCGCTGACCGCCATCATCACCTTCGCAGAGCTCGCCGCCGACGAGCCCGGCACGACGCTCACCTGGGCCGTGCGTCGAGGCGTCACCGCGGAGGTCTTCGGCGGCGGCGCGGCCGACGAACTCGCGGCGCGCGGCGCACTCGGCCAACGCGCGAAGAAGGCCGTCGACGACGGTTACCTCACCGTGGTCTCCGGATTTCGCACCGAAGCCGTTGCGGTGCAGGGTGATCGGCTCACCCTCGTGGGCGACGGCGGCACCCGTATCGAGAACGTCGACCGCGTCGTCGCACTGACCGGGTTCCGTCCGGACTTGTCGTGGTTGTCCGAAGTGCGCCTCGATCTCGATCCCACTCTGCAGGCACCGAAGTTCGTCGCCGAGCTGGTGGATCCGAACATCCACTCCTGCGGCTCGGTGTCACCACACGGAGTCGAGGAGCTCACTCAGCCCGAGCCCGGCCTGTACCTGGTTGGCATGAAGAGCTACGGACGTGCGCCGACGTTTCTGGCGATGACCGGATACGAGCAGGTGCGCAGCATCGCCGCCGAACTGGCGGGCGATCACGAGGGCGCGCGAAAGGTGGAGCTGACGTTGCCCGACACGGGCGTCTGCGGTGGAGCCGGCCTGTTCGACGAGCCCGACGCCCCCACGACCAGTGGATGCTGCGGTGTCTCCCCAGAAGCTGAGGCACAACTGATCTGAGTGTCCACTATTTCGTTCCAGAAGCGGGATCGCGCCTCCCGGCTGAAATGGTGGACACTCAGATCACCTACGACGTCAGCCGAATGCCTGGTACCCCAACCAGCCGGCGAGGCCGAGTCCCAGAATTCCGACGCCGACGCGGAGCACGATCGCCGAGATCACCTTGACGGTCGGTGGCCCGCAGGCACCGCCGACGAAGCAGCCGATTGCGAGAGCCAGAGCGGCCCACCAGTTCACGTGACCGGAGAACGAGAAGATGATCGCCGCAATGAGATTGGCGATGCCGAGGAAGAAGCTCTTCAGAATGCTTGCGCGCCAGAACGTATCGGACGTACAGATCAGCGCCAGGGCCAGGAAGATAACCCCGGCACCGGCTCCGAAGTAGCCCCCGTAGATGGCGACGGCGAACAGCGCCAGCGGGTACAGCGCCGGAAATTGCTTGCCGCCGGACAGCGTTCGGATTTTCGGCTGCAGCAGCAGTGCAATCGCAGCCATCGCGACCAGGAACGGCACGATGACCTCGAACGATCCCTCCGGAGTGACGAGCAACAGGATGGCCCCGGTGGTCCCGCCGAGCGCCGAGTAGACGGCGTAGCGAATCAGCTGTTTGCCGTCCTTGGCGAGTTCGGCCGACGAGCTCGTAGTGGCACCCACTCCGGCAGCGACCAGCGCGACGGTGTTGGTGACGTTCGCCGAGACCGCGGGAAGCCCTACCGCCAACAGCGCCGGATAGGACACGAGGGATGCGAGCCCGGTGACGAACCCGATGAGGCCGGCGAAGAACCCGGCCACCACCAGTAGTCCGAAATCGAGCACAGTCACCGAACAAAACTACCGTGCCTAACGATCGAGCCCCTATTCGACGGGGTTCGCCATCTCCTGCAGCAAGCGGCTCGTCATCCGCACTGCCTGATCCCCACCGTCGGCGTCCTCGATGTAGACGGCGAAGGCGACATCGCCGCTGGTCGCGAGCACGAAGCGATCATCGCCGCTCTCTCCTGCAAATCCCTGCACGCCGTCGAACGTATCGAGACCACTGCTGTTCGACGATGCGGCCACGATCTCACGCAGGCGGGCTGCAGCGTCAGGGCCCATGGGCTCGGCTGCGCGGTCTGCCACTGCAGTCTGCCCGGCGACGATGGCCGGCGTTGGCGCGCTGCCGCGGGAGATCGCTGCTGCCATCTGGGCAAGCCCGAACGGTGTCACCGTCGCCTCGGCTCCGGATGCGGTGGAGACGTTCCGAATACCGTCGATCGCGCTCCGGCTGTCGGCGGGGGTGCCGGTGTAGGCGTCGAGACCGGGCATCGCATAGTGGATTCCCAGACCCAATCGTGCTGCCGCGTCTTCCGCACTGTCGTCGCCGCGATCGGCCTGTACGGCTTTTATCAACTCCGACGCGGTGCCGGCCGGATAGGAGCCGGCGAACACCACGTCGCCCTGCTCGTTGGCGTAACTGTTCTGTGCCGCACCGAGAATCGCACCGGTCGACGTGGACACCGCCACGATCGACGCGGACGTACCCGCCATCACCACAGCGTTCTCGGCCGCCAGTTGGACGCGCGGATCGAGTGTTGCGTGCAAGTCCGGTCCGCCCGGTCCCTGGAATCCCACGCGTCGTTCACCGGTTCCGTCGACGGTGTAGGTGTCGACGGCCCAGCCTGCGGTGGCGTCGCGGCCGGATTGCCACGCGGCGCGCAGGGAGTCGAGCACCGGGGAGGTGATTCGACGGTCGTCGACGATGAGCTTCGGCTGCGGGGCGACCACCACTCCCGGCACCGCTCGCAGATCGTCTTCGAGAACGGCGAAGTCGTCGTCGCGCAGTGTCACTGCGGTGATCGGAGCTCCGTGGGCCGAATCGAGTTCCTTCAGTAGCGATTCGGAGGTGATCAGCGGCGCGACGACGTCGATGACATCGGCGAGTTGCTGAGCCGACGCCGCCGGATCACTCATCTGGGCGGGGTCGAGAGAGATGGCGTTGATGGTCCGCTCGCTCATCAGCACGTTGTTCGCGGAATCGAAGATCAACGGCGGAGCGGCGTCGGTGCGGGTGTAGCGAACCGACCCGCCCGAGGTCAGATCCGGAACGAGCGTGGCCGGATCCCACGCGATACGCCAGCCGACACTGAGCTTCTTGGTTGCGCCCTGAGCGCTGTACTTCCAGTCCTTGCCCTCGCCGAAATTCCAGGCGGACGCGAGCGTGAAGAATCCGCTCTCGTCGGAGAGATCCATGTACTGAGTCAGGTCGAAGTCGCCCGTCGATCTACCGTCGGCCGACAAACCGTCGAACATCTGATTCAGAGCTGCCGTCGCGGCGTTCGGGTACGTCGTCAGTGCTGCCGCCGCCGCGACATCGCGGTTGTCCAGCGCGTCGACGAATTTGGAGACCAATACCTCGGCCTCGCTCGGTGGGCGGTCGACCATCCAGAACACGGCCGAGACCGACAGCGTCGCCGATGCTGCAACTGCGACGAGGTAGCGACCGCGGACCTTGCGCGGGCCACGACGGACACGACTCATAGAACTCATGAGTCACAATATTCACTGTAGTCACACGAGTAACAAGCACGAGATTCATACAAGCCGGTCACGATTGAGATACGGAGTGGTCCGTTTACCTCGGGCTGTTACCTCAGAAAGCGTCCTGCAGCCTCGATGGCGGGCGCCGAACTTCCCGCGTTGTTCACGAAGACCGCGAACGCGAGATCCCCGGAGATCCCGACGAACCAGCCGTGCGCTCCTTCGTTGTTCGGCCCGAATTCGGCGGTTCCGGTCTTGCCGAGCAGCCCCGGAATGTCGTTCAGTGCCGTGGCCGTACCACCGGTGATGGTATCGCGCATCATGGCCTTGATCTGCTCGGTGACCTGTGGGTTCACCGCTGCCGGCTGCATGTTTCCCACGCCGGGCTTACCCGAGACGACCGTCGGCGGGAGCAATCCGTTGTTCGCGATCGACGACGCGACCAGCGCCATACCGAACGGCGACGCAGTCACCTGCCCTTGGCCGATGGCGGATTCGACGCGCTGCGCCGGGGTGTCGGCCGACGGCACCGAACCGGTGACGGTCGTCAGGCCCGGGGTCACGTAGTCGACGCCGAGGCCGTACTGCGCGGCCGCGTCGGTCAGACCGTTCGGCGGCAGGGCGACGCCGAGTCGGCCCATCGTCGTGTTGCACGATTTCGCGAAGGCAGTGTGCAACGGAACGTCGCCGAGCGCGAAGTTGTCGTCGTTGGGAATCTGACGTCCCTCGATGTTTTCCGTCGCCGGGCACGGCAACACCGTGTCGGGGGTGACGGCACCGGATTGCAGAGCAGCCGAGGTGGTGACCGTCTTGAAGGTCGACCCGGGCGGGTAGAGACCGGTCAGAGCAATCGGGCCTTCCGCATCCGCCGCGGCGTTCTGTGCGACGGCGAGAACCTCTCCGCTGGACGGCCGAAGCGCGACGATCGCAGCCTGCTGCGGCACCGACGCCAGGGCGTTCTCGGCCTTGATCTGCAACGCCGAGTCGACGGTGGTCGCGATGTCGTCACCGGTGGAGGCATCGCGACCGGCAAGCTGGGTGACGGTGTTGTCGGCAGCGACCGACTGGATCGCCCAGCCTCGATTGGCCGCCTGCTCCTGTTCCCACAGCGTCGTCAGGTCGCTGAGAACCGGCGAGACAAGATTGCGATCGGTGGCCAGCAGCCGAGTCTGTGGCGCCAGGGTGACTCCCGGAACGGCTGCGAGCTGCGCGCCGATGGGATCGATATCCGCCTGACGGAGCGAGACTACGGTCGCCGAATTACCCTGTGCAGCAGCAACAGACGACGCAACAGACTGGGCGGTGATCCCCGGAACGATGGATCCGACGAGAGCGGCGACGGCCACCGGATCGGCCGTCGCATCGACGTTGACGAGGGTGACGACCTGCTGCGACATGAGCTCGCCGCCGTTGGCATCGAAAACCCTGGGCGCGACCAGCGCGTCGGTCGGGGTGAATCGGACCGAGGAATCGGCCGTCAGTCCGGGGACCAAGATGGCCGGGTCCCAGGTGATCTTCCACCCTTGCGGAGTCTCTGCTGCGGTCGCAGACGTCGTGTAGTTCCACTCTTTCGGCTGGCCGTCCGGTTCCGCCGTGCCGTCGGTGGTGGTCGAGAAGCGCCAGCCGGCGTTCAGCGTGAACGTGCCCGCATCCTCGTTCGCGTCGACAGCCTCGAAATCGGGAGTGGCCGTCACCGTTCCGCCGCCGGACAGCCCGTCGTACAGCTGGGTGAGCGCGGTGCCCGCCCCCGCGGGATCGGTCGTCAGCGCGGCTGCCTGATCGATGTTCGAGCTGCTGACGGCGGCCGCGAACTGCTCGGCGACCGTCTGCGGCTGATCGGGCCCACTGTTTCCGCAGGCAGCGACCACCAGGGCCAGCACGGACACGATTGCGGCCAGAGTCGTCGGTCTTCTCGTTGTGCGCACGGAGTCGATCATGCCCCAGGCCTCCGACGAATCGGCGGTGGCGCGAACCCGAGATGGGGTGTAATCATGTAATCAGTATTACTGAACCTACAGAGGAGTCACCATGAAACCCAGTGGACGCTCGTTCGGTCGCCCCGGTGGCTGGCAGCACGCAGATGTTCCCGACGCCACCGATGCCGGCGACTGGTTCGGCGGCAGATTGCCCGACAGCTGGTTCGAGGGCACCGCGTCGGTCGAGGTGGATCGCGAAGAGATCGTTGTGGTCGGGACGTTGCCCACCGAGGAGGGCAGTTCACCTGCCGCCACCGAAGGCCGCATCGCCCGATTCCGAGAAGGCACACGGGCCGAGCGCATGCAGATTGCCGACGAGGCCGAGAAGCGCTACGGACGCAAGGTCGCCTGGGGCGTTCGGACCGATTCCGAGGTAGTCCTGTTCACCCACCTGGCCGTCCCGGTCATGACCCGCCTGCGTCAGCCCGAACGACGCGTCCTCGACACCCTCGTCGATGCCGGAGTCGCGCGGTCTCGTGCAGACGCTCTGTCGTGGGCCGTGAAGTTGGTCGGCGAGCACACGCAGGACTGGTTGGACGAACTGCGCGGAGCCATGTCGACAGTGGACGAACTACGCAAGAAGGGGCCCTCGGTCTAAATCGCTTGCGGATTGCCCACGTTCGGCATTAGCGTGGAGATCGCCTTGTTGCCCACAGATTCGGAGAGGCCATTGCTCTTCCAAAGGTTCTAGACGCCTGCAGTTCGACCGCACGCACACCTTTGGAGCATCCATGCCTCATTCATCTTCCCTCTCTGTCTCCGATCTGACGTTCTCCTGGCCCGACGGCGACCCCGTGTTCGACGCGTTGTCGGCCATCTTCCCCAGCGGCACAACAGGTCTCGTCGGATCGAACGGTGCCGGAAAGTCGACCCTCCTGAGATTGCTCGCCGGAGAAGTGACACCGCAGCGCGGTTCGATCTCGATGCCCGGCGTCCTGGGTTATCTCCGTCAGGACATCGCACTCGACCCCGAGCTCCCGGTGGATCGCGTGCTGGCCATCGATTCGGTCCGAAAGGCATTGCATCGCATCGAATCCGGTACATCTTCCGAGGACGATTTCGCCATCGTCGGATCGGCCTGGGACGTCGAGGAGCGCGCGCTGGCGTTGCTGAACAAGCTCGGTCTGGGCGGCTTCGTCGGCTCCCTCGACGACCTGGATCGACCGGTCGGCACGCTGTCCGGTGGCGAAGCGATGCTGCTGGCTCTCACCGCGCAATTGCTCGCCGAACCAGACGTACTGCTGTTGGACGAGCCGACCAACAACCTGGATCTCGTTGCACGAGAACGACTGTATGCGGCCGTGGACGGATACTCGGGGGTACTCGTCGTCTGCAGCCACGACCTCGAATTGCTCGAGCGTGTCGATACCATCGCCGAGGTCCGCGCCGAACGCAGCGGCACCTCCCGAGTACGCATGTTCGGTGGAAACTACACGCACTACCGATCGGTGATCGACGCCGAGCAGGAAGCCGCGCGGGCGAGCATCCGAGACGCCAAGAACGACGTGCGCAAGCAGGAACGCGAATTGGTCGACACACAAATCAAACTGGATCGCAGGTTGCGCTACGGCAAGAAGATGGCGGAGCAGAAGCGCGTACCGCCGGTCCTTGCGGGCCGACGCAAGCGGGCCGCACAGGAATCGGCCGGCAAACTACGCGGTACCCACAGCGATCGCGTCGACGATGCCCGGACGTCACTGTCTGCCGCCGAGGATCTCCTGCGCGACGATCGCGAGATACGCGTCGACCTGCCCGCAACGAAAGTCCATCCGGGACAGGTAGTTCTGACTCATGACGACGTTCACATCGTCGGTCCCGAACGCATCGCACTCGTCGGGCCGAACGGAAGCGGTAAGACCACCCTGCTGCGCAGTCTCGACGCCGCCGACGCCGAAGTGCCGTGGAAATACCTTCCGCAACGCCTCGACATCTTCGACGAAACACGCACCGTTGCCGAGAACATCGCCGACGTGGCACCGCACGCCACCGCCGAACAGATCCGTGGCCAACTGGCCCGATTCCTCTTCCGCGGATCCGACGCCGATGCCGTCGTCGCCACCCTCTCCGGAGGCGAGCGACTGCGAGCCGCACTGGCACGAATCCTGCTGTCCGAGCCTGCACCGAAACTACTGATGCTCGACGAGCCCACCAACAACCTCGACATCACCAGCCGCCAACACCTCATCGACGCACTGAACACATTCGAGGGTGCACTGATCATCGCCAGCCACGATCGCCCGTTCCTCGACGCGATCGCCCCTACCCGCACCATCGACCTGACGCCGATCGCCCAGCCCACCGAGTCGGCCGAGTCGGCCGCGGAAACACCCACCCGGGAGGAGTCAATGTGACGTTCGGTGGCCTTTTCGGGGGTCAATGTCACGTTGAGTGGACTTCCAGGGTCAGAATCGGAAGGTGGAATACGCCTCGAATGCAGATGATGGGACGCAGATCGCATACACGGTGGTGGGGTCCGGGCCGCCGTTGTTGATGGTGCACGGCAGTTTCCTGACGCACACGATTTGGCGGACGTTCGGATATGTGAAGGCGTTGCGCGGGACTCGGCAGCTCATACTGGTCGACAGTCGCGGTCATGGCCGCAGCGAGAAGCCCCATACTCCCGACGCCTATGCCATGGCCAATATCGTCGGAGATCTGACGGCGGTTCTCGACGCGGTCGGCGCTCCGACCGTCGACTATCTCGGCTATTCGTTCGGTGCGCGGGCCGGTCTCGCGTTGACGGCGGCGAGGCCCGAACGCGTGCGTTCCCTCGCGGTGGGCGGCGGTAGTCACGGCGCTCAGGCGGGAGCGTTCGACAGGCTGTTCTTCCCGGGCTGCGCGGACGTGTTGGAGCGCAGCGGCATGGACGGGTTCCTCGAGGCATGGAACGCGCACCGCATGTTCCCCATCGACTCGGGAACACGAGCGGTGTTCTCCGCCAACGATGCTCAGGCCATGGCCGCGTACATCCGAGCGTCCGACGCCGATCCCGGCCTACCCGACGACGTCCTGCAGCACTTCACGCAGGCGTCGCTGTTCTACGTCGGCAGCGAGGATCGAACCCGGCTGGGCGACACCCGAGCCGCTGCCGCGCTGGTGCCCGACTCCGAACTGCACATCGTTCGCGGATTCGACCATGCGACGACGATGGCCGCATCGGCCGAGGTGCTCGAATTCCTAGAGCGGTTCTGGAGCAACTGATCTGAACGCCCACAATTCGCGTCGAGAATCGGGATCCCGTCGCGAGCAACCAATAATGGGCGCTCACGTCACCTACGACTACCGACCCTGCCGGCCCCACCCACAACTGAGCTCAGCGTCCACAATTCGCCTCGAGAATCGGGATCCCGTCGCGAGCAACCAATAGTGGGCGCTCACGTCACCTCTTCAGCGCGGGGAACTGGTCGTCACGCCACTCGCTGTCCAGTGGTCCGACGGCCGCGTCCTCGCGGGCGCGCAATTCCACGCGGCGGATCTTGCCCGAGATGGTTTTGGGTAGCTCGAAGAACTCGATACGCCGAACTCGCAGGAACGGGGCCAGGTGCTCGCGGGCGTACTTCAAGATCTCGAATGCCGTGTCTTCGTTGGGTTCCCAGCCAGCTGCGAGTGCAACGTACGCCTTGGGGACGGCCAACCGCGTCTCGTCGGGAGCCGGAACGACGGCCGCCTCGGCCACCGCGGGGTGTTCGATCAGCACGCTTTCGAGCTCGAACGGGGAGATCTTGTAGTCCGAGGCCTTGAACACGTCGTCGGTGCGGCCGACGTAGGTGATGTAGCCCTCGGAGTCCCGCGATGCGACGTCACCGGTGTGGTAGTAACCGTCGGCCATGACGGCAGCGTTGCGTTCGGGGTCGCCGAGATAGCCGGTCATCAGGTTGAACGGCTGCTGCGCCAGGTCGAGGCAGATTTCGCCCTCGTCGGCCAGTTCGCCGGTGGTGGGGTCGACGATGACCACGGGGACGCCGGGCAGTGGCCGGCCCATCGATCCGGACTTCAGCACCGCACCCGGCGTATTGGCAACTAGCGCAGTGGTTTCGGTCTGGCCGAAGCCGTCCCTGATGTTCAGGCCCCAGTCCTGCTGCACCCGCGAGATCACCTCTGGGTTGAGCGGCTCACCGGCACCGATTGCCTCACGCAGTGAACCACCCCCGCCGGCAAGGTCTGCCTGAATCAGCATGCGCCACACGGTCGGTGGCGCGCAGAACGTCGTCACCTCGGCCCGGCGGATCTGCTCGAGCAATGCCTTCGCGTCGAACTTGCCGTAGTTGTAGATGAAGATGGTCGCCTCGGCGATCCACGGTGCGAAGAAGCAGCTCCACGCATGCTTGGCCCAGCCCGGCGAGCTGATGTTCAGGTGCACGTCGCCCGGGCGTAGTCCGAGGAAGTACATCGTGCTCAGATGCCCAGCGGGATAGGAGATCTGAGTGTGCTCGACGAGTTTCGGCTTGCTGGTGGTACCGGAGGTGAAGTACATCAGCAGACGGTCGGTGGGTGCGGTGACGGACTCGAACGGCCTGGCCTCGACGGAGCGGGCATCCGAATAGTCGATCCAACCATCGTGGGCGGTAGTGGCGATTCGCAGATAGTCTCCGGGCACGTCGTCGAATTTGCCGGTGTCCGAGGGGTTCACGATCACGGCGCGAGCATTGCCGCGCACTACTCGGTCGGTCAGGTCGGCGGGCCCGATCGCCGTGGTCGTTGGCATCAGGACCGCTCCGAGCTTCATCACCGCGAGCATCGACTCCCAGAGTTCCACCTGGTTGCCCAGCATCAGGATCACCGAGTCGCCGCGGCCGATTCCCTGCAATTCGAGCCAACGCGCCACCTGATCGGAGCGACGCGCCATGTCGTCGAAACTGTATTTGGCCTCGCGGCCGTCCTCTTCGACGATCCACAGCGCGGTGCCGTCGTTGCCACGGGCAACCGCGTCGAACCAGTCGATGGCCCAGTTGAACGTTTCGCCGAACGACGGCCATTCGAAAGTCGCTACCGCACGGTCGTAGTCGCCGTAGGTGTCGAGCAGAAGATCGCGTGCGTTTCTGAATGCCATATATGCCGAGTCGACCATGTTTCCTCCTGCGCCTGTGATGCCCATCACCGCCACGGTAGGGGAGATGAACAATTCCTCGCTACCCCTGAACGGGGGTGGCAACTCGGCTAGCCTCGATCACCGTAGCCATCCGATTCTTTGCGATCGCGTGCGTACTGGGGATCATTCACGCCGCGTTCTCCGCCTATTGGGCTGCAGGCGGTCGATGGCTGCTCGACACCGTCGGTGCCTTCGCCACGGAGTGGGTCGACTCCGAACCGGCAACGGCACGAACGGCACTGCTGGTGCTTGCCCTCGTCAAACTCGCCGCAGCAATTCTTCCGGCCCTCGCCTATCTGAACCGGCCGCGCCTGGCAGCACAGAACCGGACGAGGGTGCCGTCGTTGATCTTCGGCATATCCTGGCCCGGCTCTGTACTGCTAATTGTCTGGGGCGGTGCGTCGTTCATCGGAGCGGTGATCGGATTGGTCGTCTCGGACGAGAACCGATCAGTCAAGTACGGTCACCTGTTCTTCGACGGCATCTTCCTGCTCTGGGGCGCAGCGCTTCTGACGGCACTGATCCTGTCCAGAAAAGTCCCGTACCAACCGCGTTAGATGCGCTCCCCCGTCTCAGGGTGGAAGAGGTGGATCGCACCGTCGAGTCGCGTCAGCCCGATGCTCTCGCCGATCTTGGCCGGAGCTCGAACGGCCGAGCGGGCGACGAGTGAGACCGGCCCGCCGTCGAGCCCCTTGACCTTCGGGTCGTCGAGGTGTGCGTAGAGGTAGGACTCGCTGCCGAGTTCCTCGATCAGATCCACCTTGCCCTCGAAGCCTTCGCCGCCGCCCTGCACGATGCCGAGCTGCTCCGGGCGTAGCCCGACGGTGACGTTGTCGAGGCCGAGGCTCGCGAGCTTGGTCAGCTCGTCGCGTTCGAGCGGAAGCAGGAACGAGCCGATCTGAACGCCACCCGAGCCGATGGGAACCGTCATCAGGTTCATTGCAGGCGAGCCGATGAAGCCGGCGACGAATGCGTTGACGGGGTTGTCGTACAGATCTGTGGGAGAGGCGAACTGCTGCAGTTTGCCACCGCGCAACACGGCAACGCGATCACCCATCGTCATGGCCTCGACCTGGTCGTGCGTGACGTAGACCGTCGTGGTGCCGAGTCGACGCTGCAACGCCGCGATCTGCGTTCGCGTCTGGACTCGCAGTTTCGCGTCGAGGTTGGACAGGGGCTCGTCCATGCAGAACACCTGCGGCTCACGAACGATGGCACGCCCCATGGCAACTCGCTGACGCTGACCACCCGAGAGCTTGCCGGGCTTGCGATCCAGGTACTCGGTGAGGTCGAGGATCTTTGCGGCCTCGGCCACCTTCTTCGTGCGCTCCTCGAGGGACACACCACGCATCTTCAGGGCGAAACCCATGTTCTCCCCGACGGTCTTGTTGGGGTACAGGGCGTAGTTCTGGAACACCATCGCGATGTCGCGGTCCTTCGACGGCACACCCACCATGTTCTTGCCACCGATCTCGATGGCACCACCGTCGATCTCCTCGAGACCGGCGAGCATCCGCAGAGCAGTGGACTTGCCGGAGCCGGAAGGCCCGACCAGCACGACGAATTCGCCGTCCTGGATGTCGAGGTCGAGTGAATCGACGGCGAGCTTGTCGGCACCTTCGTAGACGCAGGATGCCTTCTTGTACGTGATTGCAGCCATGGGACTTTCTCCTACTTGATTGCGCCGAAGGACAGGCCGCGCACGAGCTTGTTCTGCGCGAACCATCCGGCAAGGACGACGGGAAGTGCTGCGAACGTCGCAGCTGCGGAAAGCTGGGCCCAGTACAGGCCCTGACCGGTGATGAATCCGACGAGGTACACCGGAATCGTCTGGGCCTGAACGGCAGTGAGGTTGACCGCGAAGAAGAACTCGTTCCACGAGAAGATCACGCAGATCAATGACGTGGCCGCGATGCCGGGCGAGACCAGCGGCAGGATCACCTCGCGTACCGAGGTCCACAGTGACGCGCCGTCCATACTCGCGGCTTCGAGCAGCTCGCTCGGTACCTCGAGGAAGAACGATCGCATCATCCACACGGCGATCGGAAGATTCATCGCGGTGTACAGCACGACCAAAGTCCAGATGTTGTCGAGCATTCCGATGTCACCGACGATGACGTACAGCGGGACGATCGCGGCGACGACGGGCAGCATCTTGGTGGAGATGAAGAAGAACAGCACGTCCTTCGTCTTCTTGACCGGACGCAATGACAGGGCAAAGGCAGCCGGAACACCCAGCAGCAGAACGAAGATCGTCGAGACGACGGTCGCGAACGCCGAGTTCAGCAACGTCGTGCCGATGCCGCTCTCCAGGACCCCTCGATACTGATCGAGGGTAGGTGTGAAGAACAGCTTGGGCGGGTCGGAGTAGGCGTCGGCCTCCTGCTTGAAACCGGTGAGGACCATCCACAGCACCGGGAAGAAGAACGCGATGCCTGCGACCCAGGCGACGAAGGACCAGATGGAACCCGGGCCCCACTTGCTCTTGCGCTTGATCGGCGCGGAAGTAGTTGTCTTGTCTACAGTTGCGGTACTCATCACGCAGCCTCCTCGGTTCCGCTGAAGCTCTTGAAGATCAGTCTCAGCGCCAGGGTGCTGACGATGATGGTGGCCACGACGGTGACGACGCCCATGGCCGCGGCCTGGCCGATGTCGAAGCCGAGGAACGCTCGCTGGTAGATGTAGAACGGCAGGTTCGCGCTCGCCACACCCGGTCCGCCGGAGGTCATCATGTAGACCGCGTCGAAGGTGTTGACGAGATAGATGGCCCCGAGCACCGCACCGAGCTCGATGAATCGACGCAGATGCGGCAACGTCAACTCACGGAACAGCTTGACCGGACCCGCACCATCGACCCGTGCGGCCTCGGCGATGTCCTTCGGCATCGACTGCAGGCCGGCAAGGATCAGCAGCATCATGAACGGGGTCCACTGCCAGATCAGGTTCGCCATGACGGCGGGCAATGGGTAGCGCGAGACCCAGTCGATCTGATCGACACCGAACGGACTCAGCGCGAAGTTGATCAGGCCGAAGACGGGATCGAACATCGTGGTCTTCCAGATCAACGCGCCGGCAACCGGGGTGATGAGGAACGGGGTGATCAATAGGGTGCGAATCAGGCTGCGGCCGATGAACTTCCGGTCCAACAGCAGAGCCAGGAACAACCCGAGAACCACCGAGATGATGACGGTTCCGACGATCATGATCACCGTGTTGAGGGCGACCTCACGGAACTGACTGTCCTGGAAGACTGCCACATAGTTGTTGAGCCAGTTGAACTTCTGCGAACCCGGTCGAACCAGGTTCCACGACTGCGTCGAGTAGTACAGCGTGAACAGGAACGGAACCTGGGTGACGAGAATGGCGAACACCATGGCCGGCAGCAGCGGGCCGCGGCGACGCCACCCTTCGGCCTTGGAGATCGTCCTCGGTCTCGGTACGAACTCCTCGGAATCGGCCTGCGCCGATCGTGTTGCGGTGGTGGTCATCCCTGGTCCTCCTGGTACGTCTTACCGACCACTTCGGCGTATTGCTGCGCTTGTTCGAGCGCGTCGTGGACGCTGATTCGTCCTGCTACTGCGGCGCTGATCTGTTGACTGACACGGGTTCCGAGGTCCTGGAACTCGGGGATCGTCAGGAACTGCACTCCGGTGTACGGAACCGGATCCACAGTGGGATTGTTCGGATCCGCGCCGTTGATCGAATCGAGGGTGACCTGACCGTACGCAGCGGACGCCTCCTCGTATTCGGGAATCTGGTAGGTCGACAGACGACTGCCGGGAGGCACTCGCTCCCAACCCAATTCGTTGCCGACCTTGTTCAGGTATTCCTTGCTGGTCATCCACGAGACGAACTTCCAGGCGTCGTCCGGATTCTCGGACGTCTTCGGGATTCCGAGGGCCCAGGAGTACAGCCACCCGTTGTCGCCCTTGGCGGCCGACGGTGCCTTGGCGTATCCGATCTTGCCGACGACGTTCGACGACGTCGGGTCTTCGAGGACCGACACTGCAGATGTGGCGTCGTACCACATTGCCGTATTTCCCTGCGACAGTTGCGTTCCGCATTCGCTGAAACCGCTCGTCGCTGCGCCTGCCTGACCGTGCTCACGTACCAGGTCGACGTAGAACTGAACGGCCTGTTCCACCTCTGGGCTGTTGAGCTGTGCGTTCCAGTTCTCGTCGAACCACCGACCACCGAATGCGTTGATGACGGTATCCAACGGGGCGAGTACTTCACCCCAACCGGGCTTGCCGCGCAAGCAGATTCCCGATACGTCCGGGCTGTCGAGCTTCGCGGCCGCGTCGGCGACCTCCTGCCAGGTGGGCTCCTCCGGCATGGTGATGCCGGCAGCCTCCATCAGGTCCTTCCGGTACATCAGGAAGGAGGATTCGCCGTAGAACGGCACCGAGTACATGCTCCCCTCGTACGACAGCGACTCCTTCAGGGTGGGAATGAAGTCGTCCTCGTCGTAGCCCGGTGTTGCGTCGGCATACTCGGACAGGTTGGTCAGCCAGCCGTTCTCGGCCCACTGCGGGGTCTCGAAGTTACTGATCATCACCACGTCGAACTCGCCGCCGCCGGTGGCGACCGAGGCGGTGATCTTGGCCCGCGCCTCGTTCTCCGACAGCGACACGAACTTCAGATTGATGCCGGGGTTCTCCGCCTCGAACTCCGGAGCGAGCGAAATGGCGTCGGACATCTGTGAATTGGAGACGATCGCGACGGTGATCGTCTTGCCGTCACCGTCACCACCGAACGAGCCGGCTCCGGCGCAGCCGGACAGCACCAAGGTTGTCGCAAGCGATGCCGCGACAGCCACTTTCGGTAAAACCCTCACTGAAATACCTTTCCATTGGAGGTCGCCGTTGCAGGAGCTTGCGCAACGAGCCAGCGTGCACTTTCGATGTCGGTCACCAGGATCGAGGCCAGTCCGCCGCGCAGAGCACCGAGGAGCGCCTCGTGTTTACGTTGCCCACCGGTGACGAGCACAGCCCGATCACACGCCCTGATGGCGTCGAGCCCCACCGACACGGTTCGGCCGGGGAGTGATCCTCCGGTATCGATGCCGTCGGCGTCGTAGAACCGTCCGCCGATCTCGCCGACTGCACCGAGGCGGCGCAATTCTTCGAGCACGTCGAGGTCGATGAAGCTGCCCTCGAACAAGGTGGTGGACGTGGAAACGGGACCGATGCCGTACATCATCACATCGGCATCGGTCCCGGCTTTGAGGGCGCGAGAGATCACGGAATCCTGCTCCAACGCAACGACTGTCGCCTGATCGGCGTACAGCGGCGCGTTGAGCCTGATGGGTGTCGCTTGCAGGTACGCAGCGCACCGTCCGAGTGTGTACTCGACACCGGTCTGATAGTCGGCCGAGGTGATCGAGCCGTCGAGTTGTACCACCGCAGCACATTTGGTGGATCGGGTCTTCAGCGAGCTCGCCACCGCCACCGTTTCGGGGCCCCAGGTGAACCCCAGGACGTCGCGATCCTTGAGTCGACGCGAGAGCAACGTCGCTGCCGCTCGGCCGAGGGATCCGTAGCCGGTGTCCGTGCCGTCGATGACGTCCGAGACGACCAACACCTCGGTGAGTCCGAACTTCGCTTCGAGCTCACGCTCGACGTCCGCATGCACGGTGCCCTGCAGATCGTCGGGGACGTTGATCTCGATCGACACGAGCCCCTGGGAACGAGCCCGCGCGACCAACCGTCCTGCAGTCGGGCGCGAGACGCCCAGCTTCACGGCGATCTCGGCCTGCGTCGCACCTTCGAGGTGATACATGGTGGCGGCGCGCAGAGCCAGCCGGAGATCTTCTCCCGACCGCGCGGACTTCGCCCCGCCGGGCTCCGATCCGTCCATGACGCCTCCCTGACCAGTGAGCAAATGCTCAGCTCGTGTTCATCTGCTCACTAAGCTAACATTAAGGTGTGATCTACACAACACCCCCTCGCATCCAGCGGCCCGTGCCACAGTCCATGCAGGCCAGCGTGCTCACCGGCGTGCACGAGATACGAATGGAAGACCGGCCGGTGCCGACCCCCGCCCACGACGAGGTGCTGGTCCAGGTCACTGCCGTCGGCGTGTGCGGGTCCGATGCGCATTACTACCGGGAGGGACGCATCGGCGAGTACGTGGTCGACGGCCCGCTGGTCCTCGGTCACGAGGCGGCCGGTGTGATCGTCGCGGTCGGCTCCGATGTGTCCGACGCCCGCGTCGGGCAGCGGGTGTCCATCGAACCGCAGCGTCCCGATCCCACCAGCGCCCAGTCGCGCGCCGGCCGTTACAACCTGTGCCCGGCCATGGAATTCTTCGCCACGCCGCCGATCGACGGCGCGCTGGCAGAGTACGTACTGATCCAGTCGGTGTTCGCCCACGACGTCCCCGACTCGATCTCCGACGAGGCCGCAGCACTGTTCGAGCCGCTGTCGGTCGGTATCGCCTCGGCGCAGAAGGCCGGAATCACCGCCGGATCCAGCGTGCTCATCGCGGGCGCAGGCCCGGTCGGCATCGTCACCGCCCAGGTGGCCCGTGCTTTCGGTGCCACCGAGGTGATCGTCAGTGATATCGACGCACCGAGACGTGACAATGCCGCGAAACTCGGTGCGACGCGGGTGCTCGATCCAGCAGTGGAGGACGTACGTGCGCTGGAAGTGGACGCGTTCATCGACGCGTCGGGTGCCGCTCGGGCCGTCGTCGACGGTATTCATGCTGTGCGGCCGGCGGGTACCGTCGTACTGGTGGGCATGGGCGGCTCGGATTACCCGCTCCCCATCTCACTGATTCAGAACCGAGAACTGGTTCTCACCGGCGTCTTTCGGTACGCCAACACGTGGCCGATCGCGCGCGAGCTCGTCCTGGCCGGTCGCGTCGACCTCGATGCTATGGTCACCGCGCGTTTCGGCCTCGATCGCGTCGAGGATGCCTTGAATGCAGACAAGCAACCCGGCAGCATCAAAGCCGTTGTGATTCCGGGTCTTTCCCAGAGCCCATCGAAGGAGACGAACGTATGAAGTTGAACTCGCGCAATCTCGACGACTTCATCGAGGACGTGGCCGTTCCCACCTACGACCGTTCCGACGTCACCGTGGGCATCGTGCATTTCGGTGTCGGCGGCTTCCATCGAGCACATCAGGCGATGTACATCGACCGGTTGTTGCAACAGGGGCAAGGGTCCGAGTGGGGCATCTGTGGAGTGGGCGTACTTCCCGGAGACCGCCGGATGAAGGACGTGATGGAGGCGCAGAACTGCCTGTACACGTTGGCGCTCAAGCATTCCGACGGCACGTGGGACACCCGCGTCATCGGATCCATCGTCGAATATCTCTTCGCGCCCGACGACGCAGAGGCCGTCGTCGAGAAGATGGCCGCGGAGACCACGAGGATCGTCTCCCTCACGATCACCGAGGGCGGCTACAACTTCTCCGCGACGACGGGTGAGTTCGACGTCGAAAACCCCGCCATCGTCGCCGATCTCGTGGACGGGGCCGTTCCGGCAACCACATTCGGGCTCGTCGTGGAGGCATTGTCACGGCGCAAGGAACGCGGACTGAAGCCGTTCACGATCATGTCGTGCGACAACATCGAAGGCAACGGCCACATCGCACAATCGACATTCACCACCTTTGCCCGCCTGAAGGATCCAGCTCTCGCAGAGTGGATCGCCGCAGAAGGGGCGTTCCCCAACTCCATGGTCGACCGCATCACTCCGGTCACGACACCGGAAGTGATCGAGGAACTCTCGGCTCGCTACGCCATTGACGATCAGTGGCCCGTAGCCGGTGAGCCGTTCACACAGTGGGTGCTCGAGGACAACTTCACGCTGGGACGACCCCCTCTCGAGGACGTCGGAGTTCAGGTTGTCGACGACGTCACGCCGTACGAGCTGATGAAGCTACGGCTGCTCAACGCCAGCCATCAGGCGCTCGCGTATTTCGGCTACCTCAGCGGTTTTCGACTGGTGCACGAAGTCTGTCAGGACCCGCAGTTCGCCGCGTTCCTACTCGCGTACATGGACGAGGAAGCAACGCCCACATTGCAACCCGTTCCCGGCATCGACCTCGCCGAATACAAGCACACGCTCATCGAACGGTTCTCCAACCCGGAAATCCGCGACACCGTCGCCCGCCTGTGCGCTGAGTCCTCGGATCGAATTCCCAAGTGGCTGTTGCCCGTAATCCGCAAGAATCTCGAGAGCGGCGGTGAGATCACTCGCTCCACCGCAGTCGTTGCCAGTTGGGCACGCTACGCCGAGGCAGTCGACGAGGCCGGTGAGCCCATCGACATCGTCGATCAACTGAAGGATTCACTCGTTCCGATCGCGCGGAGTCAGCGAGAGAATCCGACGGCCTTCATCGCCAATCGAGCAGTGTTCGGCGATCTGATCGACAACGAACGTTTCGTCGCCGAGTACACGACACAGTTGGCGTCACTTCAGGAGAAGGGTGCTCGCGCGACCCTGGAGGCGCTCATGTCGACTCGCTGAATTTTTCGGTGTCTCGAACCTGACCGGAGACGATGACGGTATCGCCTGCGCCGATCACCGTGTCTGCCGTGGCGTAGGTGAACCCTTCACCCGGACGCTTGACTGCAACGACGGTTACTCCGTGCTTGGTGCGAATTCCACTCTCGCCCAGAGTTTTTCCTAGCAGCGAGGCCGGGGGCGACGTCTTCGCCATGGCAAAGCCGTCGTCGAACTCGATGTAGTCCATCATCCGACCACGTACCAGGTGAGCTACTCGCTTACCCATGTCGTGCTCGGGCCTGACGACGTGGTGGACGCCGATCTGGCTGAGAATCTTGGCGTGCGCGTTGCTCAGAGCCTTGGCCCAGATGGTCGACATCGACAGATTCACCAGAGCCGATGCGGTGAGCAGGCTCGCTTCGAGATTGGAACCGATGCCCACGACGGCGCGGTCGTACTCGTGTACCGAAAGTTGTCGCAACGACTCCTCGTCGGTGGTATCGGCCACCACAGCATGCGTCAAACGGTCTGCCACGCGTTGCACTACGGCCTCGTCGCTGTCGACGCCGAGCACCTCGACTCCCTGGCTCATCAGTTCCAGCGCCAGCGACTTACCGAAGCGGCCGAGACCGAGAACGACGACGACGTCGGAGGACGGTTTCCTAGCCAATGAACGGCCTTTCCGTGGGAAGCGTGTAGCGCCGACCGCGGTCGCGGGCGGCGAGAGCACTGACCAGAGTGATGGAACCGATGCGGCCCAGATACATCAGCACGATCAGAATCATCTGGCCCCAGCCCGGCAACTGCGCGGTGATTCCGGTGGACAGGCCCACCGTCGCGAATGCCGAGACGACCTCGAAGAGAAGCACGTCGAGGTCGAAGTTCGTACCGGCCAACAGCGCCACCACCGGCAGCATGATGAGGGCCACCCCGATCAACGCGACGGTCAATGCCTGACGTTGCACCCGAGGATCTATTCGACGGTCGAACACCGTCACCTCGCGGTCACCGCGGATTTCGGCCACGATGACGAACAGCAGCAAGGCAAATGTGGTGACCTTGATGCCGCCTGCCGTACCGCCGCTGCCACCACCGATGAACATCAGGACATCGGTGATCAAGAGGGTCGCGTTGTCCACATCCGCGTAATCGACACTGTTGAAGCCTGCGGTGCGGGGCATGACGCCCTGGAACGTCGCGACGAGCATCTTGTCCCAGAACCCGAATCCGCCCAGGGTTCTCGACCACTCGAAAAGCAACACCACCGTCGGACCGAGAACCAACAGAACGGCGGTGACGGACAACGTCATCCGGGTGTGCAAGGTCCAGCGCTTGCGAGAACGAACGCCGCGAGCACGTGATCGGATACGACGGGCGATCTCGAACAGAACCGGAAACCCGATGCCGCCCAGCACGACCGCGATCAACAACGGCACACAGATCCACGGGTCGGTGGCGAACCCGATCATGTTGTCGCTGAAGAGCGCGAATCCGGCGTTGTTGAACGCCGACACGGAATGGAAGATCCCCAGCCAGAGCGCGCGGCCGAGGGGCTCGTCGTATCCGAAGAAGAAGCGCGCCGCCAGACAGAGCGCGACAACACCCTCGATGATCAGACTGGTACGAAACACACCCACGACGACGCTACGAACGTCGCCCAGCCCCGATGTGCGTACCTCGGCTGCCGCATTCAACCTGCCCCGAAGACCGATCCGATCCGCCAGGAGCAGACCGACCAAGGACGCGATCGTCATGATCCCGAACCCGCCGATCTGAATCAGGCCGAGAATGACGCCCTGGCCAAGACCCGACCAGTACACCGGGGTGTCCACCACGATCAGACCCGTCAGGCTCACCGCCGAGGTGGACGTGAACAGCG
Source organism: Rhodococcus sp. 05-2254-5 (assembly GCF_002258575.1). Taxonomy (NCBI): domain Bacteria; kingdom Bacillati; phylum Actinomycetota; class Actinomycetes; order Mycobacteriales; family Nocardiaceae; genus Rhodococcus; species Rhodococcus sp. 05-2254-5. The sequence continues at coordinate 41,512 of NZ_NOZG01000027.1, read as the reverse complement.
CCTGCAGAATCCCGGTGTCGTTTCCAGGCACGGTGGCCGCCGGAACCATCAGGATGCCCGCACCGAGGAGTATGGCCACCGCGAAACCCGTTGCCATCACTCTGACCGGCGTCGGCCTGAAGAGCGCGAACCCTCGTGATGCCTGGTGAGCGTCTGTCACCCGGCAGACAGTACCGGTGGGACGAGCCGCTTCGCGGTACGTGCGCGGAACTTCGTAGCAGGGGTCGAGTTTCCGCGCACGTCAGGGCTCCACCGCCTACGGCATCAGTCGACCAAGCGCTCCCCGGTCACAGTGGAGAACAGGTGGGTGCGCTCGGCGGCGTAGGAGAGCGTGATCGTCGATCCGCGTTCCGGTGGGATGCGGCCGTCGGCGCGGACGACGATGGGCTGACGCGTGCCGTTGATATCGGCCTGGCCGTAGACGTAGGCGTCGGCTCCGAGTTCTTCGACGACGTCGATGGTCACTTCGAGGCCTGCCCCGGTGGTGATCTGCAGGTCCTCGGGCCGCACACCGAGCGTCACTGTGTTCTCGCCGATTCCGGCGATGGCGGAGCGGGGAACCGGAACCACTTCACCGCCGAAGCGGACGCCGCCGTCGACGAGCGGTAGCTCGAGCAGATTCATTGCAGGCGATCCGATGAAGCCGGCGACGAACACGTTGTTCGGGTGTTCGTACATGCGCCTCGGCGAGTCACACTGCTGCAGCACACCGTCTTTGAGGACGGCCACGCGATCGCCCATCGTCATGGCCTCGACCTGATCGTGGGTGACGTACACGGTCGTCGTGGCGAGCCTGCGTTGCAGTGCAGAGATCTGCGCGCGGGTCTGCACTCGAAGCTTGGCGTCGAGGTTGGACAGCGGCTCATCCATGAGGAACACCTGGGGTTTGCGAACGATGGCGCGGCCCATGGCGACTCGCTGACGCTGGCCGCCGGAGAGCGCTTTGGGTTTGCGGTCGAGGAATTTGGTGAGATCGAGGATCTTGGCAGCGTCCTCGACGCGGCGCTTGATCTCGGCCTTGTCCTCGCCGGCGATGCGAAGTCCGAATCCCATGTTCTCGCCGACCGTCATGTGCGGATACAGGGCGTAGTTCTGGAAGACCATCGCAATGTCTCGATCCTTGGGCTGATGGTCGGTGACGTCCTTGCCGCCGATGGTGATGGTTCCCCTGTCGACTTCTTCGAGACCGGCGAGCATGCGCAGCGACGTCGACTTTCCGCAGCCGGACGGGCCCACGAGGACGAGGAATTCACCGTCCTGGATGTCGAGATCGAGCTGGTCGACTGCAGCCTTGTCGCCGCCGGGAAACAGTTTGGTGACGCCCTGAAATGCAACGGTGGCCATGATGGTGGTCCCTTCACCGGCAGGAACGTGCCGGACGATCCGAGTGAGATTCATGTATGTGAATGGATGCCAGAATGCTGACTTCGTTTAGAAGTATGTATTACTGTGATGCCCATTACAAGGTTTCCATCGAAGGAGTTCGAGAAGAATGACCGACACCGTTTCACGAGTGCTCATCACCGGGGCCGCAGGCAACATGGGGGCGATGCTCAGGCCTCTACTGGCGACTCCCGGCCGCACGCTGCGCCTGTTCGATATCGCCGAGATCACCGACATCGATTCGGCCACAGAGGAATTCGTACAGGGTTCGGTCACCGATCGCGCTGCCGTGGCCGCCGCGGTGGACGGTGTCGATGCAATCCTGCACCTTGGGGGATTGAGCACCGAGGACTCGTGGGCCAACATTCTGTCGGTGAACGTCGACGGCACTCAGGCAGTCTTCGAAGCCGCTGTGGCGCAGGGGGTTTCTCGGATAGTGGTGGCGTCGAGCAATCACGCAGTCGGATTCTGGACGCACGACGAGGCAGGCGACTCGCCACTTCCGGGCGACGCCGTTCCGCGACCCGACGGATTCTACGGGTGGAGCAAGGCAGCGGTCGAAGCCCTCGGCCGGATGTACCACGACCGCTTCGGTATCGACGTCGTCAATCTGCGTATCGGTTCGAGCTTCGCCGCGCCGCCCAACTACCGCGGCCTGGCCACCTGGATGTCGCCCGCCGACACTGCGCGACTGATCGAGGCCTCACTGTCGGACAGCGCCAAAGGTTTTCACACCGTGTGGGGAATCTCGAAGAACTCGCGCGCATGGTGGTCGGGCAACGAGGGTGCGGAGATCGGATACCTGCCTCGCGACGACGCGGAACAGTTCGCCGAGCAATTCCTGGCCGAACACGAGTGGACGTTCAGCGATCCGATCCTGCAGCGAGTCGGCGGCGCGTTCTGTGATCACCCGCTCGGCCAACGGATGCGGTGATGCACCCTCTGCTCCACTCGACCACCCGGACTGCGGGATTCCGCGCCGAGGCCGGTCGAGTGGAGCACCCGTTGTCGACCCCTACGAATACGTTGTGACGATCGACCCCAGCGCATCGAGCTGGGGTCGATTGACGAGACCGAGGTGATAGAGGTGCAGCTCGTTCGCCCCCGCGTCGAGGGTCGCGGCCACATGCGCAGCGACCTCGTCCAGCTTCTTCGGCGGCAGTACCGATACGTAGGCACCGACGTCCACCCCGTCGCCGACGGCCGCGCGGGTTGCCTGCACCACCGACACCGTCTCGGCCGTTCCCGGCCAGGCCGACACGAGCACCGCATCGACATCGGCGGGCGCGGAGGCGGTCAACGCAGGCGAAGGCCCGGTCTTCCATGGATCCGGGTGACCGTGCAGCGTCACGCGTGCCGACGGCGCCTGTTCACGCACGGCGGCAAGCACTTCCGCGCGAAGGTGATCGGCGTCGGCGTGCCGGACGGCGAGCACCGCGTCGATCTCGTCGGCGGCCAACACGTCCGTGATCGCCGCACCGGCAGGCAAGGTTCCGGCCGACAGGGCGTCGACACCGTCGCGCAGCTTGTGCGTCACCTTCCCCGAGTCGACGCCTCGTTCGCTCCAGGCGTCGAGCTCGCGCTGTGTGCAGCTGATCGACATCAGCGTGTCGCCGATGCCAGGGAACGCGCCGTCCGTCTTCTCGTGTGGTCCGACATGAGCGAAGCCCAGCTGCCCGCAGGCCTCGACGGACACCCCGTGTACTTCGACGCCGCGGATCGCTTCGGCCGCGAGCGTGGCGCTGTAACGCACGATGTCGGGATGCCCTGGTGCGAGGGCATAGCGATAGGCATCTCCGAAACAGTTGACGACGGTCGCCTCGGGATGGGCGTGGCCGAGAATTGTGCTGTGTGTCAGCACGATCCACGCGTTCACCAGGAATCCGGCCTCCCGCAGCACACCCGCTGCCTCGCCGAACGCGTCCTCGGCACCGCCCCAGGCGGCCGTCCGCGCAGTGATCGTGTGCCCGGCCCAAGCGTCGGGACGAACCGGTCGATACAGCGCTGCGTGGTGGGCGTCGACCACTTTGTGCTGCGGATGCAGCGGGGTTGCCGCTCTGGTGGAGTGGTACGTCGCGGCAAGCGAGATCTCGTGCACCCCGAGTGTGTTGGCGCGTTCGACGAAATGCGGATCGCCCAGGACGTCCCAGGGGTAGGCGTGCGCGACGATGCGGTCGACGGTCATGAAGATCATCCTTCGATGGCTGATTTGTTCGATAGAGAGAACTGAGTTCACACATGGGAACACAATTCGAGCCCAACTGTCCACGATTCACGCGACGAGCAGAGATCCGGCGAGCCCTGGGGGCATTCGACGATCCTTCGCGTCCGCACGTGACCCGCGGTCGGACCTGGACACGCGATGGCATCTCCGGCGTGGAGCTGAACTGGGATGACACGTCCGCATGGCTGCTGACGCCCCCGGACGCAAAGACTCCACTGCCCGCGATCCTGCTCATGCACGGTCACGACGGGATGAAGTTCTACGGCAAGGAGAAGGTGGCAGAGGGCCCTGACGGCATGGCACCCGACCTCGAGGAGTTGCGCAGGCGCGGATACGGCGGCAGCGCGCCCGCCGCCCGTCTGGTTGCAGCGGGTTTCGCAGTCCTGGTCCACGACGTGTTCCCGTGGGGCAGTCGCCGGGTGCCGTGGGAGGACCTCCCCGAGCGGGCTCGACGTGCCGGTGCCCAACTGGAAGGGCTGCCGAGATACGAGGCCGCCGCACGCGAGCACGAGCACGGACTCGCAAAAATGGCAGCGCTACGGGGCAGTTCATTGGCCGGGCAGGTGCTGAGCGAGGACCTGATCGCGCTGCAGGTAATGACGGAGTGCCCCGAGGTGGACGCACACCGCATCGCCACTGCCGGCTTCTCCGGTGGCGGAGTGCGCGTCGCACATCTACTGGCGTGCAGCGATCGCCTGCGGGCAGGAGTGATTACGGCATCGATGAGCACGTTCGCCGATATCGCGAACGGTCACGCGGACGACACCACCTGGTTGATGATCACCCCGGGCCTGCCTGCGGTGTGCGACTGGCCGGAGATCGCCGGGGCAGCAGCCCCGACCCCATTGTTGGTCCAATTCGCTGAGCTGGACTCCCATTTCGGCATCCCCGGCATGCGCGACGCCGAGGCATCATTGCGCCGCGACTACGGAGAATCGGAAACACTGTTCACACAATGGTTTTCGGAACCGCATCGATTCACCACGACCATGCAGGACGCGGCGGCCGGCTGGTTGAGCCTGCACGTGTGACCGGGAATGCTTGACAGCGCTTGTGACTGCCGTCATAGTTGGTCCAGAAATTCACATAGAAGACGCTCGTTCAGATATGTGAACAGACAAAACTTGCACGACCCGGCTCACTCAGGGTCGGAAGACATCCCGCCAGACCCGCTCGCCGGCTTTCCATCCGGCCCCGAACGCTTCGGAGCGTCCCCATGGTCACCACCACACCACCCCGGTCGGGAGGTACCCGCGCGTCCAGCGCGGCCATCCCTCCCGTTCGACCGAAACGCAAGCGCCGCATCTCGGCCCCGTACATCCTGATCGCGCCCGTCGTCATCCTGCTGGCAGTGTTCATCTTCTACCCGGTCGGCAGCGTCTTCTACTACAGCCTGCAGTTCTACAACCCGACGACGCCGTGGGACAACGGCTTTGCGGGCCTGGAGAACTTCAAGCTGATGTTCGCCGACGACCTGTTCTGGAACAGCCTCGTCGTCACCGCCAAGTGGGTGGGCGTGCAGGTCGTGTTCCAGCTGATCCTCGGCCTCGGACTGGCCCTGCTGGTCAACGAGGTGTTCCGCGGACGCGGCCTGGCCCGTGCCCTGGTGTTCTCTCCCTGGGCCGTCTCCGGGGTGCTCACCACCGGCATCTGGCTGCTCATCTACAACCCGTCGACGGGATTGTTCAAACTGCTGGGCAACATGGGCATCGGCGACGGTACCGCCGCGCCGATCGCCGATCCGGACACCGCGTTCTGGGCCACCAGCGTTGCCGAGCTCTGGCGCGGAGTTCCGTTCTTCGCCATTCTCATCCTGGCCGAACTGCAGAGTGCGCCCAAGGATCTGTACGAGGCCGCGAACGTGGACGGCGCGAACCGCTGGCAACGCTTCCGGTTCGTGACGCTGCCACACCTCAAAGCCGTGATTATTCTGTCCACCCTGCTGCGCGGGGTCTGGGAGTTCAACAACGTCGATCTTCTCTACACCCTCACTGCGGGCGGACCAGCCGACGTGACAACCACGTTGCCGCTCTACGTCTCTCAGCTCGCAACCACCGCGCAGGACTTCGGGTACGGATCGGCTCTGACCACCGTGGCCTTCGTGATCCTGCTCTTCTGCTCGATCCTCTACTTGCGCCTCAGCAAATTCAACAGCGATAAGGCCTGACGCACATGACCACTACCGCAGACCGTCCCGTCGTGACCACTCCGCCGCAGGACCACTCCGAGAAGGTGCGCGTGCATCGCGCAAAGCCCCGCGTGTTCAGCGTCGGCCTTCCGTTGGCCGTCTACCTGCTCTTCACCCTCGTCCCGTTCTACTGGATGATCGTCTTCGCGTTCCGGCCTGCCGGGTCCAATTCGATGCTCCCCTGGCCTATCACGCTCGACCATTTCGACACCGTCTGGAACACCCTCGGCTTCAGCTTCTTCTTCAAGAACAGCCTCATCGTGGCCGGCCTGTCTCTCGTGCTCACCACCTTCGTCGCGCTGGCGACCGGCTATGCGTTGGCACGCTTCAAATTCCGCGCCAAGATTCCCCTCGTGATGGCTCTGCTGTGCAGCCAGTTCGTCCCCGGCGCGATGCTGCTCATTCCGCTGTTCCAGGTTTTCCGCGAAATGGGCCTGGTGAACAACCTCTTCGGTCTCATCGTCGCCGATACCGTCTTCCAACTACCACTTGCAGCAATGCTGATGGCAGGCTTCATCTCTCAGATCCCCGTCGAACTCGAAGAGGCCGCGATGGTCGATGGCTGCTCGCGTCTGAAAGCCTTCCGAATCATCATGCTCCCGCTTCTGCGGCCCGGGTTGATCGCCGTCGGTTCCTTCGCATTCATCGGCAGCTGGAACAACTTCCTGTTCGGTCTGATGTTCATCAGTAGCCAGGACAAGTTCACTCTCCCAGTCGGTTTGAGCTACACGATCGGCTCCTACAACGTCGACTTCGGCGTCCTCGCGGCCGGCGGTCTGATCGCCGCAGTGCCCGTGGTCGCGGTCTTCGCCGTCATCCAGAAGTACCTCGTCCAAGGCCTCAGCGCCGGTGCGGTGAAGGGCTGATCATGACGTACGGAAAGAGAATCGACATGAATCGACGCACCCTGCTGCGCACCACCCTCGTCGGTGCGGTGGCCACGCTCGTGCTGGCATCCTGCAGTTCCGAGACCTCCCTGCCCGACGGTGCCCTCGGCGATCCGAACAGCGGAACCCTCACGTTCTGGGACAACAACGCCGGGCCTGATCGAACCCCGTTGTACGAGGAACTGATTCGACGCTTCGAGAACATCAACCCAGGCATCGACATCGAATACGTCGGTCTACCGTCCGACAGTGCCCAGCAGAAGTATCAGACAGCCCTCGCCGGTGGGTCGGCTCCCGATCTGGGCATCGTATCCACCGCGTACCTCGCACCGCTCGTTGCCCAGAGTGCCGTGATTCCGCTCGACGACTTCATGGCAGCCTCTCCGCAGAAGGACCAGTACGACCCGAAGATCATCGAGTCGGCGATGGAGTCCGGAGGCGGCGAGAACCTGTACGGTCTGCCGTTCACCAGTAACAACGCCACGCTGTGGTACCGAGCCGACTGGTTCGCGGAGGCCGGCATCGAGCCACCGGATACCTGGGACGAATTCTACGAAGCCGCAGACGAACTGACCGACAAGTCCGCGGGTCGTTACGGGTTCACCATCCGAGGCGGTGCCGGCTCGATCTACCCGTTGTTGCAGCACATGTTCGCCACCACCGGCATCGACAACTTCTTCGACGGTAGCGAATCCACCGTCAACCGGCCCGAGATGGTGGACGCCATCGAACGTTTTGCGGCCCTCTACGACGTCGACACACCTACCGCCGACGTCAACAACGGTTTTCCACAGATGGTCGCCAGCTTCGGCGGTGGTTCGGTTGCGATGATGCAGCACAACCTCGGATCACTGAGCAACCACCGCAAGGCACTCGGCGACAAAGTCGGTGCCGTTGCGCTTCCACTCGCGGACAACGGCGTCCGCACGGTGATGACCGATCCGTTCCCCTCCTACACAGTGTTCAAGAGTAGCCAGCACCAGGCAGCGGCCTGGAAGTTCCTCGAGTTCATGACCTCGCCGGATTCGCAGGCCTATTGGAACGAGAACGTCGGCCAAATCCCGGTCAATGCCACCGCCAGATCCGCACCGTCCTTCCAGACGATGCCATCGGTCCAGGCGGCCCAGTCCGCCCTCGACGATCCGAAGACCGTGCTGGTCACCCCGCCGGACTATCTACCCGATTTCGGAAAGATCGTGCAGGTTCAGATGCTCGGGCAGTGGCAGAAGGTGCTCATCGGACAGCTCAGCGCCCAGGATTTCGCCGACGACTTCGCCGAGAAGCTCAACCGTTCCAAGGCCAAATACGATGCCCGACAGGGTAAATAGGGGTTCCACTACTATGTCCAGCGTCATCACCGAGATTGCCGTCCAGGTCTTCAAGACCGAGGCCCGTACCGCCGTCGACTCCTACGGACATCGACACCCCGGACCGTCGATACCCACAACCCAGGCTTTGCTGCGCATCACCGATTCCGACGGAGTCAGCGGGCACGTGCTGGGCAAGACCAACTATCTGCGTGAAGATCAAGTGGAGCAGCACTTTCGGCCGGTGCTGATCGGTACCGACCCGCTGCATCGCGAGGAGATGGATCGCAAGTTCGCGATTCGACAACGCACCAGGGCCGTCGAGCTTCCCGAACACACCTGCAGCTACCTCGATCAGGCCCTGTGGGATCTGGCCGGCAACCGATTCGACACCCCGGTGTGGAAGCTGCTGGGCGGAGCCCGAAGTGAAGTCAAGGCCTACGCGAGCACCATGTGCGGAGACACCATCGAGGGCGGCCTTTCGAGTCCCCAGGAGTACGCGGATTTTGCTGTTGCACTGAAGAATCAGGGCTATCAGGGAATCAAACTGCACACCTGGATGCCACCCCTGGAGGGGGCTCCGAACCTGACTCGGGACATCGAGGCCTGCGCCGCGGTACGAGATGCCGTCGGGCCCGGGTTTTCGTTGATGCTCGACGGCTATCACTGGTACTCCCGCACCGACGCTCTCAAGCTCGGCCGCGAACTCGATGCGCTGAAGTTCGATTGGTTCGAGGAGCCCATGGACGAATTCTCGATGCGCTCCTACAAGTGGCTGGCGGATCAGATCGCCACACCCGTCATCGGTCCCGAAACCACACCAGGTCGGCATCGTTCGCGAGCGGACTGGATTGCGAGCGATGCCTGCGACATCCTGCGCGTCGGTGCGATGAACGGCGGCGGCATCACGCCTGCACTCAAGACGGTGCACATGGCCGACGGCTTCGGACTCGACTGCGAGATCCACGGCAACGGCGCACCCAACCTCGCGCTCGTCGGCGGTGCTCCGAACATCCAGTGGTACGAGCGCGGCCTGCTGCATCCGCTGGTGGACTACGACTGGGTGCCGCCGCATCTGAAGTCCATCGTCGATCCGATCGACGCGAACGGGATGGTCCAGATGCCCACCCGCCCGGGCCTGGGCGAGGACATCGACCTCGAGTACATCTCGAACAATCTGGTCGCCGAGTACTGATGTCCGTCCACAAAATTCGTGTCCGCGTATGAGCCGTCGTTCATCATGGGGGACACTGTCTCCATGGTGAACGATGTCACGGCAACAGCTGCGCCGGAGAGCCAGCCGGTGAAGTCCGCCGAACGCACGATCCACATCCTCGAGACCCTGGCCGCGTCTCCCGCCCGCATGAGTCTCGGCGAGCTCCAGGAGGCCTGCGGGTATCCGCGGTCGAGTCTGCATGCACTGCTCAGGACGCTGAAAGACCTCCGCTGGATCGAGGCCGACGAATCCGGTTCGCGATATGGCATCGGGACTCACGCGCTACTCACGGGCACGTCCTACCTGGACAAGGATTCCGTCGTCGGTCGGGCCGCAGCGGTACTGGAGACGTTGCGCTCGGACGTCCGGCACACCGTCCACTTCGCCCGGCGCGACGAGGATTGCGTCATCTACCTCGCCAGCCGCGGTTCCAAGCTCGAGGTGCGGCGCATGCACCGTGTCGGACGCAAGCTGCCGTGCCACGTCACCGCCCTCGGCCAAGCACTGCTCGCCGAACTCACGACCGACGAGGTGACACAGCTGCTGCCGAAGAAACTCGAGCGGTACACCGAGAACACCATCGTCGACCGTGATGCCCTGATCGCCGAACTCGCGCAGGTTCGCCGCCGCGGCTGGTCACTGGAGCAGGAGCAGGGCACCCCCGGCGTCGTCTGCATCGCGACCGTGGTGCCGTACCGAATTCCGGCCACCGACGCACTCAGCGTCTCCATGCCTGCCGAAGTCGCGTCGTACCCGGGCGAACTCGAACGCATCGCGGGCGTCCTCACCGACCATGCTGCGGCCTGGGCCCGAGAACTGCGAGCCGAGGGAGTGCGGTAAAGCCGCTTCGCGGCACGTGCGCGGAACTTCGTAGCAGGGGTCGAGTTTCCGCGCACATGCGCGTCAGCGCACCACTGCCTTCGCCACCGTCCAGGCCCGGCCCTGCTCGCTCAATGTGAATCCCAGCCCCGGGCGAGCGGACAGGTGCATCCGGCCGTCCCGCGTCTCGAGGTGCTCGTCGAACAATGGGTCCAACCAGTCGAAGTGCTCCACCCATGTCTGCAGTGGGTACACCGCCGCGAGGTGCAGATGAATCTCCATCGCAAAGTGCGGGGCGAGCTGCACGTTGTGGTGTTCGGCCAACCCGGCCAATTTCAGGAACTGGGTGATGCCGCCGATGCGGGGTGCGTCGGGCTGCAGGATGTCGACCGCGCCGGCCTCGAGGAGACGGACATGCTCGCCGACGCTGGCCAGCATCTCCCCCGTCGCAATGGAGGTGTCGAAATTCCTGGCCAGCATCGCATGCCCCTCGGCGTCGTAGGCATCGAGCGGTTCCTCGATCCAGACGAGGTCGAACTGCTCGAGGATGCGGCACATGCGGTTCGCCGTCGGACGATCCCACTGTTGATTGGCGTCGACCATCAGCGGGACGTCGTCACCGAGGAACTCGCGTACCGCGGTGACGCGGGCGATGTCGGTGCGCCAATCAGGTTGACCCACTTTGAGTTTGATACCGCCGATGCCGTTCGCGAGCGACCCGGCCGCGTTGTCCATGACCTCCTCGATCGGAGTGTGCAGAAATCCACCGGAGGTGTTGTACGTCTGCACCGAATCGCGGGACGCGCCGATCAGCTTCGCCAGCGGTAACCCGGCGCGCTTGGCTTTGAGATCCCACAGGGCAATATCGATCGCAGCGATGGCCTGTGTGGCAACGCCACTGCGGCCGACCGACGCTCCGGCCCACACCAACTTGGTCCAGACCTTGCCGATATCGTTCGGGTCCTCACCGATGAGCACCGGCGCGATCTCCTGGGCGTGCGCGAACTGGGCAGGCCCACCCGCCCGCTTCGAATAGCTGAAACCGATTCCCTCATGGCCCTGTTCGGTACGGATCTCGACGAACAGAAACACCACCTCGGTCATCGCCTTCTGTCGACCGGTGAGAACCTTGGCGTCGCTGATCGGATTGCGCAGCGGCAGCACGATCGAGGACAGCGTCACCTCGGAGATGCTGTCGACGGACGCGTCACCGGATGCGAGGGCCCGAATCGCCGCATCGGGCGCGGTGAGTCCGCTCGAGGGCTTGTCGATGTACGTTGTCATCTCACGTCTCCTGTGATTGCGAAGGGTGTTGCCTCACAGCCTAATTCGGGTTTCTATACGCGTCCAACACAATTCAGCGGGCCATCGATACGGCAAGTGCATTGATGTTCGACGCGATGTCGGCGACCCGGCCGACGAACGTGTGATGCGTGACGCCCGACGAGTGCGGCGTCATCAGCACGTTCTCCAGCTCGCGGAACGGCAAGGAACTGGGCTCACCACGCCCGTCCGGCCCCGGGTAGCTGTACCAGACATCGATGGCGGCGGCGGCAATCTCGTTGCGAGACAGGGCGTCGAACAGTGGATGTTCCTGAATCAGCGGGCCTCGACCGACGTTGACGACGATCCCTCCGCTTCCCAGCCTGCGCAGTTCCTCGGCACCGATCATGCCGCGGGTGTGCTCGTTCAGCGGTGCGGAAACCACGAGTACATCGGCGAACTCGGCAAGCTTTCCCAAATCCTGTGCATCCGAGACCCATTCGAGACCCTCGTCCGAAGCCCGACCGCTCCCGGTGACGGCAGCACCGGTTGCCCCGTATGCCCGAAAAAGCTGCCAGGTCTGCCGGCCGATGTGTCCGAACCCGACGAACCCGATCCGCGCACCGCTGAGCGACAACGGCTGCGGGATGGTCGGGTCGTACACGGACGTGGCAAACAATCCCGAGCGGAGGGCGCGGTCCTGCTGCAGGAACTTTCGTCGCAACATCACCGTTGCCGCGACGACGTATTCGGCAATCGACTGCTCGTGGTGAAAGGAGTTGCACACCTGCACATCGGGCCGCATTCCGGATCGATCCACGTTGTCGGTACCGGCACCGGCAACGTGAACCATCCGCAGCCTCGGGGCAGCCGCGCCCATGGCCGCACTGAACTTGCCGCCGACATAGACGTCGGCGTCGTGCAGATGCGCGATCACGTCCTGCTCGTCGAAGGGAACGCTCCACACCACCTCGGCGTTCGCCGGCAAACCCGCCTCGAACTGCTCGCGATGCGGCACGACGTTGCGGTCACCGACGACGATCTTCATCGACCCAACAGAACTCGACGCACCAGAACTCATCGAACGAGGGCCGGGCGCTTGCTGTCGAATGTCCAGCCCTCGATCAGGTACTGCATGCCGATGGCGTCGTCTCGGGCCCCCAGTCCTTCCTTCTGGTACAGCTCGTGCGCCGCATCGATCTGCTCGAAGTCGAGTTCGACACCCAGACCCGGCTTGTCGGGCACCGTGAGGTAGCCATCCTCGATCGTGAACGGCTCCTTGGTGACTCGCTGCCCGTCCTGCCAGATCCAGTGGGTGTCGATGGCGGTGATGTTCCCGGGAGCTGCAGCAGCGACATGCGTGAACATCGCCAGGGAGACGTCGAAGTGGTTGTTGGAGTGCGATCCCCACGTCAGGCCCCACGCGTCGCAGAGCTGCGCGACACGCACCGACCCGGCCATCGTCCAGAAGTGCGGATCGGCCAGCGGGATGTCCACGGCACCGGACCGGACGGTGTGGCCCATCTCGCGCCAGTCCGTCGCGATCATGTTGGTCGCGGTCTGTAACCCGGTGGCCCGCTTGAACTCCGTCATCACCTCGCGGCCCGAGAAACCACCCTCGGGGCCGACGGGATCCTCGGCATACGCCAGCACGTCACGCAGCCCTCGGCAGGTCTCGATCGCATCCTTCAGCAGCCAGCCGCCGTTGGGATCCAACGTGATTCGAGCCTCGGGAAAGCGCTCGGCCAGAGCACGAACAGCGGCGGCCTCCTCGGCTGCCGGCAGTGCACCACCCTTGAGCTTGAAATCCTGGAACCCGTAGCGTGCCTGCGCAGCCTCGGCGAGGCGCACGATCGACTCCGGATCCATCGCCTCCTCGTGCCTGATCCGCAGCCAGTCGTCGGCTCCGGCCGCCTCGTCGGCGCTGCTCCGATACGCGAGATCCGTCTTGTTGCGATCGGCGACGAAGAACAGGTAGCCCAGCGCCTGCACCTTCTCGCGCTGCTGCCCCTCGCCCAACAACGCCGCGACGCTGACGCCGAGATGCTGACCGAGCAGATCCAACAATGCCGATTCCACCGCGGTCACCGCATGAATGGCGATCCGCAGATCGAACGTCTGCGCGCCGCGGCCACCGGCATCACGATCTGCGAACGCGCGACGCATGGCGGCCAGCACCGCGTTGTACCGGCCGATGTTCTGCCCCTCGACCAGCACGCGCGCGTCTTCGAGCGTCTGCCGAATCGGCTCCCCGCCCGGCACTTCGCCGACGCCGGTGCGCCCGTCCGAGTCGGTGAGCACCACCAGATTGCGGGTGAAATACGGCGCGTGCGCGCCGCTGAGGTTCAGCAACATGTCGTCGTGACCGGCAATGGGAATGACACGCATTTCGGTGACGACGGGGGTGCTGGTGTGGACGACCATGCCCGACCTTTCTCGCATACCTCTGGTGACTCGGCTCACAGACGACAGTAGGGCCAGCTATCGATTCCCGTCCAACACCATCTGCGCATCGACTGATGCAGTCGAGGTATCGAGGATCGGCATCCACGCTCGAGTAGACGGTCAGCCAGGCGATACCGAGACTGCATCAAACACAACATTTTTAGACTTGGACATGTATCGATCCGGCTCCTACGGTGGTGAGTTATGAGCCAGGTCACGGCCTCGGCGTCACTGCACGTACCGCACCACTGCCTTAGGAGTCACCCCATGACAGCGTCGACGACACAGTCCACCGACCTCACCGGTCGGATGATCATCGCCGGCGTTCCGGTTTTCGGTGCCGGGACGCAGATTCACGGAATCGATCCCGGTACCGGAGAGAATCTCGAACCCGCCTACGGCCACGGCGACGACTCGGATGTCGAGCGCGCCTGTGCCGCAGCGGCCGACGCCTTCGCCGACTACCGCGCTACCTCGTCGGACACTCGCGCACGGTTTCTCGAGACCATCGCCGACAACATCGCGGCCCTGGGCGACACGCTCATTGAGCGGACGGTCGCCGAGTCCGGTCTGCCGCTGGCACGCATCACCGGCGAGGTCGGCCGCACCACCGGTCAACTCCGTCTGTTCGCTTCGGTTCTGCGCGAGGGCAGTTGGAACGGAGCCCGCATAGACCCCGCCCAGCCCGAGCGCAGCCCGCTGCCGCGTGCAGACATCCGTCAGCGTCAGATCCCCCTCGGGCCGGTTGCTGTGTTCGGTGCCAGCAACTTCCCCCTCGCCTTCTCCGTCGCCGGTGGCGACACCGCCTCTGCCCTCGCGGCCGGCTGCCCCGTAGTGGTCAAAGCACACGACGCCCATCCAGGAACGTCCGAGCTGGTCGCCCGCGCCATCACCGACGCGGTTATCTCCACCGGAATGCCCTCCGGCACATTCTCGTTGCTCTTCGGCTCCGGCCGCGGACTCGGCACCGCTCTGGTGACCGACCCTCGCATCAAGGCCGTCGGATTCACCGGATCGCGTTCGGGTGGAACAGCTCTCGTTGCTGCTGCGGCGGGTCGTCGTGAGCCCATCCCGGTGTACGCCGAGATGAGTTCCATCAATCCGGTGTTCGTCATGGACGGTGCACTCGCCACCCGTGGAGCCGAATTGGGCCGCGCGTTCGTCGCATCGCTGACGATGGGCTCGGGCCAGTTCTGCACCAATCCCGGTCTGGTCATCGCCGTCGACGGCCCGGGCTTGCAGTCGTTCATCGACGCCGCTGCCGCCGCAGTGCAAGAATCCGCTCCCTCGACGATGCTGACGCCGAACATCGCCTCGAGCTACGCCGAGGGTGTGCGAACACTGTCCGACGCGGTGACGGTGGTAGCGCGGGGATCCGACACCGACGCCCCGAATGCCTGCCGCGCAGCGCTGTTCGACACCGATGCGGCCACGTTCCTCACCTCGGAGGCAGCGCAGGCCGAGGTGTTCGGCGCGTCGAGCCTCGTCGTGCGCTGTGCAGATGCCCAGCAGGTTCGGCGGGTGGCGTCACAGCTCGAAGGTCAGCTCACCGCCACCATTCATGCCGACGAATCCGATCATTCCGAGGCCGGAAAGCTGCTCTCGGTGCTCGAACTCAAGGCCGGCCGGATCCTGTTCGACGGATGGCCCACCGGAGTCGAGGTCGGCCATGCCATGGTGCACGGCGGGCCGTTCCCCGCGACCTCGGACTCCCGCACCACGTCGGTCGGATCGCTCGCGATCGAACGCTTCCTGCGCCCGGTCGCGTACCAGGACGTACCGAAATCGTTGTTGCCCAACGCCATCGCAGACGGAAATCCGGACGGCATCTTCCGCCGCATCGACGGCCAGCTCACCCAAGACTGACACACCCAACCTAGTTCTCGAGGAGACCCCCATGCTCGACGGAGTTCTGTTCTTCCCCGTCACCCCGTTCACCGCATCCGGTGAGGTCGATTACGACCTCCTGGCCGCTCACATCACGAAGGGTGTCGACGCGGGACCCGGTGGAGTGTTCATTGCCTGCGGCACCGGCGAATTCCACGCCCTCGAACTCGAGGAGTTCGGCAAGATCGTCCGTACCGCAGTCGACAGCGTCGCAGGCCGCGTTCCTGTCTACGCCGGTGCAGGCGGATCCGTCGCGCAGGCAAAGGCATTCGCACACGCGGCGAAGGCCAACGGAGCCGACGGCATCCTGTTGCTGCCGCCGTACCTGGTGACGATGCCGCAAGCCGGTCTCGTCAACTACACCAAGGCCGTTGCCGCCGCATCGGATCTGCCGCTGATCGTCTACAACCGCGGCAACGCTCGCTTCACCGAGGAGTCCGCCGTCGAGGTTGCGCAGCTTCCCACGGTCGTCGGATTCAAGGATGGCACCGGCGATCTCGACCAGGTCGGCCGCATCGTCCGCGCGGTACTGGACGCTCTGGAGCCGTCGGGCAAGCCCTTCCAGTTCTTCAACGGACTACCGACCGCCGAGGTCTCCCAGCAGGCGTACCGAGCGATCGGTGTCACGCTGTA
Organism: Rhodococcus sp. 05-2254-5; assembly: GCF_002258575.1. Taxonomy (NCBI): domain Bacteria; kingdom Bacillati; phylum Actinomycetota; class Actinomycetes; order Mycobacteriales; family Nocardiaceae; genus Rhodococcus; species Rhodococcus sp. 05-2254-5. Next base: position 25,260 of record NZ_NOZG01000027.1, on the reverse strand, counting down.
CTCCTCCGCGACATTCGCGTTCGCACCCGAACTGGCACTGGCGTTCTACCGCTCTCTCGACAGCGGAAACGAAAAGCTCACTGCCGCATTGCTCCGCGAGTTCTTCCACCCGCTCGTGCGCTTGCGCGACAAGGTTCCCGGCTACGCCGTCTCCCTCATCAAGGCCGGCGTGACGATGGAGGGCATCGAAGCAGGGCCGGTTCGCCCACCCCTGGTGGACATCAGCGCACCGCACCTCGAGGAACTCACCGCAATCGTTGCCGCCGGCCGGGCCGTGCTGGCAGACGAGCTTGCGGTGCACTGATGCAAGAACCGGTCCTGATCACCGGCGCTCGAATCACACCGATCGCCTTCGTCGATCCTCCGTTGCTCAACACCGTCGGCGTACATCAGCCGTATGCGCTCCGCGCGATAATTCAGCTGGACACCGACGCCGGTGTCGTCGGACTCGGTGAAACGTACGCCGACACTGCTCATCTGGCTCGACTGGAAGCGGCCTCCACCGCCATCTCCGGTCTGGACGTGTTCGCGCTCAACGAGATCCGAGATGCCATCGATGCCGTTCTGGGAACCCTGTCGATCACCGGCGGAGACGGCGTCGCAGGCATGATCACCACGGCCAGCACCACCGATCGGGTGTTCTCCCCGTTCGAGATCGCGTGCCTGGACGTGCAGGGCAAGGTCCTGGGTCGACCGGTGTCCGACCTGCTCGGCGGCAAGGTTCGGGACTCCGTTCCGTTCAGTGCGTATCTGTTCTACAAGTGGGCAGCTCATCCCGGCCAGGAGCCCGACGAATGGGGTGAGGCGATCGATCCGGACGGATTGGTTCGTCAGGCCCGAAAGATGATCGACGAGTACGGCTTCGGGGCCGTCAAGGTCAAGGGCGGCGTCTTTCCACCCGACGAGGAGATCGCCGGAATCAAGGCTCTTCGTGAGGCGTTCCCGGAGCTACCGTTGCGGTTGGATCCCAACGCCGCCTGGACTGTCGACACATCCATCCGGGTAGCCGCCGAACTCGACGGCATCGTCGAATATCTCGAAGATCCCACGCCCGGGCTCGACGGGATGGCCGAGGTCGCGCGCGAAGCCAAGATGCCGCTGGCGACGAACATGTGTGTCGTTGCCTTCGATCACCTGAAGCCTGCCGTGGTGAAGGATTCGGTGCAGGTGGTGTTGTCAGACCATCACTATTGGGGTGGACTGCAGCGATCGAGGTTGCTCGCCGGAATCTGCGAGACGTTCGAGATGGGACTGTCGATGCACTCGAACAGCCACCTCGGAATCAGTCTGGCCGCCATGGTTCATCTCGCAGCGGCGACACCGAACTTGACCTATGCCTGCGACACGCATTGGCCCTGGAAGAACGAGGATGTCGTCGTGCCGGGGGTGTTGAACTTCGTCGACGGCGCAGTGGCCGTTCCCACCGGACCCGGTCTGGGCATCGAGATCGACGAGGACGCGCTCGCGGCACTGCATCAGCAGTACCTGGACTGCGGAATTCGTGACCGCGACGACACCGGATACATGCAGAGCATCGATCCGCGCTTCGAGAACACCTGCCCGCGTTGGTGATCGGACTCTACGTCTGCAGCGGCGCGACGATATTGGCGAGCATGGTCGCGATCGTGGCGACGACGATGCGGCGATCCGCGGCGTAGTCGCTCTGGTACCAGGTCATGGCGGTGTGGCTGATGGCACCGATGGCAGCGGTGGCGAGCAGGTCCACGTCGAGCTCCGGGCCCGACGGCACCTCGCCGGCGAACGTGCGGAGGTAGCCGAGCAGCAGGGTGCCGAATTGCTGCATCACCGTCAGATACGTCTGCTCCACGCGAGGGCTGACGCCGAGCACCTCCATCCACACCACGCGGGCCAGGTGCGGGTCCTCGACGACCCGGAAGAACGGGTCGAGCAACTGCTCGGTGACAGCCCTCAGATCACCGTCCCGATTCACCTGCACAATTGCGTCGGACACGGAGTCGGTCAGGTGTGCAATGCATTCTGCGTAGACGGCGAGCAGAAGATCCTCGGTCTTGTCGAAATACTGGTAGAAGTGCCGATCGGCGATCTTGGCCTCACGGCACAGTCCACGGACGGTTGCGGCGCGGTACCCGACGCTGCCGAACACCCGCAGTCCCGCGTCCAGCAACTGTCGCCGCCTGCGATCGTCGCGGTCGGCCGCGCTTTCACCGCCGTAGGCGCGGCCGGCCGCTTCGGACACCGTGCTCATGACTGTCGGGCATCCAGTTCGGCAGTCAGACGGATCAATTCGGCATCCCGCTCCATCGCGGCGTCCATGATCGGGTTGACGATGCCGCGCAATATCGAGATCGGGATCCAGCGACCGGGAACGGCAATGCGCGCGGCCCGCCGTCCGATGCCTCGTACGGCCACGCGGGCAAGCTTGTCCGGTGTGATCGGGCGGAGCAGTGGCGAGGGAAAGGCCCGGGCCGTCATCGCCGTCGCGACGGTGTCGCCGCCGAACGCAACGTCGGCGATCGGCGTCGCGACCCACCCCGGATACAGCACTCCCGCTGTCGCTTTCGTGCCCGCGAGTTCCGCACGCAGAGCGCGACCGAGTTGTTCCACCGCCGCCTTCGAGGCCGCGTACGGTGCGTTCGCCAGACCGTTGATATAGGCGTACGTCGAGGAGGTGAGCAGCACGTAGCCCCCGGACTCGACGATGTGCGGCAGCGCCGCTCGCACCGTGTTCCACACACCGACGAGATTGACCCCGATGACTCTCTCGAAAACACCATCGTCGACGGAACGGATCGTCGATGCCTGTGCACCGCTGGAGATTCCGGCGTTGGCCATCACGATGTCGAGCGAGCCGAAGGTGTCGATCGCGGTGGCGACCGCCGCGTCGAGTTGCTCTCGCACGGTGACGTCGGCATAGGCGATTGCCACGCGTTGGTTGCCCAGCTTCGCTGCTACCGACTCAAGATCGGTCGACGCCATGTCGACCAGGACGATCGAGGCACCGCGCCGATGCAGTGCTGCCGCCACAGCAGAGCCGATACCGCCTGCCGCACCGGTGATCAGCGCTACCTGGCCCGAATGATTCTTCATGCCGATACCTCGTCCTTCGTCGTCACGTCGGTGGACGACCGATGGATGTGATGGGCTTCCGGCCGAAAACGCTTGGCCCACCGTCGGAACGTGAAGCTGAAGCCGGGGAACATTGCGACAACATGCCCGGATTTCGACTGGTACCAGCTGTGGCAGCCGCCGTCCTTCCAGACGGTGCCGTCCATCTCGCGGTGAATCGTGTCGGTGTACTCCTGCTCGGCGGCGGCAGTGACCTCGATGGCGGTTGCACCCGCGCGCTGAACTGCGTCGACGGCTCGAACGATGTATTCCATCTGCGCCTCGATGAGGAAGATGGCGGAGGTGTGCCCGATTCCGGTGTTCGGCCCGGTGACCACGAACAGGTTGGGGAAACCGGGAATCGTGGTGCCGAGGTAAGCGCGGGGGTAGGGATCCCAGACCTCGGACAGCGCCCGGCCGTCCCGCCCGATCACCGGATACGAGATGACCCCGTCGGTGGCGTCGTATCCGGTCGACCACACCAGCAGGTCGACGTCGACGTGTTCCCCCGAGGTGGTCACGATCCCGGTTTCGGTGATCTCGGCGATGCCGTCGTTCTTGTCGTGCAGGGTCACGTTCGCTTCTCCCAGTGCGGGATACAGCGTGTTGGACAGCAGCACCCGCTTGCACCCGATGGTGTAGTCGGGGGTGACTTTCGCCCGAAGCTGGGAGTCCGGAACCTGAGACTCGATGTGCTTCAGGGCAGTCCGCTGGGCCACGGCTTTCAGCATCCGCCGCGAGTACTTGAATCCGATGATGCGGGTCTCGAGACTCCAGTAGATGCCGGCTCGCACCAGCCGTCGAATGGGCTCGAATCGCAGCAATTTTCTTTGCAGCGGCGTGAATTCGCGATCGTGACGCGGCATCACCCAGTGTGGCGTGCGCTGGAAGACGTGCAACGCTTCGACGTCGGGCTGGATCGCGGGGATCACCTGTGCGGCGCTGGCACCGCTACCGACGATGGCTACCCGTTTTCCGGCGTGATCGTAGGAGGTGTCCCAGTCGTTGGTGTGGAACTGCTTGCCGCGGAACTTCTCTCGGCCCGAGAACGGAGGGATCACTGGGGTGCTGAGCGGCCCGGACGCATTGACGACGAACTTCGCCGCGTAATCACCGCGCGACGTGGTGATCAGCCAGTGATCGCCGACCCACTGGATCTTCTGAACGTCGGTGTCGGCATGTGTGCGTTGCGGCAGCCCGTTGGACTCGAGCACGTGCTGGGTGTAGCGCTCCAGTTCCTCCCGCTCGGCGAACATGCGCGACCACTCGAACGGCTCGGAGGCAATGGAGTACAGGGGACTCTGCACGTCGACTGCCGCGCCCGGGTAGCGATTCTGCTTCCAGGTTCCACCGAGAAAGGGCCTTCGCTCGAGAATGACGAGGTCGTCGATACCGCGGTCGAGCAGGGCTTTGGCGGCGCATTGACCTCCGAAGCCGCTACCGATGGTCACTGCTGTGTGGATGTGCATTCGTCGACCCTCTCCCACCCTCGGCATCCGATGATGCGCGTCATCACTTTAAAGTGATGACGCTCGATTCCGCAATGATGTTGCGATCTACGGACCGGGGTGAACGCCAGGTCGGCAGTCCCCCGTAGCGTTGAGGTCATGTCTAGATCACCACGCCAACGCAGATCCCCCGCCGCACCTCGAAAGCGATCCTCCTCAGCGCTGTCGGCAGGGCACCTTCGCGTGATCGCGACGGGCGGTCTCGGCGAGATCGGCCGGAACATGACCGTCTTCGAATTCGACGGAAAGCTGCTCATCGTCGACTGCGGCGTGCTGTTTCCCGAGGAGCATCAGCCCGGCGTCGACGTCATCCTCCCCGACTGGAGTTGCATCCGGGATCGCCTCGACGACGTCGTCGCCATCGTTCTGACGCACGGACACGAGGACCACATCGGCGGCGTCCCGTATCTGCTGCGCGAGCGCGGCGACATTCCCGTCATCTCGTCGCGACTGACGCTGCATTTCCTGGCTGCCAAATTCGAGGAGTTCAAGGTCTCGACCACGCTGATCGAGGTCGAGGCGGGGCAAACCCGGCAGGAAGGCCCGTTCGAGCTCGAGTTCATCGCCGTCAACCACTCGATACCCGACGGTCTGGCCATCGCCATTCGTACCGACGCCGGGCTGGTGCTGCACACCGGTGACTTCAAGATGGACCAGTTCCCGCTGGACGGTCGGATCACCGACCTCCGGAGCTTCGCACGCCTCGGCGAGGAAGGGCTCGATCTCCTCCTCGTCGACTCCACCAACGCCGAAGTGCCCGGGTTCATGGTCTCCGAACGCGACCTGGTCCCGGCCATCGAAAAGGTGTTCCGCGAAACAACGGGACGCGTCATCGTCTCAAGCTTCGCCAGTCACGTGCACCGCATTCAACAGGTACTCGACGCCGCGCACGCGCAGGGCCGCAAGGTTGCGTTCGTCGGCCGATCGATGGTGCGCAACATGAAGATTGCGACCGACCTGAGCTACCTCGACGTTCCCGACGGCCTCGTCGTGGACCTCCCGAAGCTCAATCGGCTTCCGGCCAACAAGATCACGCTGATCTGCACCGGCTCCCAGGGCGAGCCCCTCGCGGCGCTGTCGCGGATGGCGTCGGGTGAGCATCAGATCAAGGTCGGCGACGGCGACACCGTGCTGATGGCGAGCAGTCTGATCCCCGGCAACGAGAACGCGATCTACCGCGTCATCAACGGCCTCGTCGACAAGGGTGCACGCGTGGTGCACAAGGGCAATGCGAAGGTGCACGTCTCCGGTCACGCCAGCGCCGGCGAGCTCGTCTACTGCTACAACATCCTCGAACCCGCCAATGTGCTTCCCGTACACGGTGAATCGCGGCACCTGCGTGCCAATGCCGATCTCGCCATCAGGACCGGTGTTCCTCGCGATCGCGTGATCATCGCCGAGAACGGAAGCGTCATCGACCTGTACGACGGCGTCGCACAGATCACCGGCTCCGTCCCCATCGAGCTGATCTACGTCGACGGCAGTGCCGTCGGTGGCGTGACGGAGGATTCACTGGCCGAGCGTCGCCTCCTCGCGAACGAGGGCGTGCTGACCGTCATCGCCATCGTCGATCCCGACACCGGGCTGCTGGTCGACGACGTCGACTTCATCGGACGCGGATTCGCCCACGAGGCAAACGCTTTCGACTCGTTGGCCAAGGCGATCGGCAAGACCCTCACACGCGAGAGCGACGTCAAGGTTGCCTCCCGCGAGAACATCGAGAAGCGCATCGTGCAGGAATCGGCCCGCTGGGCCAAGCAGACCCTGGGCCGCCAGCCCCTCATCGTCCCGGTGGTCGTGGACGGCTAGAACTGGGCGGTCCGATCTGGGCCGGTCAGATCTGGGCCGCTGCGCCGCGAGTCGACAGCACCTCGGTCAACTCCTCGGCGTAGGCGAGCTGCCGCCGCAACGTGCGGCAGCTTTCCTCGGCCTTGGTGTGGCACTCACGAACGAAGGCCGCGGCCGACGACCTCGCGTCGTCGGTCGCGTTCTCGTCGCCGAGAATGTCGAGGGATTCGAGTAGCTGTTTCATTTCGGCCAACGTGAAGTCGAGTGGCTTCATCCGGCGAATCACGAGCAGGCGTTCGACGTCGGACTCGGTGTAGAGCCGGAAGCCGCCGACGGTCCGAGCAGAGGGCGTGACCAGACCGACATCGTCGTAGTGACGAACCGTGCGAATCGACAGCTCGGTTCGCTGAGCTACCTGCCCGATCTGCATGTGTACGCCGTCGTCTGTCATGTGCCGCCTCTCTTCGCCCGACCAACCACCCTAGTCAGTGCTCGGCACCCAGGTTTCCACTGAGACGATCGTGCCGCTCGGTCGACGGCGCGTTCAGGCCCACGATCTCTACCGTCTTGCCCTTGGCTGCGTACTTGGTGGTGATGGCGTCCAGGGTCGCAACGGTCGACGCGTCCCAGATGTGCGACTCGGACATGTCGATGACGACGTTCTTCGGATCTCCGACGTAGTCGAACTGGTAGATCAGATCGTTGCTCGACGCGAAGAACAACTCGCCCTTGACGGCGTAGACGCGGGTGTCGTCGTCGGGATGTGCGACGTCGACAACCTCGGTCAGGTGTGCAACCCGCCTGGCGAACAAGACCATAGCGGTGATCACTCCGACCACGACGCCGTACGCGAGGTTGTGGGTGACCACGGTGACAGCGACGGTGGCCACCATGACGAGAGTTTCGCTCTTGGGCATGCGCCGCAACGTCTTCGGGTGAATGCTGTGCCAGTCGAAGGTGCCGACCGACACCATGATCATCACGGCGACCAATGCGGCCATCGGAATGAGCGCGACGATGTCGCCGAGACCGACCACCAGGATCAGCAGGAAGGTGCCGGCGAGGAACGTGGAGATACGGGTGCGGGCACCGGAGACCTTCACGTTGATCATGGTCTGGCCGATCATCGCGCAGCCGCCCATACCGCCGGTGAATCCGGTGACCAGATTCGCCACGCCCTGGCCCCAGCCCTCACGAGTCTTGTTGGAGTGCGAGTCGGTGATGTCGTCGACGAGCTTGGCCGTCATCAGTGATTCGAGCAGACCGACCAGGGCAATGGCCAGAGCGAACGGCGCGATGATCGACAGGGTGTCGAACGTGAACGGCACGTCCGGGATCAGGAACGACGGCAGCGAGGACGGCAGTTCACCCTCGTCGCCCACGTCCGGGACGGCCAGCGCGAAGACGAGCGTGACGGCGGTGAGAATCACGATGGCGATCAGAGGTGCCGGCACGACAGTGGTGAGCTTCGGCAGGAAGAACATGATGAGCAGTCCGACGGCGACCATCGGGTAGACCAACCACGGCACCCCGATCAGGTACGGCACCTGTGAGGTGAAGATCAGGATCGCCAACGCATTGACGAATCCGACCATGACACTGCGCGGGATGAATCGCATCAACTTGGCGACGCCGAGGACGCTCAACACGATCTGCAGCACTCCCCCGAGGATGACCGCGGCAATGAGGTAGTCGAGGCCGTACTCGCGAGCCAAGGGGGCGACCACCAGGGCGATCGCTCCGGTGGCCGCGGAGATCATCGCCGGTCGACCCCCGACGATGGAGATGGTGACGGCCATCGTGAACGACGCGAACAGGCCGACGCGCGGATCGACACCGGCGATGATCGAGAACGAAATGGCTTCCGGGATCAACGCCAGCGCCACCACCAGTCCGGCAAGAACCTCGGTCTTCAGTCGCCTCGGTGAGCGCAACGCACCCAGCACCGAGACGTCTTCGACGGCGGTGCCGGGCACCTGGGCAGCTCGAGACACGACGACTCCGTTCGATGGTTACGAGGGACGACAACCGGGATGGGCGTCCACTCCGCGAGCAACTCTACTCTTACCGGAGGGAAGGTTACCAATCATCGAAGCACGGACGACGTGCGCTAGATTTATACGAAAAGGCACGCCGGAACTCCCAGCGCGATGCAAGGAATGAATCGATGTTCTCGCTCAACAGGCTGTCCTGTTTCATCGCCGTCGCCGAGGAATTGCACTTCGGCCGCGCCGCCGAACGTCTCCACATGACGCAGCCGCCGCTCAGCAGACAGATCCAACAACTCGAGAGCGAAGTCGGCGTGCAGCTGATCGACCGCACGAGCCGGTCGGTGACCCTGACGGCCGCGGGATTGGCCTTCCTACCCGAGGCCCGACGCATCCTCGACCTCGCCGAGGGCGCACTGCTGACGGTGCGACGCGTTCCCACCGGAGACTTGGGGACAGTGATCGTGGGCTTCACCGGGGCATCGGCGCATGCGGTGCTCCCGCAGCTGCTCGACGCCGCGCGCGTGAAGCTACCGGACGTGAAACTCGTTCTACGCGAGATGGTCTCGGCGGTACAGATGGAGTCCTTGGCCATCGGCGATCTGGATCTCGGGTTGGCCAGACCCCCGCTCAAGCGACCGGGCATCGCGTCCCGGCCCGTACTGCACGAATCGTTGATCGCGGCGATGCCCGAAGAACACCCGCTGGCCGAGAAGGACGAACTGTCGGTAGAGGACTTCGACGAGCAGCCGATCATCATGTACTCGCCCGTCGACGCGCGGTACTTCCACGAACTGCTGATCAGCACCTTCACCATCGTCGGGGTCTCGCCGCGCTACGTGCAGTACGTGACCCAGGTACACACGATGCTGGTGCTCGTTCGCTCGGGAATCGGACTGGCCCTGGTACCCGAGTCGGCGTCGACCATGCGGCCGGAAGGCGTTGTGTTCCGACCGGTTCGGACCGTAAAGGAACGCCCCGTCGAACTCGACGCTGCCTGGCGCGTCGACAACGACAACCCGGCACTGCACCGCTTCATGACCGACGTGCTGCCGACGCGCGAGTGGGCGTGACGACTACCGCGGCGTCCCCACCGGCGGCTTGACGGCCGTCACCGGGCAGTGCGCCTCGAGGAGAACACGCTGAGAGATGCTGCCCATGAACAACTTTCCGACGGGCGATCGACGTCGGATGCCGATGACGACCAGCTGAGCCTGCTCGTCGAACGACAGGTCGATCAGGTTGTCGGCGTGCGAGCGGCCGGCCTCGTTGTCGTGAATCTTCGTCGTGACACCGACCGCCGACGCCTCCTCGCGAGCCGATTCGACGGTGGCAGCGAAGTCGGCGTCTGCCGCGCTGTTGTCCTCGGCGACGATGAGCAGATCCGTTCCGCGCATCTGGGCCTCGCGAAATGCGAAGGGCAGCGCGCCTTTTCCTTCGGTGGTCGACGAGTAGCCGACGACGACGGTCACTTCGTCACCGGCGTGACGAGGGAGCCGTCGGCCAGGAATCGATCGAGGTTCTCCAGTGTCAGTGCTTCCATGGCGGCGCGAGTCTCCACCGTTGCGCTGCCCACGTGCGGCAGCAGCACCACGTTGTCCATCGCCAGCAGGGCGTCCGGCACGTTCGGTTCGTGGGCGAACACGTCCAGGCCCGCACCGGCGAGCTGCCCGGAGGCGAGCAGCTCGATCAGCACCTCCTCGTCGACGACGCTTCCGCGCGCCACGTTGATCAGATAGCCCTGCGGCCCCAGCGCGTCGAGCACCGCGCGATCGACCAGATGGGCCGTTCCCGAGCCGCCCGAGGCGGCGACGATCAGTACGTCGACGCTCTCGGCGAGCGCTACAGGACTGGCCGCGTACACGTACGGTGAACCGTCGATCTCGTTCCGGTTGTGGTACGAGATGGGGCAGCGGAATGCGGTGAGCCGGTCCGCGATTGCAGATCCGATCCGGCCGAGCCCGATGATCCCGACTCGTTTGCCGGTGACCTGACGGGTCAGCGGAGTGTTGCCCTCGGCCGGCCAGCGGCCGGCCCGTACGAATCGCTCCGCGGACGAGAGCCCACGCACGGTGTCGATCACCAGGCCGACAGCGAGATCCGCGACGCAGTCGGTGAGCACGTCCGGGGTGTTGCTGACCCCGATGCCACGCTCGGTGGCCGCGTCGACGTCGGTGGTGTCGTATCCGACTCCGAAGTTCACGACGGCTCCGAGCTGCGGCAACCGCTCCATCAGCGCTGCGTCGACGCCGGTTCGGCCGGAGGTGACGACGGCGGTGATCGACGGGCCGTGTTCGGCCAGGAACTGCTCACGCTCGTCCCCGTCGGGCAAGGTCAGCGCGTCGTAGTCGGCAACCAGAGTGTCCATCAGGGACGGCTTCAGCGGCCCGACTCGGAGCACGCGGCCCCCCTGACGTGAATCTTGTTGCAACACAGACTTTTCCTGTTGACCGGTGGTCACCGTTGTTCTCCTCGCGATGTGGTGGAGCGTGCGCGTTTCCTGTACGGTATGCCGCTTCTCGGATACCTGTCCAACACGCAAATAACATGGACCGATACCCAAACGGCATGAACATGACCCTCGGCATGCAGGTAGACCTAACACGTTTCGGCGTTCGACCTGCTCAGAGGCGCTGAACTGCAAGCAGCCGCACTGATCCGGCACGATTGTGACGTGGATAACGGGCCGAAACGTCGCTTTCGTCCGGTTGACGGTGGAGATCACCCACTCCTACCGTGTGTCTACCGTCACAGATCCGAATGCGGCTCGATGACGCGTATCCCTTTTCCCACTGGAGGCCACCATGAGCCCTGCACTCTCCGTGCAGCAGGGACGGACCCATCGCGTCGCCGCTATTGCTGTTGGCGCACTAGCACTTTCATTGATCGCAAGCGGCTGCACCGTCGCGAACTCGAGCAACGGAGCCGCAGCCCGCGCAGACACCTTGCGCATCGTTCTGCCTCAGGAACCGCCCACCCTCGAAGCCTGCGACGTATCGCTGACGTCGGTCGGAGTGGTCACGCGCTCGAACATCACCGAGCCGCTGATGGAGCGCAATCCGAGTACCGGTGATCTCGAACCGAAGTTGGCGGACTCGTGGGAGCAGACCTCGGACACCGAGTGGACGTTCGCCATTCACCCCGGCGTGACGTTCAGCGACGGCAGCCCCTTCGAAGCCGAGGATGCAGCGTTCTCCATCGACCGCACCGTCAACTCCGAACTGGGATGCAACGTCGAGGGATACGTCTTCGGCGACGCCGACCTGGTGGTGAAAGCCGTCGACCCGTTGACGCTGACGGTGCAGTCACCCGAGCCCGATCCCATTCTGCCGCTGCGGCTCTCGTTCGTGGAAATGGTTCCGCGCACTTCGAGCTACACCGAGCGGGTACGCGAACCGATCGGCACCGGCCCGTTCGCGATCGAGCGGTGGGACTACGGCCAGAAGCTCTCCCTGGTACGCAACGAGACCTACTGGGGCCCGAAGCCCGAATACGCCAGGGCCGAATACCAATGGCGCAGTGAAGGCAGTGTCCGCGCGTCGATGGTGACCAACGGCGAGGCCGAGATCGCCACGTCGGTCGGACCGGAGGACGGTGCAGGCGACCTCGGCGTGGCCTATCCCAACAACGAGACCACGGCACTGCGCATGCAGGCCGCGCAACCGCCACTGGACGACATGCGGGTTCGGCAGGCGATCAACTACGCCATCAATCGCGACGGCATCGTCAAGGCGTTGTTCCGCGGACTCGGTTCACCTGCAGCACAGCTCATTTCCGAGGGCGTCGTGGGATACAACGAAGACCTGACTCCCTGGCCCTACGACATGGACGAGGCCAGGACGTTGATCGAGCAGGCCCGTGCCGACGGGGTTCCGGTGGACACCGAGATCCGTCTCATCGGACGCACCGGACAGTTCCCGAAGATCAACGAAACGGTGGAGGTAATCCAGAACTCGCTGTCCAAGATCGGCATGAACGTCAGGATCGAAATGATGGACGCCGCAGGTACGGCCGAATACCAGGAACGTCCGTTCCCGAACGTCGGGCCGTATCTACTGGTGATTCAGCACGGCAACCAGGCCGGCGACTCCGCCTTCACCGTCGATCAGTACTTCACCAGTGATGGGTTCCAGAGCGCCTACGGCACAGCGGACTTCGACAAGGAGATCGCCGCTGCCGGCGCTCTCACCGGAGAAGACAGGCAGGCCGCGTACGCGCAGGTCTTCGCGGACGAGCCGAAGGACATCATGCAGATGGCCTACATCGCGCACATGAACGGGGTGCTCGCCAAGGCCGCCTCCGTGGACTACACCCCGGACTCGGCCACGGTCGACGAAATGCATCTGGCCGCGATGACCCGCGCCGAAACCGAGAGGCCCTGACATGTTCAGATTTCTGCGCCGACGGATCTACACCAGCCTGATCCCGCTGTTCGTCGTTCTGCTGGGCGTCTTCTTCCTCGCCCGGCTCACCGGCGACCCCACCAGCCTGTACCTCCCCGAGTCCGCGACCCAGGCCCAACGCGAAGCATTCCGTGCCACCAACGGATTCGATCAGCCGGTCCTGACACAGCTGTTGGACTACTTCAAGGGTGTCGTGCAACTGGACTTCGGGCAGTCACTGCGCACCGGTGAGGACGCGTCGGCAATGGCCCTGCGCGCCTTCCCCGCAACGCTGCAGCTGGCGTTCGCAACGATGTTCCTCGCCATCCTCGGTGCGGTGATCATCGGCTGCTGGGCCGCATACCGGCCGAACTCGCTCGCCGATCGTATCTCGAGCCTGCTGTCGATGACGGCGGCGTCCATTCCCGACTTCTGGTTCGCCATCATGGGCGTCTACGTCTTCGCCATCCTGTTCGGTTGGCTGCCCACCTCCGGGGTGGACAGCGGAATGCTCTCGTGGGTGTTGCCGATCGCCACGCTGCTCATTCGACCGCTCGGCGTCCTGACTCAGGTCGTCCGTGGCGCGATGGTCTCGGCGCTGTCGGCACCATACGTTCGATTGGCGAGAAGCAAAGGGGCAGGAGACCTTCGGGTCGTCACCCACCACGCTCTGCGCAACGCCGCGGCACCGGCGTTGACCGTCGCAGGCGACCTGATGGTCGGGCTCGTCAACGGCGCAGTGGTGGTCGAGGCCATCTTCGGCTGGCCCGGTATCGGAAAACTGATGATCGACGCCATCCTGCAGCGCGACTTCGCTGTTCTGCAGGCGGCCGTGCTGTTGACGGCGGTGAGCATCTTCGTGCTCAACATCGTCATCGATGCCTGCTATGCACTGCTCGATGCCCGGGTTCGCGACAAGGTGAAGGTCTAAGAACATGTCACTCGACTTCGAAGCACCGAAAACATCCGAGCCGGAGGATGTTCCACCGACGGCTCCGGTGGAAGCCCGCAAGGCGTCGGCCCCGCTGTGGAAGCTACTCCTGCGAGACAGGGTGGCCACCGTCGCTGCCGCAATCCTGGTGCTGGTCTTCCTCACCGCAATCTTTGGCCCGATGTTGGTCGGGGACGCCGCCACCGACCAAGATCTCGACCGCTCCAATCTGCCTCCGTTCACCCTCGACACCGGCTGGATGAACATCTTCGGCACGGATCCACTGGGACGCAGCATGTTGGCACGGCTGATCGTCGCCAGCAGAACCACACTCTCGGTGGCCATTCCAGCAGTGATCCTCTCGGCGATCATCGGCTCGTTCATCGGTATGTGGGCCGGTTTCCATCGCGGCTGGCGCGAGACCGCGGCGATGCGCGTCGCCGACGTCATCCTCAGCTTTCCGTCCCTGCTGATGGCCGTCGTTGTGCTCTACGTCTTCTCACCGAGCGCCGCCAATATCGTTCTGGTGCTGACCATCACGCGAATCCCGATCTACCTGCGCACCGCTCGCGCCGAGTCGGCCGAGCTGCAGAGCCGACTGTTCGTCGACGCCGCCCGCACGTTCGGTGCCACGAGCGGGTCGGTGATCCGGCGTCACGTGGCCCCGATTCTGCTGCCGACTCTGCTGACCGTCGCAACCCTGGACTTCTGCTTCGTCATCCTCGCCGAGTCGTCACTGAGCTTCCTGGGCATCGGCATTCAACCGCCCGACGTCTCCTGGGGCCTGATGGTCTCGCAGGGCCGTACCTACCTGCAGACCGCCTGGTGGCTCTCCTTCTTCCCCGGCCTCGCGATCGTGTTGACGACCGTCTCGGCCACCGTTCTCGCCGCCTGGGCCCGCATCGCCACCGATCCCGCGCAGCGGTGGCGACTCAATGTCCCCCGCTCCAAGCGGTCTCGCCTGATCCCCGCACGAAAGGTCGTCTCATGAGCGCACCGGCAACCAGCGCACCGTCGGCGCGACCCGACACCGGCAGTGTCGCCCTGGACGTACGCGGACTGACCGTCGACCTGCGAACGCCGTCGGGCGTCATCCGCGCCGTCGACAACGTCACCTTCAGCGCACGCCGCGGTGAAACCCTGGCTTTGCTCGGTGAATCCGGCTGCGGAAAGTCGATGACAGCACAGGCCATCGTCGGGTTGCTCGAGCCGATCGCCGACATCACCGGCGGCTCGGTGGAGATGGGCGACGTCGATTTGGTCACCGCCAAGACCAAGGTGCGACGCACCATCGCGGCCACAGAACTGGCCATCGTCTTCCAGGATGCACTGACCGCACTCAATCCCGTCTATACCGTGGGAACTCAACTGGCCGAGCCGTTTCGGATCCACCGGGGTATGTCGGCCAAGCAGGCGCGAGTCGAGGCCATCGCCCTGATGGCCCGCGTGGGTATCCCCGAGCCCGAATCACGCGCCGACTCCTACCCACACCAGTTCTCCGGCGGCATGCGGCAACGCCTGCTGATCGCGATGGCCGTGGCCCTGAGTCCGTCGGTACTGCTGGCCGACGAACCGACCACCGCCCTCGATGTCACCGTGCAGGCGCAGATCATGGCACTGCTCAAGGAATTGCGCACCGAGCACGACATGGCCGTCGTACTCATCACCCACGATCTCGCTCTGGTGGCCGAAGAGGCCGATCGAGTGGCAATCATGTACGCGGGCAACGTCGTCGAGACCGGACCGGTGGCCGAGGTGTTCGGCGAACCGCGCCACCCGTACACCAAGGGACTGCTCGACTCGGTTCCCGTTCACGCCGTACGCGGTGAGGATCTGAAGTCGATCGGCGGCACCCCGCCGGATCTGCATTCCATTCCCAGCGGATGCGTCTATCAGGCCCGCTGCCCGATCGCCCGCGACATCTGCATCAGCGCTCGCCCGCCGCTCGAATCCGTCGGCAACGGCCGTATGTCGGCATGCCACTTCCCGAACGAGGTATCCAGCCATGTCTGAGCAACTGCTGACCGTGCGCGGCCTGAACAAGACCTTCGACGTCGGCCGCGGCAAGCTCCGCGCCCTCGATGCCATCGACCTGGATCTGCGACGCGGCGAAACCCTCGGCCTGGTCGGCGAATCCGGCTGCGGCAAGTCCACTCTCGCGCGGACGTTGATGATGCTCGAACGCCCGGACTCGGGGACCGTCGCCTTCGACGGCATCGATCCCTTCGCTCTGCGCGGCAAAGAACTCCTCGCGTGGCGTCGACGGGTGCAGATGGTGTTTCAGGACCCGTACGGTTCACTGAACTCGCGGATGACGGCAGGCGACATCATCGGCGAACCGTGGCGAACTCACAAGAGCCTGTACAAGACTCGGCGCGATCGTTCGGCACGAGTACGCGAACTGCTGCACCTGGTAGGCCTGCGACCGAGCGACGAGAACCGATTCCCGCAGGAGTTCTCCGGCGGTCAGCGGCAGCGCCTCGGCATCGCGCGCGCTCTGGCACTGAACCCGGACGTCATCATCTGCGACGAGCCGGTGTCGGCTCTCGATCTCTCGGTCCAGGCCCAGGTGCTCAACCTGCTCAACGATCTGCAGAAGCAACTCGGCATCTCCTACGTCTTCATCTCGCACGATCTCTCGGTGGTCCGGCACGTCGCCGACCGAGTCGCGGTGATGTACCTGGGCCGCATCGTCGAATCAGGCGCTACGGAGGCAGTATTCGATCGGCCCGCCCACCCCTACACCGCAGCGTTGATGTCGGCCGCACCCACACTCGACGCGTCGAGCCGCGGGGACAAGATTCTGCTGAAAGGCGAGGTGCCGTCGCCACTGAATCCGCCGTCGGGATGCCGTTTCCGTACTCGCTGCTGGAAGGCGACCGACCTGTGCGCGAGCGACGCACCACCCGTCGCACACGACGCCGACGAGGCCGATCATGTTGCCGAATGCCATTATCCGCTCGTGGCAGGGAATCTCGGTCTCGTCGCCGCCGGAACATGACACTCACGCACCTGAGTGTCACCGGCTTCGTCGTCGTCGCCCTCGCGATCTTCTTCGCATCCGCGATGCAGGCGTCGATCGGCTTCGGCATGGGCATGCTGGCCGCCCCCATCGTGGCCACCGTCGACCCCGGACTCGTACCGGGAACGCTGATCATGCTCGCGGTCGTGGTCAGCGTGCTCGTACTGGTACGCGACCGGACGGCTCTCGATCTCTCGGGAGCCGGATGGGCACTCGCCGGACGACTCCCCGGCTCGGTGGTGGGCGCGCTCCTACTGGTCCTGTTGCCCGAACGCGGGCTGGCGATACTGTTGGCACTCGTGGTCCTGGGCGGCGTCGCGCTGACGTCGTTCGGCTGGGTTCCGTTGCCGCACAGACGTAATCTCGTCGTCGCCGGGGCCGCGTCGGGAGTTCTGGGGACCGCCACCTCCATCGGTGGGCCACCGATGGCTCTGGTGTGGCAAGGCAACTCCGGAGCCGAACTCCGCAGCACGATGAGTTGCTTCTTCCTCGTCGGCTCGATCATCTCCATCGCGGTGTTGACGGTGGCCGGAGCGGTGAACAGCCACACCGCCACGCTGTTCGCGTTCCTGGCCCCAGCGACAGTTCTGGGGTTCCTGCTCTCTCGGGTGATCAACCGAGTTCTCGATCGGCGACGCCTACGTATCACGGCAATCGCCGTCTCGGCCGTGGGCGCGATCGTGCTCGTCGTCCAGCAAGTACTGGCCCTGACGTGAGTGAAGCGTCACGTGTTGCATCGGCTCCAGTGGGTAACCGGACCCGATGACTACGAACACCACGCGCGCGTTGATCGTCGGTGCCACCGGCATTTCCGGGCAGGCGCTGTGCCGCGCAGCACTCGATGCAGGCTGGACCACCTACGGACTGAGTCGGAGCGGCAGTACCCCCGTCGACGGCGTCGTGCCGGTCGCGGCGGATCTGCTCGACCCGCAGTCCCTCGAGGACGCGCTGAAGGACGTCCGCCCCGAGGTCGTGTTCTTCACCGCGTGGATGAAGAAGGACTCCGAGCAGGAGAACATCGAGGTCAACTCGGCGACCCTACGCAATGTGCTCGATGTTCTCGGCCCCCTCGATTCGGTGAAGCACGTCGCGCTGATGACCGGACTCAAGCACTACCTCGGACCGTTCGATGCATACGGTGAGGCCGTGATGGCCGAGACGCCGTTCCATGAGACCGAGGACCGCCTCGACACTCCGAACTTCTACTACGCGCAGGAAGACGAACTGTTCGCCGGCGCAGACAAATACGGGTTCGGATGGAGCGTGCACCGCGCTCACACCGTCTCCGGTTTTGCCGTGGGCAACGCGATGAACATGATGCTGACGCTGTCCGTCTACGCGTCGATCTGCAAGGAACTGGGCGAGAAGTTCGTCTTCCCCGGCTCCGAAACCCAGTGGAACGGGCTCACCGACCTCACCGACGCCGACTTGCTCGCCGAGCAGATGGTCTGGGCGGCAACCGACGACAACGCGCGCAACGAGGCGTTCAACATCGCCAACGGTGACGTCTTTCGCTGGCGCTGGCTGTGGCCGCAGTTCGCCGAGCACTTCGGCATCGAGCCCGAGGGCTTCGACACCGAACCGCGTCCCCTCGAACCCCGCATGTCCGACGCGGCCGCCGCGTGGAAGCGCATCGCCGAGAAGCACGATCTGGTGGAGAGCGATGTCTCCCGCCTGGCGTCGTGGTGGCACACCGACGGTGACCTCGGCCGCGACATGGAATGCCTGACGGACATGAACAAGTCCAAGAAGGCCGGCTTCCTGGGCTTCCGATCCACGCCCGATGCCATCGCCTCGGTGATTCAGCGTTACCGAGATGCGCGCCTGATTCCCTGAGCGGCTGCGCCGCATGTGCGTGGAAACTCGACCCCTGCTACGAGTTTCCACTCACATGCGCGAAGCGCTCTCGCACCGCCGGCGTGGGGTCTGCCTCGTATGTCTTCGAGGTGGCCTGCGCCCAGGTCGGCGGTTCACTGGTCCCGGCCAAAGTCCATGCTGCCTGGCGCGCTGCCCCGTCGGCGACGTATTCACCGGGCTCGGGTACGGCCACCGGCACCCCGAGAATTGCCGGGGCCAAGGCTCGGAGCGCCGCGGACTTGGCACCGCCGCCGATGAGCAGTACGCGCCGCACTTGCACTCCCTGTGCACGCAGGTAGTCGATACCGTCGGCCAGTCCGCACAGCAGCCCTTCGACGGCAGCGCGAGCGAGATGGCCCGGAGTCGAATTGTTCAGTCGTAGTCCATGAATCGCACCGGACGCATCGGGGAGATTGGGCGTCCGCTCGCCCTCGAAGTACGGCACCATCACCACACCGTCGCTCGTCGTCGACAGAGCCAACCGCGACAACTCGTCGTGATCGACGCCCAGCATCCGCGCCGTCGCATCGAGGACACGCGCCGCGTTGAGCGTGCACACCAACGGCAGCTGACGCCCGGTGGCGTCGGCGAATCCGGCGACCAGGCCCGAACCGTCGGCCGCGGCGGCGGTGGTCACCGCCGAGACGACACCGGACGTGCCGATCGAGACCACCACATCACCGGGCTGCGCATCGAGGGCAAGCGCCGCCGCGGCATTGTCTCCGGTACCCGGGCCGATCAGCGCACCGGCGGCAGTGTGGCCTATCGCCTCGTTCGGCGCAGCCACGCGGGGCAGCAGTGGGTTGCGGCCACGAAAGCCCAACTGCAACAGATCCGTTCGATACTCGTTCGTGGCCGCCGAGAAGTATCCGGTGCCGCTCGCATCGCCGCGATCGGTGGCCAACGCGTCGAGCCCCGACGCGCCACCGAGCTGCCAGCCGATCCAATCGTGCGGAAGGCACACCGCCGCAGTGCGATCGGCGTTGTCGGGCTCGTTGTCGGCGAGCCACCGCAGCTTGGCGACGGTGATCGAGGCCAACGGAACCACGCCGACGGCGTCGGCCCAGGCCTGACCGCCGTCGCCACCGGTCTTCTCGCCGAGCTCCGCGATCAGATCCTCTGCCGCCTGGGCCGATCGAGTGTCATTCCACAGCAATGCTTTACGGACCACGGATCCGTTGTCGTCGAGGCAGACCATGCCGTGTTGTTGCGCGCCGACCGACACCGCAGCGACATCGTCCAGCCCGCCGGCGGCGTCGACGGCCTCGTCGAGTGCTTCCTTCCACCGCTGCGGGTCGATCTCGGTGCCGTCGGGATGACCGGCACGGCCGTGACGCACCAACTCCCCGGTGTCGGCATCGCGAACGAAAACCTTGCACGATTGGGTGGAAGAGTCGATTCCGGCAACGAGAGCCACGATGAGCTGGTCCTTTCGTACGCAAGTGTGACCTACGACCCTACCCGCGGGGCGTGGTCGCCTCGGTCACCAGCGTGCGTGCACAGGCGATGGCCTGCGGGGTGGTGTCGAAGACGTGTCGAGCGTCGTCGTCCTTGGTGGTGAACACGCCCAGGGCTGCGAGGGGACGCAGGTGCTCGGGCTTGGCACCGGAGATCAGGACGGTGATGTGTCGGTGTTCGAGTTCGGTGATGGTGTCCTTGAGAACAATTGCGCCGGTGGCGTCGATCGTGGTGACTCGGGACATGCGCAGGATCACCACCTTCACGTCCGAGACGTCGGCGAGTTCGAGCAGGAAGCTGTGCGCGGCACCGAAAAACAGCGCACCGTCGATGCGGTACGCGACGATGTGTTCCCGCAGCAGGTCGCCTTCTTCCTTCGAGACCGCATCGAGTGTGTTCAACGGGACCTGCTCGACCGTGGCCGATCGCGCAACGGCCCGCAGAGCCAGGACGGCAGCGAACCCGACGCCGACCGCCACCGCCGTCACGAGATCGAAGACCACCGTGACGAGGAAGGTCGCCGCCATCACCACGGTGTCCCCGCGGCCGGCGCGGGTGATCGCCCGGATGGACGCGGTCTCGACCATCCGCACCGTGGTTGCGAGCAGCACTCCGGCGAGGGCTGCAAGCGGGATATCGGCGACCAACCCCGCCGCGGAGTACATGATGGCGGCGAGGATCACCGCGTGGGTGAGGGCCGCGAGCCTGGTGCGGGCACCGGATCGAACGTTGACCGCAGTCCGGGCGATGGCACCTGTGGCGGGGATGCCCCCGAACAGGGGTGCGGCGATGTTCGCTAGGCCCTGTCCGAACAATTCGCGGTCGGGGTTGTGGCGAGCGCCGACGCCCATCGAGTCCGCGGCGGTCGCGGACAGCAACGATTCCAGGGCAGCCAGAGCGGCGACGGCACACGCCGGGGCCAGCAACGCCGTCACGTCGCCCAGGTGGAAAAAGCCCAGGCTCGGCGCGGACAACGACGACGGAATGGTGCCGATGCGGGCGATGTCCAGATCGAACAGCTGGGTGGCCACGGTAGCGGCAGCAACCGCGACCAAGGAGAACGGGATCTTCGGTGCCAGGCGGCCGCCGACGAGCATGACGATCGCGACGGCGATCGCCACAGCGGGGGTGAGGATGCTCGCATGCGCAACGAACGAACGGACAGCATCGAACGCGGACTGCCAGACCTTGTCACCTTCCGCGTCCGTGATACCCAGCGCCGACGGAACCTGTTGCAGTGCAATGACAACGGCGATGCCCGCGGTGAATCCTTCGATGACGGGCGCGGGCATGTACCGCACGGCTCGGCCGATACCTGCTACCGCGAGCACCAACAGAATGATCCCGGCCAGCAGCCCGACCGCGAGCACTCCCGTCGGCCCGTATTCGGCAACGATCGGGACCAGCACCACCGTCATCGCACCGGTCGGACCCGATACCTGAAACCGTGAGCCACCGAATACCGCGGCCACGACTCCCGCGATGATGGCGGTGGTCAGTCCCGCCGCTGCACCCAGCCCGGTGCTGACTCCGAATCCGAGCGCGAGGGGCAGCGCCACCAGCGCCACGATGAGGCCGGCGAGAAGATCCGAACCGGGTGCGCGTAGCGCGGGCTTCCACTCGCTCCAGCGGGGTAGAAGGGCGGATACCGCCCTCAGGGCGTCGTTCGTGCGGGTGCGTTTCGTCGGTTCGGACATGCGACGCTTCCTGAAAACTCATCGTTCTTGATCCAGTTAATTGCTAAGTTTAGCAAGTAATGAATCAAGTCGCCGCGAGATACTGCGCACCATCCGCGATCGTCAGGTCAGTTGCGCGATCCGGACTCGCCGTCCAGCAGTTCGACCTGGTTGGCCACCACTCCGGTCAATATCTCCCGGGCCACCACGAGGAGGTCCGCCACTTTCGGCGACGTCAGCGTGTACGACACCGACAATCCCTCCCGAGTGCCCTCGATGAGACCCGCGCGACGCAGAATCGACAGCTGCTGCGACAGATTCGCCGGCTCGATGCCCACCTCGGGCAGCATCTCGGACACTGCGTGTTCACGTTCGCTCAACAGTTCCAGCACTCGAATGCGCGCGGGATGAGCCAACGTCTTGAAGAAGTCGGCCTTCATTCTGTACAGCGGTCGACTCGAATCCGTGGCCATGACGTCCTTCCGCTTCGCCGAGCACTGCGAAGCAGGCTACTTGCGAACACTAGCAATCAGCCACCGAGAAGGACGACCTCAGTGCCCCTGCCGAAACTCCGCTACCTTCACTGGCATGCGCGGAGAACCCGAGGAATCCACCGACTTCAGGCTGACCGTGGCCACCGCGGCCCTGGATCTGTTCTCGGTCAAGGGCTACGACTCGACGACGGTGGACGACATCGCGGTGGCGGCCGGAATCTCGCGTCGAACGTTCTTCCGGCAGTTCCGCGCCAAGGAAGACGTCGTCTTCGCCGATCACGAGATTCTGCTCGAACAGGTCGGCGCTTTGCTCGCGTCCAACACCGGCGACCCATGGCAGGCCGTCTGCGATGCCGCCCAGTTGGTGTACGAGCGATTCTCGGACTGGAAAGAGATGTCGCGGCTGCGATATCAGGTGGTGCATCGAATTCCCGCCCTCCGCGATCGCGAGATCGTCACCGTGTTCCGCTACGACCGTCTCTTCGTCGAATATCTGCAGCGGGCGCTACCCGACCACCCTCATCTGGAGATCCTGCAGTTCTCCGCCTCGGTGACCGCGACCCACAACTACTTTCTACGACGGATGATTCGCGACGGCCTGCCCACGTCCGTCACCGACTTGCGCGCAGCGTTGGCGCAGGTCCGCGCCCAGTCCTCCGGAGACGTCGTGGTCGCGACATTCCCGCGGGGCACGTCCGTGAACACCGTCGCCGACGCGTTGGCCCGCCACCTTCCGGAGTGACACCCACCCAAGATGGCACTCAGTGCCGTCTTGGCGAGCCCCACCCTTGAATCGGGGCCGGTCCGGTCGTACACTGAGGTGAAGCTTGGCACTGAGTGCCCTTTCTGGGCAGTGCTGTACCCCCGACATCGCGAGGAGCGTGGCCGACATGGCCGGAAATCCCGACTTCGATCTCTACCAGTCACCCGAGGAGCACGAGGAGCTGCGCGCAGCGATCCGGGCCCTGTCGGAGAAGGAGATCGCCCCGTACGCCAAGGAGGTCGACGAGGACTCGCGCTTCCCGCAGGAGGCGCTCGATGCCCTCAACGCCTCCGGCTTCAACGCCGTGCACGTTCCCGAGGAGTACGACGGTCAGGGTGCCGACTCGGTTGCCGCCTGCATCGTCATCGAAGAGGTCGCCCGCGTCTGCGGCTCGTCCTCACTGATTCCCGCCGTCAACAAGCTCGGCACGATGGGCCTCATCCTCAAGGGCTCCGAGGAGCTCAAGAAGCAGGTCCTGCCCTCGCTCGCAGGCGGCGCGATGGCGTCGTACGCACTGTCCGAGCGCGAAGCCGGCTCCGACGCCGCCAGCATGCGGACCCGCGCGAAGGCCGACGGAGACGACTGGATCCTCAACGGCTCCAAGTGCTGGATCACCAACGGCGGCAAGTCCGACTGGTACACCGTCATGGCCGTCACCGATCCCGACAAGGGCGCCAACGGCATCAGCTCGTTCATCGTGCACAAGGACGACGAAGGATTCGTCGTCGGCCCCAAGGAGAAGAAGCTCGGCATCAAGGGTTCGCCCACCGCCGAGCTCTACTTCGAGAACTGCAAGATCCCCGGAGACCGCATCATCGGTGAGCCCGGTACCGGGTTCAAGACCGCGCTCGAGACCCTCGACCACACCCGGCCCACCATCGGCGCACAGGCCGTCGGCCTCGCTCAGGGCGCTCTCGACGCAGCCATCGCATACACCAAGGACCGCAAGCAGTTCGGCACGTCGATCTCGAGCTTCCAGGCCGTGCAGTTCATGCTCGCCGACATGGCAATGAAGGTCGAAGCTGCCCGCCTGATGGTTTACAGCTCCGCGGCACGCGCCGAGCGCGGCGAGAAGAACCTCGGATTCATCTCTGCCGCAGCGAAGTGCTTCGCCTCCGATGTCGCGATGGAGGTCACCACCGACGCCGTCCAGCTCTTCGGCGGTGCCGGCTACACCACCGACTTCCCCGTCGAGCGCATGATGCGCGACGCCAAGATCACGCAGATCTACGAGGGCACCAACCAGATTCAGCGTGTCGTCATGTCGCGGGCGCTGCTCAAATGAGCAACATCGAACTCGTAGGCGTCATCGGCGGCGGCACCATGGGTGCCGGTATCGCCGAAATGTGCGCCCGCTCCGGTAGCTCGGTGCTGATCCTGGAAACCAGCCAGGGCACCGCCGACGCCGCCGAAGCACGCCTGGACAAGTCGTTCGCACGGGCCGTCAAGTCCGGCCGCATCGACGCCGACGCGGCCGAGAAAGCCCGCGCCGCAATCTCGTTGACGCTCGACATCAACGATTTCGCCGATCGCGATCTCGTCATCGAGGCGGCACCGGAGATCGAATCACTGAAGCTGGATCTGTTCGGCAAGCTCGATTCCATCGTCAAGCCCGAAGGGATCCTGGCGACGAACACCTCGTCGATCCCCGTCATCAAGATGGCCAACGCGACGAAGCGGCCCGGCCAGGTCGTCGGAGTGCACTTCTTCAACCCGGTGCCGGTACTGCCGTTGGTCGAAATCGTCGTCAGCCTCCTCACCAGCGAGGAGACCGTCGACGCCGTCACCGATTACGCGGCGAACACCCTGGGCAAGAAGACGATTCGTGCGGGCGACCGTGCGGGATTCATCGTCAACGCGCTGCTCATCCCGTACATGGTCTCGGCCATCCGGATGCTCGAATCCGGCTTCGCCAGCGCCGAGGACATCGACGACGGCATGGTCAACGGTTGCGCCCACCCCATGGGACCGTTGCGTCTGACCGACACCGTCGGCCTCGACGTCACCCTCGCGGTCGCAGAATCGCTGTACGCCGAATTCCGCGAGCCGCATTACGCTCCGCCCCCGCTGCTGCAGCGCATGGTGGACGCGGGAATGCTGGGTCGCAAGAGCGGCAAGGGTTTCTACACGTACTCCTAGCCCACAGCCTTGTTTTTCCGGCACGCCCCCCTTCTGGATCAATGCGGCATTCAGCTACTCCGAGTAGCTTGCACAGCTCCCCGGAAGTTGGACTGAGTAATTCAGTTCCGACTACCGGGGAGTTTTGTATGCGTGCACGAAGTTCACTTACCGAGGATCAGCGGGTC
>NZ_NOZG01000034.1:0-159499 GCF_002258575.1 Rhodococcus sp. 05-2254-5 | reverse complement strand
GCCCGTTCGTGCCTGGTTGCAGCCGCTGATCATCGCCAGCCTCATCGCCGTGGCATTCATCGGTATGTACGTAGGTCTGCAACGCGAACCGGTGCCACACGACATACCGATCGCGGTCGTGGGGACCGAGCTTGCTGATGGCCTGGCGGAGGCTCTCGGCAGTGCGGTGAGCGTGCAGTCGGTGCCCGATGTAGCAAGCGGTACAGCCCTTCTCGGTATGGGCGATGTTGTCGCGATGGTTTCGTCGGCGTCACCGACAGCAATCGATCTCGATGTGGCCGGTGCGAATGGTCCTTCGACGGTCGGTGCTGTGGAACAGTTGGTGGGCGTATACGGCAGGGCAACCGGAATGCAGGTCGTCACCGAAGACGTCATCCCGCTCGTCAGGTACGACAGTCGGGGAATTGCCGGGTTCTACGTGGCCTTCGGTGTGACTCTGGCGTCGTTCGTTCTCGCGCAGATGTTGATCTTGACGGCTGCTCGGCTGCACCTGCACCATCGACTCCTCGCGGTCACCGCTTTTGCGGCGTTGGTCGGGGTGATGGCGGCAGTCCTGGCCGGCCCGGTCCTGGGGGCAATACCCGGTCACAGTGTGTCGTTGGCCATCACGCTTGCGCTGCTGTCGGCGGCGACGGCATTGGCCACGACGGCGCTGGGTGCGTGGTTCGGGGCGGTCGGAGTCCCGATCGCGACCGTTCTGCTGATCACGGTCGGGAACTCCACCAGTGGCGCAACTGTCGGCGTCGACTTGCTGCCGGATCTCGCACGGGTTTTCGGTCAGGCACTCCCGCCCGGGGCTGCAATCCGTTCGATCAGCGACGTCAGTTACTTCGGCGGTGAGCACCACTGGGTGGGCTGGTCGATACTCACTGTCTGGATCGTGGTGGCAGGTGGACTCACACTTTTGAAAGAGTGGCGAAGCAAGACGCCGCTGTGATGAAGACCACTGCCTTTCAGTGCTCAGCCCCAAAGTCTTCCGTGCTGAATCCCGTGCCACTCGACCGATGGGCAAGGGCCATCCCCTGGATCGTCGCCGGTGTGCTTCCGGGTCCGAACTACCGCGGCACCGCCATGCGTTCATGACCGGATCGGTCAGCACACCGCCACGTCGTGGTCGGCGACAGACTGCTTGGGTGCCGACGCGCCAACGTCGCTCCGACGTGCCCTGTCCATCACTACGAGCGTGGCCAGAGGAACCAGGAGTAGTACCGCGAACAGCGCACCCGCGACGGGGATCGCGGCGGGTCCGTATCCACTGATCGCCCGAGATGTCACCCAGGTGCCGACGGCGGTGCCGAGGTTGAACATCGACGTGCACAGTGAGGTGGCCAGAGTCGGCGCTCCCTCTGCAAATCGGACGGCAATCGACATGAGCACGGGGTTCGTGCCGAGGCCGGCCATTCCTGCAACTGCGAGAAGGGCGATCGATGGCGCCGCGAACGACGAGAAGATACTCAGCAAGCCGAGTGCTGTCACGACGATGATGCCACCGGTCAAAGCGGTGACGTAGGGCGCGCGGTCTGCGAAGCGGCCGCTGTTGAGAGTGCCGGTGACGGCACCGACACCGAAGATCGCGAGACCGACGGGTAGAAGGTCCTCGGACAAGCCGGAGCGTTCGGTGAGTAGGGGGGCGATGAACGAGTAGGTGGACATGACGGCGGTCGAGATCAGAACGCACGCTGCCATGACCACCCAGAAGCGTCCAGTGGCGATCGATGCGAGTTGTGAGCGCAGAGGGATGACCGTAGATGACGGACGACCACCAGGAACGAAGCGGGCAATGGGCACCGATGCGAGCACGGCAAGTACCGCGAGGATCCAGAACGGACCGCGCCAGCCTACGAGCTGGCCGACAACAGAGCCGAGGGGCACCCCGATTACCGTCGCGAGAATGCCGCCACTGAGGACCAGGCCGATGGCGCGCGCGCTGGCGTCCGGTCCCGCAACGCGGGACGCGACAGATGCTGCGATAGACCAGAACGCACCCGTTGCGAGCGCGGTCACGAACCGGGCCACGAGGACGAGCGAGAGGTCATCGGTGAGTACAACGACGATGTGTCCGGCGGAGTAGACGGCGAGTGCGAGGAGAAGAGTCGTCCGCTCGGGAATCTCGAGTGCCGCCACTGCGATCAACGGGGTGGCGATCATGCCGATCGCGAACGCAGTGACCAGCAGTCCGGCCTCCGAGATGCCGATGGCGAGGTCCGAGGCGATATCGGGCAGGATTCCGGCAACGACGAATTCCGACGTGCCCATGAGAAACGTACCCATTGCGAGGATGTAGACGAGGAAGGGCAAGGACTTTCGTTCAATGGTGGAAGTAGACACAGCTGAATTCTCTCGGGTGGGGTCGTATTGATGACTAGTTGGGAACAGGCGCGGGCGAGATCGATTTCGGCCCTATATGGCAATGCCGACTTGCCAACTGAACCGGGATTCGTCCTGAACTGCTCCGTCTTCGACAGTATTTGCTACGACATGGCCTTGGAAGGCACAGACAGGGAACCCCACCTGCGACAAACGAGCAGAAGGCGCACGGCGCAGTTTGTCTCAGATGTATCCGAAGTTCGGGCACGCCGGGAAAATTAGTAAACGCGAGAGTCAAAGTTATTCGTACTGAAGGGTTTTGACCGAAAGTGAGTTGCAATCTCGTTGGTCTCTCGGTTGCCGGCGGAGGTAAAATTCACCAACATGCCTATGCGGCTGCGTGCAGCGACCAGCACTTGAGTGACATAAATCTCGACGCACGCGTTCAGTGACATCGATTGCATTCACGGACCTCTGATGAGCCTTGACTCAACGCCGTAGTCCGGAATATCGAGCTGAACGGTCGTTTCACCTACCGCGCGCGTCCAGATAGGTCAGCACTCCTAGTAGAACTATCAGAGCGACGAAAAGCACAACAGTGGGCATCTGTGGGTCGGGCCCGCGCAGTGGACCGCGGGGATTGTCGTTGTCCATGTTGGTCCTTTGTCGAAGTTTGCGGATCGAGGCACTTCTCGACACCCGGCCAGTCCGATGCTCACGTACCGATGCGCACCTTCACGTCATTGGATGCGCCACCGGAGCAAGCTGTCGTCACCGATCTCGGGGTTACCGCGCCCGTCGGTGTTGTTGGTCAGTATCAACAGGGACCCGTCGGGGGCGACGGTGACGTCTCTCAGGCGTCCGTATGTACCGACAAGTCGATCGACGGACAAGTCGGGGTCGTCGAGGTTCACTTCGGTCAGGCGCTCGCCTCTGAGATTCGCAATGAACACCGTGGAACCATCGACAGCGATGCCACTCGGGCTGGCCTCACTCGTGGCCCACTGGTGGATCGGGTCGACAAAGCCGTCGGTATTCCCGATGCCCTCGATCAGTGGCCAGCCGTAGTTGCTTCCGGGCTCGATGAGGTTCAGTTCGTCCCACGTGTTGGCACCGAACTCGCTCGAGTACATCGCGCCATCTGCGTCCCATGCAATGCCTTGAGGGTTGCGGTGACCATAGCTGTACACGAATGAGTCCGGGAATGGATTGTCCGGTGGCACAGCCCCTTCGGGGGTGATTCTCAGGATCTTGCCAGCGAGCGAGGAAAGGTCTTGGGCCCGGTCGCGTTGTCCGGCGTCCCCAGTTGTGGCGTACAACATGCCGTCCGGCCCGAAAGCCAACCGGCCACCGTCGTGATAGCTGGCCGCCGGGATGCCGTCGAGCACAGCGGTTCGTTCACCCAAGGTGAGAGAGCCTGGTGCGCCGAGGACGTCGAATCGATCGATGCGATTTCCATCTGCGGCGGTCGAATAGGTGTAGAGGTCACCCTCGCGGACCGCGAGCCCCAGAAGCCCGGCTTCGCCCGCAGGGGCCACATCCACTGTCCCCATGGTGGTTCGGTTGCCGTCAGCGCCGAGTTCGATGATCTGTCCGGTGTCGCGTTCGCTGACCAGCATGCTGGTCTCGAAAATGGCTATCGCCCATGGTGCATCCAAGCCATCGGTCACGACCGAGGCCTCACCGGAGTTCGACGACATTGGTACCTCGATCGACGCTCTGGACCTTGGAGGCACCGTCTCGCCGTCGATGGCCTGCGATGCGCACGACGACAGAGTGACGGCGATGACGGACGCCGCGGCGCAGAGGGCAACGGGATGCGTAGTTCTCATCGGGTGCCCGTTCCTGCAACGATGGAGAGCGTCCTGAGTCTCGATTGCGCGGTGCCCAATGGTTCGCTGTCTGCAGCCAGAATGGAGTGTCCAGCTTTTCTTCTCATCGCGCTTGGGGCGGCTGCCCGACCTGATGCGCCGAACAATCTGTCGTGCGGCATTGTGTTGCTCCCGTTCGTGCTGAACCCGCTCGTAAGTGCGATGTCGGCGACCCATGTGTCGATCTCGACAGGGCCTGGATCGACACTAGGTGACAATTGGGACGTATGGGACGCCCTCCTGATACACCCAACACCAGGGCACCGTGCGTCCGTCCGGGAAGGAAGTGACTCGACTGCTCAGGGTTTTCGACCCGAAATCCGCGCGATGAACCTGAACGCAACGACCACCATTCTGTCCGCTTCGCTGGGACGATCGGAGCCCAGCAATCGAGGTCAGCGGTACGCCGTCGGTGTGTCCCCGTCCGTGCCCGGCTGCGTTATCCCCAAATTCTCACCGATGTAGGAGTTGGGGTCAGCGACGAGGTCCGCGATGAACTTTCCGAGGCTCGCGCGCGAGGTCTCGGTGCCTTTGTAGGTCTCGCCTTTCCGTGTGAGCTCAACATCTGTCACCGCCTCGTCCGTAAGCCAGACCGGCCGCAGGATGGTGTATTCCAACGATGACTGCTCGACGACATCTGCGGACTGCCGGTTCCTGGGTCGGGTGGCCCCTGCGCGTTGGTAGTCCCAGGTGTTGAAGGGCTCCGGCAGCTCGTTGTAGATGCCGCCGGCATTGATTGTGACAATTCGGCGAACGCCGACCTCCTCCGCAGCGTCCACCACTGCGGCCGTGGTGATGTCCAGGTCTTCGCCTCCGAGGGCGACGATCACGATGTCCTGGTCCGTCAGCGCTGCACGAAGCGAGTCCCGGTCGTGTGCGTCACCTTCGACCAGCGTCATGGTCTCCGTCGCGACGCCGTCGAGTCGATGATGACGGCGCAGGAACAGCGTGAGGGCAACGTCTTCCTGCTGGGCCAGGCGAGAGATGATCTCTCGTGCAGAACGGCCGTTCGCTCCGATGATGACGACGTTCTTCATGGGTTCACTTCCTACGTTTTTGCGGGTTCGGTGCGTGATCGGCACGCCACACCACGAACCACGTCACACTTGCGCCGTCCGGCGGATTCTGGTGCTAGCTGATGCCGATGGTCTGGCCACCGTCCACGACCAGGGAATGGCCGATTGCGAAACCTCCGAGATCTGAGCACAACCACAGAACGGCTGAGGCGATCTCTTCGGGGGTTCCCATGCGCCCGATCGGCTCTTGGGCGATGACCCGCGCCCGCCCCTCCGGTGTGTCACCGGAGAACCGGCCCATCATCGGAGTCTCGATGATTCCGGGGCAGATCGCGTTGATCTGGATGTTCTCGGCGGCGTAGTCGAGGGCCGCCGATTTCGTCATACCGAGGATGCCGTGCTTCGCAGCTGCGTAGGCGGACTGGCCTTTGATGCCGATGACTCCGGCACCTGAGGAGATGTTGACGATCGAGCCGCCGCGGCCTGTCATGGCGAGAATTTCGTGCTTCATGGAGACGAACACCCCACGCAGGTCGACCGCGATGAGACGGTCCCATTCCTCATCGCTGATCTCGGCAAGGGGTTTGGGTGGCTGCTCGATGCCGGCATTGTTCAGCCCGATGTCGATTGGACCCAGAGCGTCGACAGCGGACTTCACCGCGTCCTCGACACTCTTGCTGTCGGTGACATCGCAGATGGCGATGTGCACGCGCCGGCCGTGCGCTTCGACGAGCTCAGCGGTCTCCTGTAGAGCTTTTTCTGTAGTGTCGCTGACGGCGACGTCGGCACCCGCGGCCGCAAAGGCTTCCGCTGTGGCTCGACCGATGCCGCTGCCGGCCCCGGTGATGAAGACATTCTTGTTGCTGAAGTCGAAAGTTACTGGCATGGTTGACCTTTCGTGATTCGGGGTAGTCCGGCCGACCCGCTGCATTTCCAGTGGAGATGACCCCAGATAGCGGTGGCTGCTCGGCCTCGAGGTTTGCGCGGGGTGGTCAGGGCACGTTGTGGCCGGCAGCCTGAATCAGTCCGTACCACTCTCCGCGAGTCAGCGCGATGTCCGACCCCGCCGCAGCGTCGGACACCCGTCGCGGCGTGGTCGTTCCAAGGACGACCTGGATCCCGGCGGGATGTCGGGTGATCCAGGCGGTCGCGATCGCAATCGGGGTGACACCGTACTTCTCAGCGAGCCGGTCGAGTTCGGCGTTCAACTCGGGGTATTCCTCGGAGCCGAAGAACACGCCATCTTGAAAGCCCTTTTGAAAGGGTGACCACGCCTGAAGGGTGATCTTTTTGATCCGGCAGTAGTCGACGATACCGCCGCCGTCGCGGGTCACAGAGTCCGGTTGTCCGGCCATATTCGCAGACAGTCCCTGAGCAATGATGGTGGAGTGCGTCAAAGACAGCTGCACCTGGTTTGCGACGAGTGGCTGCGTGACCGCAGTCTCGAGCAGGTCGATTTGCCGTGGTGTGTGGTTGGAGACCCCGAACGCGCGAACCTTCCCGGTGGATTCCAGGTGATCGAACGCACGGGCAACCTCCTCTGGCTCAACCAGTGCGTCGGGACGGTGCAACAGCAACACGTCGAGGTAGTCGGTGCCCAATGCCTTCAGGGATTTCTCCGCCGAGGTCACGATGTGCTCGTATGACTGGTCGTAACCCCACGGATCGGCGACGATGCTGGTCTTAGTTTGCACAGTGATCTGCTCCCGCTCCGACGGGCTCAGCTGTAAAGCCTCGGCGAACCGGCGCTCGCACAGGTGTGGACCACCGCCAGGGTGGTTGAACCCATAGAGGTCAGCGTGGTCGAAGAAGTCGATCCCTGCCTCGCGAGCTGTTCCGTACAGCTGCCGGATCTCCTCATCGGTACTACCAGCAATCCGCATCATGCCAGCCACGATGTTGGACACCTGGGTATCCGTCGATCCGAACCGGACGGTACGCATAGATCCTCCGAAGGTCTCGTCAAGGGTGATCCGTCGCATCGCCTCGTTTGGTGAGGCTCTGCGGACGGTTGAGCCTGCCGACTTGCCATTTCGTGTTCGCGAACGCGCCCGCGACGACAAACCCGCTCGCTGATGCCGGGTTCGCTTTCCACCGTAGGACGATCGGCATGCTGGGTGGAATACCCTGACAGGGCACCCCGGCCACCGGCTGGTGTTGAGCTCCCGGCGAAGGACCAGAAAATGTGGGGTCCCGTTTCAGCTCGACGTCCCGCGACCTCACAAAGGAATCGGGTAGATTGCTGCCGAGCCGTAATTCCGGCCGCGCCCAACACGCTCACTCAGACACGAGTTCTTCGATCTTCCGTTCTGACACTCGTTAGTCCGGTGCCGCTCATTGCACCCAGGTGAATCGACGGAGTCCGTCGAGGGTGGCCAGGCGGCCGAATGCGAGTTCAGGAAAATGTGCAGGAGCGAATGGGTCTCCGGTGGCGGCGAGCTCGTCGGCGATGCGGTTGCGCATGATTCCCGCTGCGACGGGGTCGACATCCCACATGCCGATCCATTCGGGCTCGGTGAGTTCGCCGACGGTGTGGAGGGTGTCGCCGAGGAGAAGGGCACGTTCCTTGCCGTCATGAATGATGTAAATGGTACTGCCCGGTGTATGCCCCGGTGCCGGCCTGGCAATCAGGCCGGGAAGGATCTCGTGTTCGACGGAGAACGGTTCGACGTGATCTTCGATGGGTGCGATGAGTTCGCGTATCCGGTGGTCCGAAGTAGCACCGGTCATGAAGTACGTCCAATCGTCCTGGTGCAAGCGGAAGGTCGCGTTCGGGAATGTTATTCGGCCGTTGACGGTCGACCATCCGATGTGATCCCAGTGCATGTGCGTGAAACAGACGTCCGTCACGTCGGACGGATCGACTCCAGCGTCCCGAAGATTGTCGAGCATGCTTCCGGTTGTGGTGTCCGCGCCGGAATGAACTCCACCGCCGGCGTCGATCAGGACGACACGGTCTCTGATTCGAATCAGG
This sequence comes from Rhodococcus sp. 05-2254-5, assembly GCF_002258575.1. Taxonomy (NCBI): domain Bacteria; kingdom Bacillati; phylum Actinomycetota; class Actinomycetes; order Mycobacteriales; family Nocardiaceae; genus Rhodococcus; species Rhodococcus sp. 05-2254-5. The sequence continues at coordinate 151,331 of NZ_NOZG01000034.1, read as the reverse complement.
AACGAGCCGATGTCCAGACGGATGCGACCGCTCTCATCGGTGGGATGCTCGACGCAATCCCAGATTTTACCGTCGGGATGGGTGACGGCGTTACCGATCGGTTCGTGTGCGGTGCCATCGATGATGGGCACGATGTCGAGTGTGCCGACTTTCATAGCGGTCTCTTTCGTTCGGGCCGGATGCTGGACTACACCTGCGCGAGGGGTCTCCCGGACACGACCGGTGGGGACCCGTTCTGTGTCGGTCTGCGCCTATGCAGGCTGTTTGGCTCGAGACTTGCGTCCGGACTTCGAAATCGACTGTGAAAGAACAACACCGATTACCAATGCTGCGCCTTGGAATACCGGTTGGAACCAGAACGGCGCCCCGAGCAGGCTCAGTCCGGAAAATCCGACGGCGAGAAGAACGACGGCCAGCATCGTTCCAGCGACATTGAAGAATCCGGGACGAACGGTGGTGGCACCCAGAAAGGTTGCAGCGAAGGCAGGTAGGAGAAGGTTCGCTCCGAAGCTGGGGTTCGCCGCGCCTGCCAATCCGAGCTGCATTATTCCGGCGAGGGCTGCCAATGCACCTGCTGCACCGAACATCACGCACTTGATGAGTCGAACGCGGATACCGACCATGCGAGCAACCTGCTCGGAACCGCCAACCGCGTAAACCTTGCTGCCAAATGGTGTCTTCGTCAGAATTAAGTACATAACCAGTGCGATAAGCGCGACAATCCACACTGCAGAACCAACTCCGAGGATCTCGGTCTGCACGAAGGTTCGGAAGACCGAGGGAATGTTCTGTGAGAGTGTCATTCCCCCACTGACTCCCACGGTGACTCCGCTGACAGCCAACCCGACGCCCAGCGTCGCAATGAGCGAGACGACGCGCAAGCGAGCTACCAGCAATCCGGAAGCCAATCCGACGAATGCACCGGCGAGCAACGCGATCGTCACGGTCAACGGCACCGGGAGTCCGGACTCACCTGCCAGCTTTGCCGTGAGCACCGCTGACAATCCCAACGTGTATCCGACCGACAGATCGAATTCGCCGACGACGAGAACCAGCAGAACCGACAGGGCCAGAAGAGCACTCACGGCCTGGCCCAATGCGAGCCCTTGCAGATTGGCAGTGGTGGGGAAGGTCCTGGGAAGAAGGATCGAGAACAACACTGTGAGTCCGATGATCAGGGCCAAGATGCTGTGGTTCTGAAACAGCGTCGAGATTCTCCAGGTTCGCAACGACGACGAGCCGGGGGTGTGAACGGCCGCGCCATCGGATTTCTCCGCCACGGCGTTGTCACTATGCGTAGGTTGCACGACTGATGTCCTCCAGATTGAGATCAGTGAGTTCTTCGACGATGCGCCCGCCGTTGACAACGATGACGCGGTCGCACAGGCGAACGAGATGTTCCGGCTCACTCGACCGGATGATGACGGTGGTCCCGCGGGCGGCGAGTTCTCGCAAGGTATCGAAAATGATCTCGCGAGTATTCGGATCGACGCCCACTGCGGGGTCGTCGAGAAGCAATATCTGTGGCTCCAGAAGGAGCCACCTGGCGAGGAGCACCTTTTGTTGGTTGCCGCCGCTCAGGCTGGCGTACGGAACGGTCGGGTCGGCCGGACGGATGTCGAGCTCGCGAATCATCCGGTCGACATCGGACGCCGCTCGGCGTCGATTGGCACCGTATCTTTCCACGCGGGGGAGTACGACGTTGTCGTGCACCGGCATCAACGCGATCCCGCCCTCGTTGAGTCGATCGAGAGAAAGGTAGAAAATCCCGGCTTTGATGGCTTCTCGTGCACCGGAAATCGGTGCGCAATTGCCGTCGATCTTGGTTGTTCCCGCCTGTGTGGACTCGATCCCGCCTATGAGACGCAACAGCTCGGAGGCTCCTTCGCCCGATCGCCCCGTCACACCCAAGATTTCTCCGGCGCCCACTGTCAAGGACAGCTCGCGGCTGACGTTGCCGGACAGTTTCTCCAAGACGAGTGCGGGACGATCGGTAAGACCGCGACTACGGTCGTGGTTGTGTGAGGAGGCGATGTGGGCGGCGCCGCCGACCATCGCGTGGATCACGGCGTCCTCCGAGAATTCGTCGGCACCGATGTTGCTGACAACGCGGCCGTCCCGGAGCACGATTGTTCGGTCGCTGTATTCCCGTACCTCGGGCAGGCGATGGGTGACCATCAATACTGACAATCCCCGGTCTGCGACGCCTCTAACTCGGTCGAGCAGCCGCGCTGCCTCGCGAGTGGACAACGGAGCAGTCGTTTCGTCCAGTACCAATAGTGCGCGTTCGGGAGAGATTCCGGCCATCGAAATCACCAGTGAAACCAGTGCCCGTTCGCCGGCCGTCAAGTCCGCGCACAGCGTGTTCGGATGGACCGCGACGTCGAACTCGCGGAGTATGTCCTCCGTCTTCCGCGCCAATGTCCTCTTCTGCACAAACGTTGCGCCAACCAAGGGAAACCCCGTGTGCAGCGCGGTCATCTCGGCGACCGTCATGTTCGCGATGAGTGGTGACTCTTGATGGACAACCCTGATACCGATTTTCCGTGCGGCGACCGGTGTGAGGTCTTTCGCGCGAATCGGGCTGTCGTTGAACGTGATCTGCGACTTCGAATGCAGCGGATTGACGCCGGTCAGTGCCTTGACCGTAGTGGATTTACCCGATCCATTTGCGCCGAGCAGAGACACGATCGAACCGCGCTCCACATCGAAATCGATGCCGTGCACTACCTCGTGTTGACCATAGGAGACAGTGAGGTTTCGTACGGCCAATCGCACGGGGGTGGTCACGGCGTGACACCCCACAGCTCGAGGTAGCGGTCGACGTAACCGTTCTCGGCGACCCAGTACTGGTCGGTGATCTCATTGACGTTGTCCATCGTCAGAAGGCGAGAGGGCGCGCCCTGGCTGTATCGCAAACGATCGTCGGTGACACCGGGTGTCTCCCAGAGGGGTTGACCCGACAGGACCCGAATCATCTGATCCACAGCACCGTAACCGAGGAAGACGTCGTCCTGAACGACATCGGCGGCCTGGATGTTGCCGTCGCGAATGAACTCGAGGTTTTGCGGTGCGCCGACGCAAGACACGAGTGTGACACGATCGGACAGGCCCGAGTTACCCATTGCAGGAACCATGTCGGCTGCTGCCGAATCGAACGCTCCGCTGACGTAGTCGATGCTCGGCTCTGCCTGCAGTGCGCTGGCAATTCGCTGGCCGAGGCCGTTCCCGATGTCGGTCACGACAAACTGTTGCGTGTCTTGGACTACGCACTCGTCACAGCGATCTACCGCCGAGACCATCGCATCAGCGATCGCCGGTGAACTCGGAAACTCTCGGTCGACGGTCGGCAAGAAGTTCGCCGTACCACCTGAGTCCGTCACAATCCACGATCCGAGCTGGTCACCCCACAACGTGTAGTCCGGAGCGACGTCGAACAACACGCCATCGGTTGCGGCAATGCCGAGACCTGCGGCTCCGACCGGAATTCCCCGAGAGGCAGCGAGTTCGATTGCGCCACTAAGCGGAACGGGATCTGTCGCGGCGAGGATGATGGCGTCTACGCCACTATTGATAGCTTGGGTCATCGCTTGGTTTTGTCCGACCGGATCGCCCTTGCCGTCGAATCGAGTAACTGTCCACCCCAGGGCTTCACCGGCTTGTGTGACCCCGTCTGCCTGCCGCACACACCCCGACACGGACCCGGAACAGACCACTACTGCTATCGAGATGTCGGTCGGTGGTGTCGGTGTTTCGGTCGGGCCTGCCCAGTCGGTCACCGGTGCCATCGCATCGTCGACGACCGTTTGAAAGGACGTCAACTCCTGCGTCGAGGTCCGGTCCTGGGACGCTGCCTGGGAGTCGCACGCGGTGGTCAACAGAAGTAGGCCGACGATAGGCGCGATCCATTTGATTTTCACAGAGGCTTCTTTCGTAAAATGGGTCCGGAGAGAAACACCGGAGACGAAAAAATGGTGGAGACGGCAGGTGCCGTGCAGAGCATGGAATGTCTCCGCGTGTGAAACAGTCCAGAAACGCATGCCGCGACGGCTGTCTGGGGGACACATCGAATGCTGCTTATTGCCTACTCAGCAACATCGATAGTGTTGCATGTGTCACATCGATGCACAACTGGTAATTCGCTCTGAGGTCCCTGCGTCCATTACCGATCTTGAATCACACTTATAGATACCGGCTATCGGCCAAGCGGGCGCAAGCATGTGATCAAGGGTGAGTTGTTGACTCCCGGCAACAGTACTGTTGACAGGCGGACGCGGGGGTGCGACGATGACTGTCGCTGCCGTGGAGGAATTTTCGCGTTGCCCGGCGAGCGAGAGCCGGTGTGCAATCAGCCGACAGGTACGGGGTATGAATGCATCGACAATGTCGCGCACCTGCCGAATTGGCTCTATGAGGTGACCGGCAACTGAGGAGAACAATGCAATTCCAGACGCTCGATTGGTCTGTCGACGAAGTCGGTATTCTTATTCTTACCCTGTCTCGACCTGAATATCTCAATGCATTCTCGGTGACGATGGCCGATGATTTGGAACGCGCATTCCAGCAGGTGCGCATCGACCCAACGGTGCGCGCGGTCGTGGTGACCGGTGCTGGTCGCGCGTTCTGTGCGGGCATGGACCTGGCTGTAGAAGGAAATGTCTTCGGGTTGGATGAGTCGCTGAGTCCAACGGTGTCGGATATGCGCGAGCGGCTGACCGAAGAGCCGTTTCAGTCCGGGGTTCGGGACACCGGCGGGAAAGTCGCACTGGCCATCCATTCCTGCGACAAGCCCGTCATTGCTGCGATCAACGGTGCCGCCGTCGGTATCGGAGCGACTATGACTCTTGCGATGGACATTCGCATGGCGTCCACCGATGCAAAGATCGGCTTCGTGTTCGGCCGGCTCGGCATTGTTCCCGAGGCCACGTCTTCCTACTTCCTGCCGAGAATTGTCGGCCTGCAAACAGCCCTCGAGTGGATTTACTCGGCGGATATTCTCGACGCCGAACAGGCATTGGCGGGTCGGCTCCTCAGATCGGTGCATCCACCCGAGGAATTGCTCCCTTCGGCAATCGAGCTGGCCCGAAAGTTCGTCGTCGGGCGTTCGTCTTCAGCCATTGCACTGTCTCGTCGACTGATCTATTCCGGTTCGGGGTCGGCGCATCCCCTCGAAGCGCATCGACGGGACAGTTTGGCGATGTGGCACGCCTCGGTGGGTGACGGAAAGGAAGGCGTTGCCGCATTCCTGGAAAAACGGAAGCCGAGTTTCTCGGGTACGGCCGCAGACGTACCTGACCTCGGGTGAACGGACTGTCGCGCACTCCCTGCTTCGTCAGTCCTCGGCTGTGCCTTCCGCCATGATTCCGTCGAAGAATATCGCCGAGAACACGCGTGAGAGATCCTCTGCCGAGTAGCGGCTCTGGCCGGGCACGAACCACCGATGTGTCCACTGGGTCATGCCGAAAATACTGTTTGCTATCAACGTGTTCGACAGATCGGGCCGGAACGTCCCGTCTGCAACGCCAAGGGCGATGGCATCCAAGAAATATTTCTCGATCTTGTGGGTGTTGTCCACCATCTCCTGGGCCCACTTGGAGTCGAGCGATGACACGCGACCCCAGTCTTCCTGCATATAGACGTACATGTAGGGGTAGTGCTCCACCTGAGATGCAAGCAGCATCGCAATGAGAGCTTCCAGCGTCTCCCGCGGTCGTAGCTTCTTGGCCACGATCTCGTCAGCTCGTGACAAGTTGGTCACCACGGTGCTCGTGATGCATTCCTGGAACAGTTCTTCTTTGCTGCCGACATAGTAGTACAGCGAAGCTCGGTCGGTGCCGTATGCCGCCGCAACGTCGTTCAATGATGCGGCGGCATACCCTTTTTCGCGAAACACTTCTGCGGCGACCCTGAGGAGCCCAGCTCGCTTTGCAGAATAGTCGGCCGAATTTTCGGTCAGCGCGCTCTTACGCCGTTTTGCAATTCCGCTGACTGGTGACTTCGCCACAGTCTTGCCTCGCCTTCGTGACCGTCGCTTCTCGGATGGTTCAGCCAGTATAGGTTCGAGGAATTCCGCTACGAGAGGCCACTGTTGACCGGCCTCGCTCGCGCCGTGCTTGCGAGGGGATCATGGCGTCATTTCCCTGCCCACTGTGGCTTGCGCTTCTCCTCGAACGCTTTCCGGCCCTCGAGGACGTCGGACGATGCGGCGTAGGCCTCGATCAGTTCGAATTTGGTCGACAGTGCCACTTCCAACGGGTACGAGGCGCGGGAGAGGACGGCGTGTTTGGCCGCCTGTTGAGCCAACGGCGACGCGGTGGTGAGCTTCTCCGCCCATCTCACCCCGGCCGCATCCAGTTCCTCGAACGGGACCACTTCGTTGACCAGACCGTGAGTCAAGGCGTCGTGCGCCCCCATACGGTCGCCGGTCAAGATCAATGCCATGGCGATGCGATGCGGGAGATGGCGAATTGCTCGATGAACAACGCCGGATTCGCCGATTATTCCGGCTTTGACCTCCGGAAGGCCGAACTGGGTGTTGTCTGCAGCGACGATGATGTCGGCGCACATGGCAAGCTCGAACCCGCCGCCGAGGACGTAGCCTTGGACCGTCGCAATCAGGGGCTTGTTCAGTACTCGAAGCGGTCCTCCCACGCCGGTAAGGCCGCCTCCGAGCGCACGCCGTGATGGGCTCGCAGCGGTACCGCCGCTGATGTCGGCACCTGCGCAAAAGGCTCGTTCGCCGGTTGCTCCGAGCACGGCAGCCCAGATATTGGGGTCGTCCTCGATCTCGTCCCATCTACTTGCCAACTGCTCGTCGACTTCGGCCGAGATTGCGTTGAGGACCTTTGGACGGTTCAAGGTGAGGTAGGCGACGTGGTCCCGGACCTCGTAGAGAAGTTCGTCGGACACGGTCAGCTCGTCTTCTGTGTGCGTGGCGTCGGGACGAGCGCGTGGGCCTTCGCGTGGTAATTCTCGGTTCCGGCAGTCTTCTGTTCGCGACGTGAGATCTTCCAGCCCTCGTCGGTCCGGGTGAATTCGTCATGGTACTGGGCGTACACGATCCCGTCCGGACGATCTCGGTAGTACTTGTGCCACGCGTAGAGAACCGACCGCACTTTCGCAGTGTCCTTGTTCACGAAGTCGATCACGATGTTGCTGACGTGATGACTCGTGCCTGCGAAGAATGCGGCGATTCCAGTTTTGTCGTTCGAAAGCACATCGAGGTAGTTTTCTGCGCCGGTGGCACCATGAGAGGGGCCGTAAGCAACGTACAGGTCCTCGACGAAGAGGGGGAGCATCGACTGGGGGTCGGCTGCGTCGAGATGAAACGCATACTGGAAAAGAACTCGTTCGATATCCCTTTCGTCGACAAGACGCTGTACGACTTCAATAATGTTGTCTTCGTTGACCGAAGTCATGACGCTCCATCCATTCTCAGGTGTCGATCCGGATCCATGGTTCATGTCAGTCTACGGTCATGTTGACAGCTCGTCAACGGTGCCGTTGCCTGTGAGAGGAATAGATCGGGTCGGTGCTGAGAGATCGGAAGTCGGTGCGACGCGGAACGATTCGATCACCGACTTCAGGCCTTCTTCGGCGATGCGGGCACGTAGTGCTGCCACCTCCGGGGTCATGTGGGCCAATGCGTCCGCATCGGCTATGGCTCCCAGCGCATTACGGGTTCCCATCGCCTCCATCGCGCGATTGATCGAAACCTTCTTGATGGTCAACAGGCTGGGCGGCACTTGAGCGATTCTTCGTGCGAGCGAGGCCACGCGTGCTATCAGTTCGCTTTCCGGGACGGCGTGATTCGCCCAGCCCCACTCGACTGCGGTGCGTCCATCGATGCTGTTGCCCGGAACGAACGCAAATTCCTTGGCCCGTTTCGGTCCGACGAGAGTTGCCCAGACGGGCGAGACGTAACCGGCCCCGATCGGAATGGTGACTTCCGCGATTTTCGCGTTCTCGGTCACGATGGTGATATCGGTGAAGGTGGCCAGCTGCGTTGCTCCGGCGACGCAGTAGCCGTGAATTGCTGCGATAACTGGCTTGGGGTGGTCCCAGATGGCGAGATACCGATCGATGTTCCTCTGCAATCGGGTGCGGTCGGCCACGGGGTCCGCGGCCGTGGTCGGCGCGACTTGTCCAAGGTCGTATCCGGCGCTGAAGCCTTTACCCTCTCCCCGGATGGCGATCACCGGTTCGCCCGTATGTTTCAGCCGCGCAAGTGCGTCGGAGAACTCGTCGAGCAGTTCGTTGGACAGTGCATTGGCCTTGTCCGGTCGGTTCAGCACGATCCAGGACACAGGTGAATCGTGTTCGACCCGTATGTTGACGTAGTCGGGCATTGCTGGATGTTCGGGCATGTGGCTCCTTGATTCGAGACGCGTCCAGTCGAAACGCCGCTTCCGTATTCGTCACACTAGGCAGCCGGTATCGCGCCGTCAACACCTGTGTTGCCAACATGTCGACGGTGTCGATAAGCTCCGCTCGGCAACGTTTTTCGACCGATGAGGAGAGTCGTGACAGTCAGTCAGCAACAGATCGACACGCAAGCGGCTCGCCTGTTGGAAGAGGTTCCCGACGGTGACGATCTGACCGAAATCCAGGTTGCGCTGATCCAATTCGCACTACGCACCACCTCCTCGGCCCTCGACACCCTCGGAAGCAGGCAATGGGCGGAACGTGCAGTTGCGGCGGGAGCGACATTCGACCAGCTGCACGAGATCGTCACGCTGCAATCCAGTGTCGGAGTACATGCTTTCTTCGAGAGTTCTCGTGCCCTGGCATCGGCGGCGTGCCCCGAGGGTGGTTGGCCGCCCCTGGACGAGCATCGACAACAGCTGTGGGACAGGCACATCGGCGGCACGAAGTACTGGACGACCATGCGGGAGGAGATTCCAGGCTTCTTGGAGTCCCTGCTCCGAATGTCTCCCGAAGCATTCGAAGGATTCATCGCCTACTGCGGACTTCCGTTCCGGGCACAGTTGGTTCCGAACATCACGAAAGAACTCATCAGCATGGCGTCGGACGCAGCGACAGCGCACAGATACCTACCAGGGATGCGGATGCATCTACGAAATGCTGTCAGGATGGGGGCAGGACGTGCAGCTATCGATCACGCACTGAGGCTTGGTGCCGAATCTCCGAGCTTCATCGGCGTGGAGTAGGGCGGGTGCATCGGCCTACTCCACGCTAGGAAGAGACGAGCCCCACCAAGCGACCGGCGATCAGTTTCTCGGCGTCGTCGATGATCTGCGTCACGACATCCGCGCAGGTCAGAATGTCGGTGACCAACGCCTGGCTTTGTCCGACCCACCACAGTCCGTCATCCATCCGGCCTTCGGTAAGAACGTTCTGTCGACCCCGAGCACCCGACGCCAGCGCTGCGATGTCCTCGAATGTCGTTCCTTCTCGCTTTTCGATGTCGAGAATCTCATCCGATACTGCGTTCTTGGCAACTCGCGCGGTATTGCGGAATTTTCGAAAGATCAGATTGGTATCGCGTTCGGTATTGGCCACGATCCGATCTTTGACGTTGCGATGCACAGGAGCTTCCGCAGTCGCGACGAAGCGGGTTCCCATATTGATTGCATCCGCGCCGAGCGCTAGAGCCGCGACGAGGCCTGCGCCGGTGGCGAATCCGCCCGAAGCGATGATCGGTAGATCTGTGCGTGCCGCGACGGCCGGAATGAGGACGAGACTGGATACGTCGTCCTCGCCGGGGTGACCTGCACACTCGAACCCGTCCACGGACAACGCGTCGACGCCGAGCTTCTGCGCGGAAATAGAGTGCCGGACGGCGACGGTCTTGTGAATTACTTTGATACCGGCGGACTTCAGTGACGGTAGATGGTCCTTCGGGCTCGAGCCGGCTGTTTCGACGATTTTGATCCCGTTGTCGATGATGACCTGGCGATACTCGTCGTAAGGAACGGGCGCGATCGTGGGGAGAATTGTCAGATTTACGCCGAACGGCCGATCCGTCAAGGCCTTCGTTCGTCGAATTTCCTCGTCGAGGGCAGCGGGCGTCGGTTGCGTCAGGGCCGAAAGGAAGCCCAGCGCACCGGCATTGGCGACGGCGGCGATCAAGACAGCTCGTCCCGCTCCGGTCATCCCGCCGCACACTATCGGATGTTCGATATCGAACTCTCGCGTGAATCGGGTGGAGATCATCGGTGGTCTTCCTTGCTGAGGTGGGGAGTGGGCTGCTGAAGCGTCCGGTCCGTCGCTCCGTCTCGGAGGTCTTTCAAGCGCGCCTCGATCTCGGCATCGGGGTAGCCGTGGGTGAGCACCGCGTTCTGGCCGGACAACACGGCCTCGACGGCGAGCTCGCCAAGGGTCTCTGCTGCTACGGGAAGGTTGTACGTGAGCGTCGCAGCTCGTTCGGGCTCGTAGGCCACGATGTTGCGAACCGCTGATCGATCGTTGTCGGGCCGGAGGCGCTCACTGGTCGCGATCGAGGTGGGGACGAGTCCTGGGTACAACACGGTGACGCCGAAGTCGTCGCCATGGTCCTCGAGTTCGTAACGCAACGCGTCGGACAGTGCGGTGACTGCTGCTTTGGAGGCCGCGTATGGCGCGTGCCCAGGAGCGATGTCGAGCGCAGTCACCGACGAAGTGTTGACCAGGTGTTTGTGGCCGGACTGCTCGCGCATTCTCGGTACGAAGCTGACTATCCCGTGCACGACGCCGAAATAGTTCACCTCCATCGCCCACGCAAAGTCTCTGATCGAGGCGTTCCAGGATGCGCGATGGGGTCGCATCGACACTCCGGCGTTGTTGCACAGAACATCGACACGACCGTGCCGAGAGAAGACCGAATCGGCGAGAAGCTCGACCGACTCTGCATTGCTGACGTCGACTCGTGCCGCGAAGGCGGTTCCGCCGAGCTCGGACACTTCGGCGACGAGCCCGGCGGCGGCCGCTTCGTCGATGTCGGCGACGATTACTCGAGCGCCACGAGCGACGAACGACAGCGTCATCGCTCGCCCGATCCCGGTCGCGGCACCGGTGATGACGACGACGGATTCGCTGTTCAACGATGCCTCGGTCATGTTCATGCGTTCCTCACCTTTCACCATGCGGTGTAGCCTCCGTCGACCAGCAGTGTATGGCCGGTTATCAGACCGGATGCGTCCCCGGCCAGAAAGGCGACGGCACCGACGATGTCCTCGGGTTCCCCGAAGCGGCCCAACGGGATTCGAGCGAGCAATTTGTCGCCCCACCCGGGTCGCGACAGGGTGTCGGCGGTGAATTCGGTTCTCACGAAAGTGGGGGCGACGGTGTTGACTCGGATGCCGTGTGCCGCCCACTCGATTGCGAGAACCTTGGTGAGTTGATCGAGGCCGCCCTTGGTCGCGCAGTACACCGCGCGTTCCTCGATTCCTACCGTGCCTGCCTGAGACCCGATGTTGACGATGGCACCGGGGGTACCGGCCGATACCCATTGCTGCGCAACGGCTCGGGTGAGGAAGAACGTACCTCGCAGATTGGTGTCGACGACGGAATTCCACTGCTCGATCGTCACGTCGAGTGCCCGTGCGGGGTGATTGACCCCGGCGTTGTTGACCAGAATGTCGAGGGAGGTGCCGCGCATGCGTACACCGAAACGCTCGACGAAGGGCGTAATCGAGTGCACGTCCTCCAGGTCGAGAACGAAACCTTCGGTGCCGAGGTCGGATTCGATCTGCCGAATACCGGCCTCGGTTCTCGATGTCCCGTACACCGTCGCACCGAGTTCGGTGAGTGCTGCTGAGATGGCCTTTCCCAGACCCCTGTTCGCTCCGGTGACCAGAGCAGTCTTTCCTGAAAGTGAGAACGTGAGCACAGTGTTTACCGCGGTCGGACCGAGAGCGTGGCCGGAGCCCATGGCAACGGTGCGCCGCCGTACTTCGCTGCTCGCACATCACCTGAACGGGCGTGGCCCTCGAAGTACTCCACCCGCGCAGCTCTGCCGCAGAGGGTTCCGAGTTCGGCGCTCGCGGACTCCGAGGTGATCTCCTGATAGGTGACGGTCTTCAGGTATTTTCCTACCCACAGCCCTCCCGTGTAACGCGCTGCACCGCGTGTGGGCAAGGTGTGATTGGTCCCGATCACTTTGTCTCCGTAGGAAACACATGTCTTCTCGCCGAGGAAAAGTGCACCGTAGTTACTCATGGATTCGAGTGCTCGACGGGGCGTGTCGGTCAAGATCTGCACATGCTCGGACGCGAACGTGTCCGCGAGGGCGTACGCGGCTTCGATGTCGGCGGTGACGATCACCTGTCCGTGGTCTCGCCATGCGACACCTGCGAAGTCGCGCGTAGGCATGTCCGGCAGGATCGCGTCGATGTGCTCGATCACGGTGCGAGCTAGGGCCTCGGAGTCCGTGATCAGAACGGCAGGCGAATCCGGGCCGTGCTCGGCCTGGCTGAGAAGGTCCACTGCGACGATGAACGGGTCCGCATTCGAGTCGGCGACGATCAACACCTCGGTCGGCCCGGCGAACAAGTCGATTCCTACCTGGCCGAACAGTTGCCGCTTGGCCTCGGCGACGAAGGCGTTGCCCGGACCGGCGAGCATGTCCACTTTCCGAATGCTTTCGGTGCCGAGTGCCATTGCCGCAACAGCTTGCACGCCACCGAGTAAGTAGATGTCGTCCGCACCTGCGAGATGGAACGCGGCAACGGTTGCTGCGGGGATTTCGCCTCGGATCGGTGGGGTGCACGCCGTGACGTGCGGAACGCCTGCGACCTTCGCCGTCACCGTGGTCATGTGCGCAGATGCAACCAACGGGTATCTACCGCCCGGTGCATAGGCTCCGGCTGCGGACACCGGAAGATTGCGTTGTCCGAGATGGACACCCGGCGAACTCTCGACCTCGAAGTCGTGCAGGGAGTCGCGTTGATGCTGAGCGAAAACTCGGACGTTACGCTGAACGGTCTCGATGTCGGCGATGACCTCGGCAGGAACTGTCGAGATGATCTCGTCGATCTTCTCCGCGCTCAGTCTGAAACTTTCCGGGCTCCACTTGTCGAATTTCTCGGAATAAGCGCGGACCGCAGCGTCGCCGCGGTCGCGGATGTCGGCGATGACCGTGGACACGGTGTCCGCGACCGAGGGGTCACCGGCGGTCGCGGTGTCGACTACTGCGGGTGTCTTCAAATGAAGTGTGTCGGGCATGATTGCCGCCTTTCTATGGTGCTGGTGGTCGGGAATATCAGATGCGACGGTGACTGCGCTAACGTGCCTGCTGGACCGCTGCGTCTTCGAGGATGTCGAAATCGCTCAGATCGGGGCGTCTGACCATCTCCCAGTATTCGACGTTCAGGAAGGGCATGACGAAAATGACTCGGCCTTTGGAATTGCGGTAGTAAGTCGCGAATCCCGGATGGGTCCACACCGTCTTGGAGTGCATAGTGTCGACGAGTTCGTTGTATTGGTTCGTCGAGTCTTCGGTGGCGCTGATAGCAGTGATGTTCTTGCGGAACATTTCGGCGAGAAGGTCACGAAGATAACGAGCTTGAAGCTCCATGAAGTACATGAAGCTGCCGCTGCCCGGTAGCGAATGCGGTCCACCGAGCATGAAAAAATTAGGAAAATGCGGAATGGAAACGCCGAGGTAGGCGCGAGGGTCGTCGTCGTCCCAGGCCTCGCTGAGATCGAGCCCTTCCTCGCCGCGTACCTCGAGCGAACTCAAGAACCGTGCAGCCTCGAATCCCGTGGCCCAGATGATGACATCGACGTCGAGTCGTTCACCGGTGGACAATGTGAGTCCGGTCCGCGTCACATCCGAAACTCCGCTCGTGAACAGATCGACGTTCTCGCGCTTGAGAGTCCGATACCACCCGTTGTCGAGGAGCATTCGCTTGCCGAAGGGCGGGTAATCAGGGACGGCTTTTTCGATCAGATCGGGTCGTCCTTCCAAGGCGGACTCGATGTACTTCGTCAGGAATTCACGCTGTCGGTCGTTTCTCCGGTTCACCGACCGTTCGGGGTGCGGCCACGACGGATCCACCCGAAGCGCATCGATGATCTTGTCACCGTGCTGATAGAAGAGCCCGATCCAGTTCCACGCCCTGTATAGCGGAAGATGCTGCAGGAGTGTGCGTTCGGCAGTAGGTACTTCCTCGCGGAACTGCTCGAAGGGCGCAACCCACTGCGGTGAGCGCTGCACGATGTCCAGGTGCTCGACGATCGGAGCGATCGAAGGTGAGATCTGCTGGCTGCTCGCGCCTGCCCCGACGATCGCGACACGTTTGCCGGTGAGATCGAGGCCATCCGGCCATCTGTTCGAGTGAAATTGAAGTCCCTCGAACTCCTCGCGCCCCGCGATCGACGGTAGTTTCGGCTGGTTCAGCGAGCCGACCCCACTGATGACCATGTTCGCGACATGGGTGTCCAGTTCACCTTCCCGGTTTCGGGTGGTGACGGTCCACAGTGCGCTGTCGTCGTCGTACACGGCGCTCACGACCTCGGTCTCGAACGAGACCTCGGTGCGGGCATCCAACGAGTCGAGCACTCCGTTGAAGTATTCGTAGAGCTCGTCCCGAAGCTCGAAATGTCGATCCCAGTCTCGATAATCGAAAGAAAACGAGTAGAGGTGGCTCGGTGTGTCGACACCCGCGCCGGGGTATCGGTTCTGGTGCCACACGCCGCCGGCATCGGCACCCCGCTCGAACACGGTGAACTCGATACCGAGTTGCTGCAGTAGGTGAATGGCGGCGAGCCCGGAAATCCCCATTCCGATGACGATGGCGCGCGTACCCGCAGGAGGGGTGACGTCCGGTACGTCGTCCTGCTCGTCGCTGTCGGCGGAGCGTCGACGTAGCTCCTCGGTCAGAATCGCTGCGTATCGCCGGTCGATCGGTTCACCGAGGAAAAAGCTCGCGGCCTTTTCCATGTCGCGAACGTCGCTCAGATCCAGCACCGGGCGCCGGTGGGCGAGCAACGATGCGATCGCGTCGACGGCTGCGTCGCGGACGACGCGTTGATCGGCCTCGGCGATATCGCCGGTCGGGCGAGGTGATACTCCCCGAAAATGGCTGGGAGCGAACCGCGGTCCGATCCAGGACTCGTCTCCGGTCACCTGATAGAGGACCATCAGCAGCACTGGCACCGAGGCCCCTTCGACCGCCTCGCGAACCTCGTCTTCTGTCAGCGCAGGTGCGCCGTGCGATTCGGCGTTGTGATGCACCTTGGTCGTCGTATTGGTCATCGTTCCTCCGTATCGAGATTTCTTCTCCAGTCAACATGATCGTTAACGACCCGTCAACACTTGTGTTGAAACCTCTTTTCGGAAGGCGATCGATCGTTAACGGAAGCGTTGACGGCCGCCGGTGACCGGCCTAGTATTCGGATTCGGCTCGTGAAGCCCCGTCTCCGAAAGAACCGACTCGAGACGATCTACGAATGCAAGGATCAGGTCCATGTACAACCAGTCCGTGTTCAGCGAATGCATGCCGCTCGGCGATGTGCTCATCCGTTCCGGCGAACGTTTTCCCGACCATCCCGCGCTCGTATTGCCGGACGAGACTCTGTCGTACCGCGAGATGACGGCGGGCGCAGTTCGTATCGGCCGCCTGCTCGTCGCGCTCGGACTGACGGCCGGTGACAAGGTTGGCGTGCTTGCGCCCAACTCACGCGAATTCGTCGAGGCGGCGTTCGGTACGGCGCTCGCAGGCGCAGTGCTCGTGCCGCTCAACCCGCGTCTCCGCAGTCGCGAATTGAGTTACATCATCGCCCATTCCGAAATTTCGGTCGTGCTCACCACGGACGCACTCGCACCCCGCACGGACTTCCGCGCGGAACTGACTGCAGCTTTCCCGGGAGTGGCGACGACCGACTCGCTGAGCCTGGAACTACCCGAAGCACCACACCTTCGGAGGATTATCATGTTGAAGGGTGACGGGGGCCCCGGAATCGTCGGTGCATCGGCGGTGGACGAACTTGCGCAATCGGTGACGGAGGTCGACATCGAGGTGCGAAGGCAGCGGGTGCGACTGCGGGACGACGCCGTGATCATCTACACCTCGGGAACCACTGCTTCACCCAAGGGTTGCGTGTTGTCGCATGAGGCCGTGACACGAGGGCCCATCGGACGCACGGCTCAGGCTGTCCCATTTCCGGAGCCGCGGGAGATGAGGGTCTTCTGGTCACCGGCACCGCTGTTTCATATCGCAGCATTGCAGGGCCTGATCGCCTGTGTAGCAATGGGATCGACGTATCTGACCGATGTGTATCTCGATGGTGGACGCGCACTGACCATGGTGCGCAAGTGGCGTCCGACCTCGTTGTGGCCGATGTTCCAGTCGGCTTTCGATACTTTGATGGACGCGGAGGGCTTCCGGGAAGACGACCTGGAGGATGCCACGTCGTTGATTACGGTCGGCAGTGCCGACGAGATGCGCTTCGTCCAATCGAGATTCCCGAAAGCGTTGCTCGTCAACGGATCTGGAATGTCGGAGATGGCAGGCCACTTTTCGTTGTCCGCACCCGCAGACGACATCGAATTGAGGGCGACCACCTCCGGGGTGCCCGTACACGGGGTAGAGGTCAAGATCGTAGACCCGGTGACATTGGATAATGCGCCGGTCAGCGAGCTGGGTGAGCTCTACGTGAAGGGTTACGCGATGATGACCCGCTACTACCGAGACCCGGAGCAGACTGCCGCCGCAATCGACGACGAGGGCTGGCTGCGCACCGGAGATCTGTTCCGCACGTTGAATAGTGGTCATCTTCGCTACGAGGGCCGGCTGAAGGACATGATCAAGGTGGGTGGTGAGAACGTCCCTGCCATCGAGGTCGAGTCCTATCTGTGTACGCACCCGGATGTCGTACTTGCGCAGGTCGTCGCCAAGCGCGACCGTCGACTCGACGAGGTGCCCGTCGCTTTCGTCGAGTTGCGCGAAGGTGCCACTGCGGGTGCCGACGACATCATTGCCTTCTGCAGGGGGCAGATTGCGAGCTTCAAAGTCCCACGGCAGGTGTACTTTCTGAGCGCCGAAGAGTGGCCGAGGTCGGCCACGAAGATGAACAAGAGGGCCCTTCGCGAGGTGGCCGCAACCAGATTGTAATCAACGGGTGTGTTGCCTGTCACTCTTGGCAACGCTAGTGTTGATGGCATCGAGTGTCCAACGATTCGATTCCACTGCTGCGGCAGTTGCCCGGCAATTCTCTGAACCGAGGAATTCGCATGACTCAGAATTCAACGCCCGCAGTCGCTTTCACCGAAGAATCCACGGCCCGACGTCGTCTTTTTGGCGGAGCAGTCGGAACTTTCGTGGAATGGTTCGACTTCGTCACCTACGCGGTGACGGCACCGACTCTCGCGCTGTTGTTCTTTCCAAAGTCCAATCCCTCTGCGGCAGTGCTCGGTACGCTCGCGATCTTCGCCGTCGGCTTCATTGCTCGCCCATTGGGCGGAGTCGTGTTCGGATACCTCGGCGATAAATACGGTCGTATCCGCGTCATGGCATCGGTGATTTTGTTGATGGGCGTAGCCACGGGAGCGATCGGATTATTACCGACTTACGCCAGTATCGGAATTGCTGCCCCTATCCTTCTCCTGTTCTTCCGTTTGATCCAAGGATTCTCTACTGGTGGCGAGCATTCCGGGGCGCTGAGTTTCGTATTGGAATCAGCTCCGTCGGACAAGCGCGCATCGTGGATCGCCATAATCTATGCCGTGACGATTCTGCCAAGCCTGGTGCTCGGCTTCGGGATCATCGGTCTGCGTGGTGCTATTGGCGACGACGCGTACACCGATTGGGGTTGGCGTCTACCGTTCTTCCTCGGTGCACTACTGGCGTGTGGTGGACTTTGGATCCGCCTAAAGCTCAGTGATCCTCAGGAGTTCGTCAAGGCTAAGAAGGAACGCGTAGCTGCGAGCAAGAACCCGCTCAAGACTGCAGTCGTCGAGGAATGGCCCGCCCTGCTGCGGGTGTTCCTGCTCCTTGCGCCCACGCTGATCGCCTACTACCTCGGGATCACCTACCTCTACACTCATATGGTCTCAAACCTCGGCATGAATCCGAACACCGCCTTGCTGGCCAACACGCTCGCAGGAGCATCCATTGCGGTTCTGGTTCCCGTCTTGGGGCGCGTGGCAGATCGCGTCGGCCGAAAGCCGTTGATGTGGACAGGCGCGGCTTACATGACGGTTATTGCGTTCCCTGCGATGTTCTTAGTCAATACCGCCACGTTTTGGGGTGCGTTCTGTGGCAGCCTGCTACTCGCGTCTGCTACGTCCCTGTTCGTTTCC
This sequence comes from Rhodococcus sp. 05-2254-5, assembly GCF_002258575.1. Classification (NCBI taxonomy): domain Bacteria; kingdom Bacillati; phylum Actinomycetota; class Actinomycetes; order Mycobacteriales; family Nocardiaceae; genus Rhodococcus; species Rhodococcus sp. 05-2254-5. The sequence continues at coordinate 133,087 of NZ_NOZG01000034.1, read as the reverse complement.
GGGTCGATCGTGACGATGCTCGAACTCTTCCGGACTTCGAGCAGGTATTCAGGGCACGGGTTGTCCTACGGAATGGGCACAGTAGTGTTCGGGGGCTTCACGCCGATAATTGCTGGCAGCCTGATAGACGCGGTGAATCCATCTGCTCCTGCTGCAATGGTCGTCGTCGCGGGAGTCGTAGGCATGATTGTCTTGCGGTACACGCCGGAGACCAAGGACGTTGCTCTCGCCACCGCAGTCTCCCGGTCCGTTGCTGATTCTGCGTCTGGCGGTGCAGCGGACAGAAAGCCCGACTTGCATGCGGGATCTGCTCAGTAACTGCAGACACACAACGGCATCATCGCCTGGCTGACCACAGTCGGTCCGGGGACACCGCAGAAAAATACAGTCAAGAACCAGTCAGTCCTGGCACGAGCGGGTTTTGGCCAAAGATGACAACGCGAGAATCATGAGTGACATTCAGCGAGTTGTTGCCTACATGCGATTCGAAGAGGCGTCGCTCGATGTCCCGTTGTCCGACGGGGTGCGTTCGCTCGGACTATCACTGCATACGGAGGTCGGGTGGTCCGCATCGCGTGTGCTCTTGAAGCCGAGGCGGATGTGCGCGTGAGCACCACCGCGCCAGGGACACGCTGACGGCACTGGAGCGCTAGCCGAAGGTCGGTCATGGCGGTGTCAAGATAGCCGAACAGTCAACGCCTACAGGCTATTTCGACGATCTCGGTAAAACCGTTCTCGAACATCAGGTCGTCCGACAATGCCGTTTTGACCTCGATGGCACCGGGACCGGTCAGCGTCCGTCTCGTGTGTCGTCGCGGGAGGGCTGCCGCGGCGGAAAGTACGACGGCTGCACTGCGTGCAACCTTGTGCACGCTTGCCTGGTATCAGGATTGTCTACCCCGGCCCTTCACGGCAGGTACGGAACGACGGTTGGGTTGTCCAGCACGGTTTTGCGCGCGTGATGCCAGGCACCGATCAGTGGAGACTCCAGTCCGTGAGTGGCCAAGGTGATTTGGGGGTTGAAGTGTGGCACCCTTTCGGATCGTGAGCGGATGAGGTCGTTGACGTACGGCTCCAGCCATGGGAGCAAGGCGGGGAGTACGCCGCCGAGTACTATGACGTCGACATCGGTGTAGTTGCTCATTGTTCCGACGGCAGATGCGAGCGCCTTGCCTCCACGGTCCAATGCCGCATGCGCATCGGCATTGTCGGCTTTCAGTAGTTCGATCAGGTCGGTGACAGATCGCGAACTGTCGAGGCCTGCGTGTTCCAGAAGCGCGTTCAGGCTGAGATACAACCCGAGGCATCCTCTTGCCCCGCAACTGCACTGCGGGCCTGCCATATCGACGCCCACATGTCCGACGAGTCCTGCTAGTCCATGCGACCCACCGAAAATGTCGCCTTCGATGACCAAGGCACCGCCTACGCCCTCGCGCTGTGCGCTGACGTACGCCATCGCATGAGGCCGCGCATCACTCTGGCTCGCGGTGTATTCGGCCAGTGCGCTCAGCCGCCCCTCGTTGATGACTTCGACGGTCCGAGGTTGCGCAAGCGCCTTTTCGAGAGGTGATCGAATGTCGAGTGCGCGTAGGCCCAATGGAAGGGCGGCCACGATGTTCGAGTCGTGTGCAACGATCGCCGGCAGAACAGCAACGGGGTTCGCGATCCACGCGTTGGTGGCATGGTTCGCACGTTCGATCGCGGAATCGAACATGTCCGCAAGCGCGGTAACGAAACCAGTTGCATCGCCTGGCTCGATGGTATGGGCTCTGCGTCCGGACCACAGAACTTGACCCGCCATGTCGCGGACCTCGCCGGACACTGATTCGGGAAAGAGCTGCACTGCAACCGTGCGCACACGATCCGGTGCGAGCGTCAACAGCCTTCGCGGTCGCCCTCGTCGTCCTTGGACGTTGCCGGACTCGACCAGCAATCCCCGCGCAATCAAGTCCTCCACCATGGTGGTTACAGTCCCGCTGACCAAGCCGGTCCGCTCACGCAATTCCATACGCGCACACGGTGCGTTCTCGGCGGCGGCGGCCATCACCAGAGACATGTTGTGTCGGCCGACATCGGAGGAGAGAGCGGGAGAGCCTGTCATGGACTCGTATTGTCCGCTACATCTGCCGGCGGACGAAACGAGGCCGACACGAATCCGAACGCCACAGTCTGTGGTGACCTGCCAGAGCGTGCCGGCGATTCGTTCTCCAGTCGTTGGCTTCCATCTCGAACCGTCCCCGGATTCGCATACGACGAGAAATTGAATAACAGATATAGCCTGCGGCAAATCGACGTCGATTCTCGCTCGAAGTTAGAGAATCTTTTAGTCAATCGTTGACTTATTAACCTGAACCGTCTTAGTGTCGTAGAGCACACTTTCGATATCGGAGCTACGGTTGCCGTCGACTCGACGCAGACCAGTAGGGATCGAAAGCATCTGCGCCGGAACGCAATCCGAGTCGCGGAATGCCTGTGCTGCCGAAACGACAGAAGGAAGAAAGCCATGAGAGGCGTCATTTTTACAGGCAACCGCAGGGTGGAAATTCGCGACTTTCCCGTTCCGGAGCCCGGACCGGGCGAAGTAGTCGTCGCCGTACGAGCGTCCGGAATGTGCGGAAGCGATCTTCACGTATACCGCGCCTCGCCAGACGGGGACGACACGGACGGACAAGCGATTGCGGGCCATGAGCCTGCCGGTGTCGTCCACAGTGTCGGGACCGGAGTAGGAGACCGGCTTGCTGCGCCGGGCGACCGCGTCATGGTGCACCACTACATCGGGTGCACGACGTGCGACAGCTGCAGATCCGGGTGGCCGCAGATGTGCACGCAAGCTCCGTTCAGGGCGTTCGGAACTCAGGAGCACGGTGGGCACGCTCCATACATCGTAGTTCCGGCAGCGACCTTGGTGCCTCTCGACGACTCATTGAGCTTCGAGGCGGGGGCGGCCATCGGATGTGGCACCGGCACGGCATGGGGTGGCCTGGAGCGCCTCGGCGACGTTGGGGGATCGACCTTGGTGGTCTTCGGACAAGGTCCAGTGGGGTTGTCGGCGACGATGCTTGCGACAGCGAGGGGTGCTCGTGTCATCGCCGTCGACCCAGAACCGGCCCGCCGGGTTCATGCCGAGCGGTTCGGCGCCGTGGCCACCGTCGATCCGACAACGAGCAGTGCGTCGGACATGATTCGGAACTTGACCGACGGTGCGGGAGCGCCGCTCGTACTGGAAACCTCCGGAAACTCCTCTGCAATCTCCGCTGGATTGAATTCTCTGCGTCCGTGGGGAAAGATTTGTCTGATCGGTTTGGGTGCGGGTGAGGCACGATTCCGGGTGACCGATTTCTATCGAACACAGGTTACAGTCATGACGTCGTGGACGATGTCCATCGTTCAACAGCGACAGTGCGCCGAATTCATTGCGCGCGAGAAAGTGCCGATTGACGAATTGTTCAGTCACCGTTGGCATCTGAGTGAGGCCGCCCAAGCCTACGAAGAATTCGACAAGCAGAACGCCGGGAAGGGTGTGTTCGTGTTCGACCCGCTGGATTCAGATGTCGAACGAGTCGGTGCCGAATCCGCTATCCCGCAAGAGGGCCGATAATGAACACAGTAAATCCACGTCGCCGCCTCATCGGAGGATGCATCGGCAATGTCTGCGAGGTCTTCGACTACTCGATCTATGCTCTTGCCGCACCGGCGCTCGCGCTGCACTTCTTCTCGCGGGAGAATCCTACCGCCGCCTTGCTCGGAACCTTTGCAATCTATGCATTGGCCTTCTTCGCGCGACCCGTCGGGGGCGTTTTGTTCGGCTTCATGGCGGACAGGGTCGGCCGCCTCAAAATATTGTCGTTGACGATTCTGCTGATGGGCGGAGGAACGGTCGTCACGGGGTTGCTTCCCACGTACGAGACAATCGGCATCGCTGCGCCCGTGCTCCTCGTTCTGTGCAGGCTCCTGCAAGGACTTTCGATGGGAGGCGAATCGTCAGGCGGCTACAGTTTCATCGTGGAATCCGCACCGGACGGCAAACGCGGACGTTGGATCGGTTTCGCCGTGTGCTTCATCTACGTCCCGACTTCGCTCGCCGCAGTGTTCGTCCTTGGCGTCCAAGCAGCCCTGGGCAGCGAGGCCTATTTGGATTGGGGCTGGAGAGTGCCGTTCATTTTCGGTGGTCTCATCGCAGTGGCAGGGTTCTGGATACGCCGAACGCTCGACGATCCGGAGGAATACACTGCCGCAGTTGCCAATCAAGGTGACGCGCGGAGCACGATCCGGGAGGTAGCTGCTTCGAGAAAATCGATGCTGCGAGTGATACTTCTGCAAGTTCCACAGGCCGTAGGAGCCTATCTTCTGGTCGGGTACATGTTTACGTTCGTCGTGAAGACAGGCGGTCTCGGTGAAAAGCCGGCTTTGTTCTCCAATGCCGCGGCCATCCTGGTCTTGGCAGTAATCGCAGTGTTCTTCGGCTCGCTGGGTGACCGTATCGGTCGAAAGCCACTGCTCATCGGTGGCGCGTCGTGGTTGGCGGTGACCGCGTACCCGGCGTTCTCGCTCGCCGCGTCCGGAACGCTGTGGGGTGCACTCGTCGGACAGAGCCTTCTTGCGATCGGAGTCGCCATCTTCGCCGCCGGTTACTTTGTCACGGCCGTAGAACTATTCCCGACTGCAGTGCGCGGCACCGGTCATGGGTTCTCATTCAACCTATCCGCGGCCATTTTCGGAGGGACCACACCGCTCGTCGCCACCGCCCTCGTCGGCTCTTTCGACAGTCCAGTTGCCCCTGCGTTCTACGCGATGTTGTTGATCCTCACCCTCGGTGCAGCCGGCATAGCCATGACGCCGGAAACCAAGAACACCGACTTACGAACATCTGTGCAGTCGACTGGATTAACCGGGAGGATCTCTTCGTCCGATCGATCCACTGTCGACACAAACAGCAGTTAGACGCAACGGCACCAGGCGCGCTTCGAGGTGTTCAACTAAAAACAGCGCCCCGCTGCTTAAGACGAACAGGGTGCATCTTTGCCTCGATCCCGCCCTCGCCGGACGACTCTTAGGGTCTGGTGAGGGCGGGCTGATGAGCTGCAGGAACTCTCAGCGAGAGAGTGGGAAGGATGTGTAGACGAAGGTTGCTGGGACCTGTCCGAGGTTGCGCAGATCGTGCATACTGCCAGGTAGCACGATGCTGTCACCCACTTCAAGGCTCACTTCTTCAGTTTCGAGGACTATGTCGAGCGCCCCGGAGGTCAGCGTGATCACGTGAAGGGCATCGTCGAAGTGAAGATCGAGTACCCACTCCTGGCCGTCGGACAGAGGCGGAACAGACAGTAGGCGGACTACTGCTCCGCTCGAAGGTGGTTCAATTTCCACTTCGCCTGCGCGGCTTGCCAGTCCTTGCTCTGGACGAAATGGAATCTGTGGCTGCCACCAGACCTCTTCGATCGCCACCTTCCCTGGATGGGATTCGGCCATGTCTCGCGCGTCCGAAAGGACCACCGACCGACCCTGGGGATCTGTGCCTACGACGATCCGTCGATTCTTCGATGTGCTCATGTCCGTCATCTCTTTTTCTACTTCCTGGTTGGTGCGAGACCATCGTAATGATGGCTCGTTTTTCGCTCGGTCTCCCTCCACGGGAGTCTGGAAAATGCGCGACCCACGAACAATCCGAAGGTCTTCTTGGCACGGCACCATCTCGTAGATGAGATGCAGCCGCACCCTGCGTCTGGTTCCGGCTCAATGGTGGTGTTAGTCGCCAATTTACATGCCACCATTCCGGGCAGTCTGGCAGCTCGATAGGGGACTCCTAAAACGGTTATTGCTTGTCTCGATCGAAAGTGTTGCAGTCGGGAGAATTTCAGGATGGGCTGCTAAGGGAAAGGTGGATTCGAACCGGAGCAGCAGAGGGTTCTCGAACTGCTCGCACCGTCCGGACACCCGTAGACTGGCTGCGCTTGGAAGCACGATAACTCCGCCAGCTCGGCCCGCCGACTTGGCTAGCCGACTATCGTCACTGCTCCGGCAGCAGTCCCTGTTCTCGTTGTCGTGGCCACCCGGCCTGTGCGCAGCGACATCACGACTTCCGCGCGGGTCGGACGCAAAGCTGGTGGACGTACTCGCAGGGCCTCCCTCGGGCGTCCTGGACCCGCTACCGTCCATGACATAGGCCGCGCGATGGTCGGTCTCGTTGTGACAATCATCTGGAGGGAACTGTGTCGCGAGTGTTGATCACCGGGTCGACCGACGGCATCGGCCGCGCCACCGCCGTGTCGTTGCTCGACGACGGTCACGAGGTCGTCGTGCATGCTCGCACGCAGCAGCGTCTCACTGCCGTCGAGGACTTGATTTCCCGTGGCGCGTCGAGCGTTGTCGGCGACCTTGCGCTTCCTGAGGAGGTGGAGCAGATTGCCGAGCAGGCCAATGGAATAGGGGCTATCGACGCGGTAGTCCACAATGCCGGAATCATAGACGGGCCTTCGTTACTACCAGTCAATGTTGTTGCGCCATACGTACTTACTGCTGCAATCCAGGGTCCGGGGCGGCTGATCTATCTCAGTAGCAGCATGCACCGCGGCGGGCACACAGACCTCACTGGCGCAGACTGGTCCGGGTCTCGAAAGACCGTCTCGTACTCGGATAGCAAGCTGTTCGTAACGGCGCTCATGGCTGCGGTGGCCAGGTTTCGCCCCGAGTCGATCTCGCACGCGGTCGATCCTGGTTGGGTGCCGACCAAGATGGGCGGCACTGGTGCCACTGACGACCTTGCTCTGAGCCATGTCACTCAGTCATGGCTCGCAACCACAGACGATTCGCGGGCGTTCGATTCGGGTAAGTACTGGCACCATCAGCGCACCGCGGTGCCCCACCGAGCAGTGCACGACGAGCAGTTTCAGACCGACCTACTCGCCGCTCTGGCGCAGCACACCAGAATTCAGCTGTCGAGCAACTGATTCGACGTCGCTACAAGCAAGATTGGAGCACATTCTCATGACCGTTACCTACGATTTTACCGGTAAGACTGCCTTCGTCACCGGTGGCAGTGCAGGCATGGGCGCGGCCACCGTCCGCGCCTTCGCCGAAGCCGGTGCCCGTGTCGCCGTTGTCGACCTCGACGGGGACGCCGCCCGGCAACTCTCGGACGATCTCACGTCTCGAGGATTCGAAGCATTGGCGGTGCGGTGCGACGTGTCCGACGAGGATCAGGTCGAGGCTGCAGTCCGTGCAACCGTCGAGAAATTCGGCAGCCTGGATATGGCGTTCAACAATGCCGGAATCATGTTGCCTCCGATCGATTCCGCCGATGAGACGGCAGAGGCTTTCGACAAGATCGTCTCCGTCAACTTGCGTGGCGTCTGGGCAACGATGAAACACGAGCTGGTGCAGATGCGAACACAGGGGTCTGGTGTCATCGTGAACTGTTCGTCGTTGGGTGGTCTGGTCGGCGGAGAGGGTCGGGCCACCTATCACGCAACCAAGCACGGCGTGATCGGTGCCACCAAAAGCGTTGCGCTGCAATATGGACGTCATGGAGTGCGAGTCAATGCGGTGTGTCCAGGCACGATCAGCACGCCGATGGTCGAGAAAATGATCGCGGGTAGGGAGTTGGATCCTGACGCTGCGGCAGCAGGAGTGCCGTTGGGGCGATTGGGGCGACCCGAGGAAATCGCGGCGGCTGTCTTGTGGCTCAGCAGTGACGCATCCAGTTACGTCACCGGAGTGGCCCTTCCCGTCGATGCTGGATATACCGCTCAGTAGGCAGCCCGACAGCCCGTCGGCTCCAGCGGTGAACGTGCCTTACCCTGAGTTTGACGCCATGCTGTGTCCTTTCAGGGATTCGAGGTCGAGGCCGTACGTGTTGGCGTGGCGGACTACTTGCGAGAGTCGTTGCAACGCACCTTCACTCCCGTCGATCGATGCCTTCGGCTTGTTGGTCAACTCGCCGGAGAGGGTGCGCAGGACTTCATCGGCGGTTCCCTCGATTGTCACCTCTGCTGTATCGGTCGTGTTCGCCAACGTTGTTGTAACACCATCCGTTCCGGACGAGAGCAACAGGACATCTCCGTCGGCGACAATCGCTGCAGTCAGGCTGGGGAGCCCGGCAAGATCTTTTTCGGTTCGATCGGGATACAGAGCCATGATCGCGAACACCAACCATCGACCCTGACTGTGGTCGCCGTCGATGCCTGAGGCGAGCAACGGCGCGCCCCAGCGCGCGAGGCCCACCAGTGCAGTCTGCAAGCCGTGACCCCATTCGGTGAGCTCGTACACCCGTGCCGAGATGGGCGCGGGTCGTTCGGTCGAAGTGACGACGCCATGTTCCTCCAGGGTCCGCAGCCGTTGCGCGAGGAGGTTCGTTGCTATGCCCGGCAGCGATTTCTGAATGTCGTTGTATCTGCTCGGCGTAATCAGAAGCTGGCGAATGATCAGCATAGTCCAGCGATCGCCGACCACGTCCAACGCACGCGACAACGCGCAGAACTCCCCGTAAGTCTTCATGCTCGAAACTCTACGCTTGACAAAACAGAGCATCAACTGGAAATAATAAAGTGGTGACCTCACCTGAGATGCGACCACAGAAGTCGCCCGTTCTGATCCTGGCCGCTCTGTGCTTGGCCACGTTGTCCATCAGCCTCGCCACCACCGCGATCAACGTGACGTTGCCGACGCTTGCCGTCGAACTCGAGGCCAGCAATCGGGACCTGCAATGGATCGTCGATGCGTACAACCTGCTGTTCGCTACTTTCGTGCTGGCCTTCGGCAGCCTCAGTGATCGCTACGGACGTAAGGGCGCGCTTCTTCTGGGTCTGGCCGTATTCGCCGGCGGTGCAGTGGGTGCCTCGTTTGCGAGCAGTACCGGGCAGCTGGTGTCGTGGCAAGCAGTCATGGGGCTCGGTGCCGCATTCGTCTATCCGACGACGCTGTCGATCTTGTCCAATGTCTTCACCGATCGCGCGGCAAAGGCGAAAGCAATCGGCGTGTGGGGCGCTACTACCGGCGTAGGAGTTGCGTGCGGTCCCATTCTGGGTGGCCTCCTGCTCGAATCATACTGGTGGGGAAGCGTATTCCTGGCCCTGTCGGCTGCCGCCGCGATTTCTATCGCCGCAACGCTCGCCGTCGTCGAGACCTCGAAGGATCCAGCAACGCCACGGATCGACTTCGGCGGACTCGCCCTGTCCGTGCTCGCGGTCGGCAGCCTTGTCTACACGGTCATCGAGGCACCTGAACACGGTTGGGGCAGCTGGACGACGATCATCGGATTCGGGCTGGCAGCAATCCTTTTCGGCACACTGGTGTTGTGGGAGCGGGGCCGCGACGAACCGATGATCGACGTCACACTATTCACCAATATGCGGTTCACCGCCGCCAGCGTCTCGGTGACGTTCGCTTACTTCGCTCTCTTCGGCTTCATCTTTCTCATCACCCAGTACTTTCAACTCGTACGTGATTACGGTCCTTTGGAAACCGGCCTCAAGTTCATTCCCGTCGCAACAGCCATCGCAATCGGTTCGGTGGTCGGCACGCTCCTGGCAGTACGAATCGGGAACAAGTTGGTCGTGACGACCGGTCTGTTGTTGTTCACCACAGCTTTCGTGTGGATCGCGACGTTGAGCACGTCGACGAGTTACCTCGAGATCGCCGGCCAGATGATTCCGCTCGGCCTGGGGCTCGGCCTCACGTCAGCGCCCGCGACCGAAGCCATCATGGGCGCGGTACCGCTGAACAAAGCGGGTATCGGATCGGCCATGAACGATGCAACACGTGAAATCGGCGGCACCCTCGGAGTGGCCGTCATCGGCAGCGTGTATGCCTCCCTCTATGCATCCACCATGGCCGACTCTGCCGCGACGCAACAGTTACCTGAGAACGTGAGGTCTCTGGTGGAAGAGTCCGTAGGAGCAGCCGATATTGCGAGTGAGCGACTAGCGGCGGGAGGCAATTCGGCTGGTGCGCAGGCGGTGTCCGATGCCGCTGCCACCGCCTTCCTCGACGGTCTCTCAGTGGGAGCGTACGTCGCAGCAGGGGTCACTCTCATCGGTGCCGCCATCGCTTTCCTGTTCCTCCCTGCCAGGCCCCGAGAACAATCGACGCCGACCACTTCCGCAGTTCGAGCGAAGGATTCAGCATGAAAATCGACGGTACTATGAGCCATTTTCACACCCCGGCCGCTCTCGATGCACCGGTCGGCAAGCTGCGGTACATCACGGGTGGTTCCGGGTCGCCGATCCTGTTACTGCACACGGTGAGAACGCAGGCCGAACATTTTCATCGACTGATTCCACTACTTCTTCCGCACCATACGATCTACGCGTTGGACCTGCCAGGGATGGGCTATTCGGATATCGTCCCCGGTGCGTCCTACGACGAACCCCAGATGCGACGCGGGGTCGAGAACTTCCTCACCGAGATGGATCTACGAGACGTCACGATCATCGGCGAATCGATGGGCGCAGTTCTTGCGCTGACAACAGCGGCGAACCAGCCTGGACGGGTTCGCAAGGTGATTGCAGTCAACCCCTACGATTTCGCCGGTGGACTGGCCAGGTCCAGCCTCCTTGCACGATTCGTCCTCGGCGGAGTCCTGATGCCGGGTGTCGGCCCCCTACTTGCCGGAGTCGAGCCCAAGCCGGTGATGCGGGCAATTTTGCACGGCGGCCTGGTCGACAAGTCCGCACTCACGGATGAGTACCTCGAAGAATTGCTCGCCGTGGGGCGTCGCCCGCACTACTCGACAGTTGCACGCGGGGTGTACGCCAATCTCCCGAGCTTGATTGCCGCTCGGTCATGCTATATCGAGGTGAAGGCCGACGTGCACATCGTCTACGGCAAAGATGACTGGTCCCGCCCCTCCGATCGACGCGCCAACCAGGCACTGCTGCCCAGTGCTGAGTTCGTGAACGTTCCTGCAGCAGGACACTTCATCAGCCTGGAACGGCCCGACTCCATCGCCGTTCTGGCTTAGTGGATCTCCTGAATCGTAGACCTTCACGAAAGCTGGACGCGACGGCTCGACTGCTCGATTGACGCCACCTCACGGCGGTGGCATCTCGAGTACTCGCGAATTGTTCAGTCGCCACACCAGGTACGCCGTACCCAGCCGCGTACGACCGAATCCGACGAACGGGTCGAAGCCCAGAAGCTCCGTTATGGTCAGGACCCTCGTCTGCATCGTGCTGTGGTGCACACCCGCCTCACGCGCCGCCTCGCGGAGCGATCCTGACTGCACGATCGCGCGGACCGTCGTCGATCCCCACGTATGGTGCAGAACTGTTGCCAGTTTCTCGACGTCCGGTTGTCGAGTTGTACCGGGGGTGTCGGCCAGCAGATCGGCGAGTCCGCCGAAGTCGGCTGCGTCGACCGGTCCGGCCTGAGGATCGTCGCAGAGTCTCAGAGCGACAATGGAAGTGCGGAACGAATGATGCAGATCCTTAGGTGTAGTCGCGACGCCGATGCCGCATGGGCTCGCGTCGATGGCCGTGACGCGCTCGGGAGCGATGATGGCGTGGAGTGGCCCGAACTGGGTTGGCACGACGTCCTCGGGGCCCGATGGACGCACCTTCCACACAGCGAACAAAGGAGCTGTCACTACGCGATACCCACAGTCGGTTGACAGGCCGAGGGCCGCGGACGACAGGCGTCGCTGTTCCTCGCTCACCGTCTGATCGACCAGCAATCCGAAGTGACGTCGGTTGTCGAGTTCGCGACGCCCGTGACCGTGTCGAATTTTGACCGCGAGAGCCAGGCGTTCGAGAACAATGGCGTCGTTCGGCCGATGGGGACCCTCGCGTTCGAGCCACACGCACAGATCGTCGATGACGACCGTCGTCAGATCCGTCCGCCGTTCCGGTGCCGGGCCCGGGGCATTGTTACCGTCGGGTGCTATCCGTTCAATCCGGTCCGGTTCCGTCCGACCGAATCCGACAACGCATCCGGACAGCGATGCGGCCGACGCGAGCAAAGCGCGTGTATTGACGTTGCCGACGACGAGTTCGTCGAAGCAGGCGATGATTCGGAGTCCCAAGCTCGCTGTGGGGTCCAGTCGCGCGATGCGACCCAACAATTCCTGCATCAGGTCACCCCTGTCGTATGAGCCGACGGTGTGCTCCACTCGTGGTCAGTCGGCAAGAATCTTCTCCACCCAGGCGTTGCGAGTCTGGATCATGCTCCGCCCGACGGTGGTGTGGGGGGCGAATATGTCGCATGCGTGGAACGCGCCGCCCCAGACGTGAAGTTCGGCGTCGCCTCCGGCCTTCCATATGTCACTGGCATAGGCGATTGCCTCGTCGCGAAAAATCTCTGCGGCACCGACGTCGATAAATGTAGGTGGCAAGCCGCCGAGGTCGATGGCACGCGCGGGTGAGGCGTAGATGCTGACGTCGTCGGTACCCCGAGCGCTTCCGAGCAGGGCATCCCATCCGGTGACGTTGCTGATCCGGTCCCAGACGCCTACCCCGTCGAACTGGCCGGTAGAGGGGGTAAGGCACCGGTCGTCGAGCATCGGGTAGTCCAAAACCTGGCCACAGAGAGGCGGACCTCCTCGATCACGCGCTGCCAAAGCCAAGCCCGCTGCAAGCCCGCCACCGGCGCTTGCTCCGGCGACCATGATGCGATCAGGTCTGAGATTCAACAACGTCGCGTTTTGAGCGACCCATTCGAGTGCTGCGTACATGTCCTCTCGGCCGTACGGGTCGGGAAACTCCGGTGCCAGCCGGTAGTCGACGGTCACCAGTGTGACTCCGAGTCGGTCCACCCAGTCGAGCACGAGGTCGATCCCGCTGAAGCGGTCGCCGAACATCAGTCCGCCCGAATGCGCGTAGAGGACCACAGGGGCCGGTCGATCCGGCGGGTCGTGGCGCAGTACCGACACGGTGATCGGATCACCACGGTACCCCGGTACCGCGACGTCGAAAACGTCAATTCCTCTGTCGCCCAACAACTCTCCTAATGGGGGCGAGGCGTAGGACGTTCTCATGAAGCCGATGAGGTCGGGGGTGATGGTTGGTGGGAACATTCCGCCGACCACGGCCAGACCCGCCTTCAGCTCAGCGTCGAACGGTGGACGCACGACTCGGGATGCGTTCTGCACCTGGACCTCCCATCGCAACACCGACCCGTAACGGTACGCACGATCGTCGGGCGGTGCGGCCGATTGGCGTGTTCGACTCCGGCGACCCGCCGTTCGGCGGGTGACGCAGGCCGAATTGCGTCGCGTTGTCGGTTCTCTCGAGACTCTTCACGGACGAGTGTGATGTGAGACATACCGAACGGCTACAAGGCCTTTCCGAAAGGACCATTGACATGACCAGAAGCTTCGACGGCACCGGAATCGACCGGGTATTGAGCGAGTCCGTCGGTCGACAAGCGGTACCCCATGTCGCCGCGATTGCCGCCGATGCCGACGGGGTGTTCTACGAAGGCGCCGCAGGCACGCGAATAGCGGGGGAGTCGACCGATCCCGTGACGACGCGGACGCAATTTCGGATCATGTCGATGACCAAGATGGTGGCGACCACCGTCGCGCTGCAACAAGTCGAACGCGGCGATCTCGACCTCGATGCACCGGTGGAGGACTACGTGCCCGAGTTCGCGGACGTCAAGGTTCTCGACGGGTTCGACGGCGACAACCCGATCCTGCGCGAGCCGGCGAGCAAGGCAACGGTGAAGCAGCTCGTGACGCACACATCCGGCCTCGGCTACTGGTTCTGGAACGACCAACTGGTCAGGTTCGAGGCAGTTACGGGCGTACCGAACGTCGTTCCAGGGAAAGCGGAGGCTTTTCAGGCACCTCTTGTAACCGATCCGGGCACCGAGTTCGTCTACGGCATCAACACCGATTGGCTCGGCAGAGTGGTGGAGTCGGTGGCAGGCACGGGCCTCGACAGCGTGATCAAGGACGGTGTCACGGGACCTCTGGGTATGGACGACACCATGTTTGTTCTGGACTCCGAGAGAACGGCTAATGCAGTGACCGTTCACGTGAAGGGTGAGGACGGAGCGTGGACGTCGGCGGGTGAGATTCTCAACCAGGAACCCGACTGGTACGCGGGCGGGCATGGCTTGTATTCGACACCGCAGGACTACATCCGGTTCGAACGGGCACTGCTGCGCGGCGGTGAACTCGACGGCGTCCGGATCTTGGCACCCGAAACGGTCGATGCGGCGTTCCGCAATCAGATCGGCGAACTAGACTTTCCCGCCGAGATCCCGACCGCAGACCCAGCGACGACAGACACGATGTACGCCGGTCCCGGAAACAAGTGGGGCTACGGTTTGATGCTGAACACTCACGACGTGCCCGGCGGTCGCCGCGCAGGAACCGGAGCATGGGCAGGCTTGTTCAACACGCACTTCTTCATCGACCGCACCACCGGAATCTGTGCCTCTATCTACACCAATTCACTGCCGTTCATCGCACGCGACGATGCGTGGAAAATGTACGGCGACTTCGAGAAGGCGCTGTACGCAGCGCTCTGACATCAGGCCGCGAGACATACGGCACCGAGTGGTGCCCTGCTGGTGCGCTCAACAGTAGTGACTCCCTCGGAAGGGCTGACCCGATTAGCTTCTCCGGAAGAGGAAGTCTGGCGTGACCGATCAAGCCGAGCAAGTAGAAGGTGGGCGATCGATGTTCGGGGATTACGCGCGCCGTGAGGTTTCCGCCTCCAGACTCGACGGCACCACTGAAACGAAAGGATGAGGATGCACACCAGAACACTTGGGCGTGATCTCGAGGTATCCGCGATCGGATTCGGGGCGATGGGCATGTCGCAGAGCTACGGCCCGAACCCCGGCAGCCGCGACGACATGATCACAGTGTTGCGTTCGGCAGCCGATGAAGGAGTGACGTTCTTCGATAGCGCCGAGGTCTACGGCCCTTACGTCAACGAAGAGCTTGTTGGCGAGGCTCTCGAACCTATCCGCGAGCAGGTGGTGATAGCAACGAAGTTCGGCTGGGATATCGAGAACGGCCGGGTCGCCGGATTGAACAGTCGTCCCGAGCAGATCCGGCGTGTGGCCGAGGCGTCACTGACGCGGCTTCGTACGGACGTCATCGACCTGCTGTATCAGCACCGTGTAGATCCGAATGTCCCGATCGAGGATGTCGCCGGCACCGTCGGTGAATTGGTCCGCGAGGGCAAGGTCCGGCACTTCGGGCTCTCCGAGGCTTCGGCTACGACGATTCGCCGCGCGCACAAGGTTCATCCGGTTACTGCGGTTCAGAGCGAGTATTCGCTGTGGACTCGGGATCCCGAACCGCAGGTGCTACCCACTCTGGCCGAGCTCGGAATCGGTTTCGTCCCCTTCAGTCCGCTCGGCAAGGGATTCCTGACCGGCGCTGTCGATGCGTCCACAAGTTTCGCCGACGGCGACATCCGCCACCGCGTCCCGCGGTTCGAGGCGGAGAACCTTGCTGCCAACCAGTCGCTCGTCGACCACGTGCGAGGCCTTGCCGATACAAAGCGCGTGTCACCAGGTCAGATCGCCCTGGCCTGGCTGCTGGCGCAGCAACCATGGATCGTTCCGATCCCGGGGACCCGCCGTACCGCACGTATCCGCGAGAACGCGGCGGCCACCGAGGTCGGGTTGTCCGCTGACGAGCTGAACGGCCTGAACCTGCTGGCAAAGTCCGTTGGAGTGCGCGGGGACCGGTACGACGCCGAGCACATTGCCTTGGTCAACGGCTAGGTGTAACTACTGATCGACCGGCGCAGGTGAGCCTCGATCGACACGCCATTCGGGTCGAGGGCTTCGTAGTCGACTGGCGATGCGTCAGACAAACGCGATCAAAATCGAGCCGGCCCACAGTCTGTTGAGAACGAGCTGAAAGAGACGACATGACCGCTAGCGAATTCGATCAAATTTTCCCGCTCGGGGAGCCCAACGAGGCCTATGCGCAGTATTTCTCCGGCCAGAGCTACCTAGCTCCGTTGTCCGATGGCAGCGTCCCCGTCAGCAACGTCAGTTTCGAGCCTGGTTGCCGCAACAACTGGCACATACACCACGGATCTGCGGGCGGAGGCGACCAGATTCTGCTGTGTACGGCAGGCAGTGGCTGGTACCAAGCCGAGCACCAAGATCCAGTCAGCTTGGCGCCTGGATCGGTGGTCCGGGTGCCGGCAGGCACGAAGCACTGGCACGGCGCAAAGGCAGGCTCGTGGTTTTCCCACCTCGCCTTCATAACGCCTGGCGAGAACGTCAGCAATGAGTGGCTCGAACCTGTGACCGATGAGGTGTACGCCGCGCTACCAGACAACGGCGAAAAATCAGGACCACTCGGGGACTGACGCGATAACGGGTCAACGGTGGGTGGGTAATGGCCAGGCCGCTGCCTCCCTGGGCTGTGGTTGCGTCTCCACCAAGAGCCAGATCCTTCGTGAGTACAGAAGCATCCACGGCCAGTCATTTATTGGTCCACCACACACCACGGCAGTCCACATTCGTTCAGGCTCGCCTGAGGCCGACAAGGTGTGCCTCGTTCAGTGTCACGCATGTTTTTGAAGTCGCCTTCGAGTCCGTGGCATATCCGAGGACAGGCGGCGGAGTTCGTTGACACAGATGTCGGCCTTATCGGACGGGCGCAGAAGATCGAGGTGTCTCCAGATCGCACACCGGGTCCACGTAGATACGGGACGGATCATACTGATCCGGGTGCGTCCCATCGTTTGTTCTCGTTGACACGAGAGTTACGCAAATCGGTACGGATCGGGCTGGACTGGTGTGTACCTCCATGGACGAAAGCTGTTGTGATGCATGAGGATTTGGATTCATAGGAGTCCATCGGAATTCATCCCTCCGGACTTGAAATCCGTCGAGTATCGGTTCGAGTCAGACTGGGGGCACGTAAGTCCATATGGACCTGAACACTTAGTCCAAGTAATAAGATTCGACGGGTGCCGTGGACTGTAGTGCACTGTGGCGGTCCTCAATGAATCTGTGAGGCAGCGAATCTGAGGTCCGTTGAGTCGTTGACACGTCGTTTCGGTCATCCCAGGTCTCGCTGCAGGTCAAAGCGTATTTGCGGACTGCGAGACTGCCGTTGGCGAGAGCTCGATGACACGAGGCTGACACAACTCGGTACGAACTATGGCTGGAGCGGGTACCTAGTCCGCAACAACGGCACAGCAGCGGACCTCGGGGCATTTTGTCGCGTGTCGCGTCGCCCGGGCCGTGGGAGACCGACACATCATTCTGAGCCGGGCGAAGGTGTGCTTACGAGTACCAGCGAGGTACGGGCCAAGGTGGTGGATTCTCGACTCCGTCCCATCGACACCTAGGCGTCGCCGCCTTGAGAAGTAGTTGGAGAGCCGCGGTGTCATCGAGCCTTCCAATCAACTCCTGGTCGAGCTCGCATCGATTGCGTGGAGGCACCTCGAACTTCGTTGCCAAGTCATCTCCGGGCCGCTCGAAGGTCATGCGGTGCGCGGCCGCCACAACTTCGAGATTCACACTCTGGGTCTCGCGCTCGTCGAGAACATATTCGCCGCGTGATTGTCCCGGCTTAATGAACATGACCAGTAGTCGGTTGGGTCCGAGCGGATAGAACACTACTGAGCTGAGCGCTACGCCAGCGGACAGGCGTCGCGGGAAGTTGCCGCCTGCTACCAGGACGACAGGATCGTCACACGAGATGACCGGTCCCGTCGTGTCGAACACAACCCATTCCCGGCGGAACAACGCGCCCGCGGACACGTTTCGTACATCTGCGAACATGAGATTTAAGGCTTCTCGCTTGGGATCGGCCTCTGTCCTGTCCACCATTGCTCGGAATTCGGCGTCGGACAGGTTCGGCCTCGCCCGGCGGTAGAACTCACGTTTCGCTGCTACGGGACCGCTTATCAGGCACATCTTGAGTTCTCGGCTATTGGGTGTCCTAGCAATTTGGAGAGCCAGAAAGACCGAAAGGTCACGCTTTAGTTCCCGGTCAGCGATCACGCCGGGGACGTGTGTATCGAGTTTCGACATGTGGTGAGCGGTTTCATGTTCGATTCGTGACAGGTGGGTTTCGATCCATCGCAGCGGCGTTCCCATCGCGCTTCCAACCGGAGGCAAGCTGTAGAAGTTTGTGCTTTTCGCGACACCTTTTGGTGGTTGCGGACGAAGAGTCAACGAGCCGTCGACCACTACCGGTTGCACCAGGCCCCCCACGGCCCATCTCTTCAGGTAAAACTGTGGAACGTAGTGGTGTTCCTTGGACTTCTCCAGTTCGCCGAGCCGACGAGACTCCTCGACAAACTGGTCCGAAAGCCACCGATGATCGAACCGCAGTGCCGACATCAGCGTGTCAATCAAGACCCCTCCTGGCGCTGTCCTCGTAGCCTAGCTCCTACCGGATTGTCGCATCCGTCGATGGTGCAGGGTTGGAGGTGCCGAAAGTTTCTAGCCGCGCGGACTGTCGAATCACGTGAAGCTTTGCCTCTGACTCGCCTCACCAGTCATTTTACTGTTTATGGACAGGCGGGGTTCACGAAGGCGCGCGGCTGGTTTTCACCCCCGCCGGGTATCTTCCTAGCGTGTCCGAGTTCCGCGCTCTCCTCGAATCTCTTGCTACTGAATCCCAATTGCGTGGAAGGCAGTTCGAACACATCTGTCGCTGGTTCCTGATGAACGATCCGCAGTACCGGGCCACGTTTCGAGCACTGTGGCTCTGGGACGAGTGGCCGGACAGGTGGGGTGCGGATGCCGGAATCGACATCGTCGCAGAGGATGTCGAAGGGCGACTCTGGGCAATCCAGGCGAAGGCGTACGGAAGTCAGTACGCGGTCACCAAGGCTGACGTGGACACTTTTCTTTCCGAATCCTCGCGTGCATTGTTTTCCTACCGGCTTCTCGTTGCGACCACGGACAAGCTCAGCCCGACCGCCCGTCGGACCATCACCGCTCAGGAGAAGCCCGTCGGGATGGTGATGTTGAGCGATCTCTTCACCGCGGACGTCGACTGGCCCGCCTCCCCAACGCAACTAGACCCATCACCTATACGTAGTCCCTACACGCCGCACCCCTATCAAGAGGAAGCTATCGAGGCGGTCGTATGCGGATTCGAAGCCAGCGATCGTGGTCAGCTGATCATGGCGTGCGGGACGGGAAAGACGATCACCGCGCAGTTCATCAGTGATCGACTGAACTGCGAATCCACCTTGGTGCTCGTTCCGTCGCTGTCTTTGCTGAAACAGACGATGCGCGTGTGGCAACATCAGTTGGGTCCGGAGGTCAACGTGTTGCCGGTGTGCTCGGATGAGTCGGTTTCTCACGACGCCGACACCCCGGTCGATTCCGTCAGCGAGCTTGGACTTCCGGTGACAAGCGACCCTGCCGAGATCGCCGGGTTTCTTCGAGATCGTCGTGGCCCTCGCGCGGTGTTCTGTACCTACCAGTCGTCTCCGCAGATCGCTGAGGCCATGGCCTTCGCTGGCGTTCCGGAGTTCGATCTGGTGGTCGCCGACGAAGCGCACCGCTGCACCGGTCGACGGGCATCTCCATTCACGACGGTGTTAGACGGCAGCCGGATTAGGGCTCGGCGGCGGCTGTACATGACAGCTACACCGAGGTACTTCACCGGAAGAGTCCTCAAAGCCGCGAACGAGGTCGACTTCGAAGTGGCATCGATGGACGACGAAGAACTTTTCGGAAAGGTCTTTCACAGACTCGGCTTCGGTGAGGCGATTAAAAGGGACCTCCTGACGGACTACCGAGTTGTGGTCGTCGGGGTCGATGACGCGACGTACCGGAGCTATGCGGAGAGAGGGGTTCTGGTCACTAGGAAGGGCGAGGTGGTCACCGACGCTCGGGCTCTGGCTGGACAGATCGGGCTGGCCAAAGCGATGCGTCAGTACGACCTCCACCGTCTGATCAGCTTTCACTCCAGAGTTGCGCGCGCCCGCGACTTCGCTGCCGAGATGCCGGCGGTGATCGACTGGATGCCGGAGGGTCAGCGCCCCATCGGCGATCTGTGGTCGAAGCACGCTTCGGGCGCGATGTCGGCGGGCGAACGTCACGTTTTGCTGCAACGGCTAGGTAGTGTCACCGGCGATGAACGTGGCTTGCTGGCGAATGCTCGATGCCTCGCCGAGGGCGTGGATGTCCCGACTCTCGACGGCGTCGCCTTCATTGATCCGAGAAGTTCTGAGGTCGATATCGTCCAGGCCGTCGGACGTGCAATCCGCAACGCCGACAACAAAGTGCTCGGAACTATCGTTCTTCCCGTTTTCATCGACTCGAACGTCGAGCCAGGTGTTGCCCTTGATAATTCCGCTTTCAAGCCTGTATGGGCGGTCCTTCAAGCGCTGAGGGCACACGACGCGGAGTTTGCAGCGCAGATTGATGCCCTCCGCCGTGAAATGGGTCGCCGCGGTGGCCGGCCGAGATTGCCGGACAAGATTCGCCTCGATGTACCTGTCCAGGTTGGGGACGATTTTGTCCGTGCTTTCGACGCCCGCCTCGTGGAGCAGGTGAGCCAGCCGTGGGAGTTCTGGTTCGGTCTACTGCAGAGATACGTTGATCAGAACGGGGATGCGCGTGTGCTGCAAACGCATAGCATCGATGGCTTCCGTCTAGGGACGTGGGTCGCCATTCAACGCAGCCGCAGATCGAAGGACCAACTGAGCGCAGAGCGTGTAGAGCTCTTGGAAAGCCTGCCGGGATGGAGTTGGGATACGAAGGCGGATCAATGGGAGGCGGGATTCCGCCATCTCGAGGCGTATGTTGCTGCGCACGGGACTGCTGCAGTCCGTGACGACTTCGCGTCCGATGACGACTACCGGCTCGGCAAGTGGGTCGGCAAGCAACGAGCCAAGTGGAAGGCATTGCCAGCCGATCGCAAGCAGCGACTGCAAAGTCTGCCCGGCTGGACCCTGGATGCTCGGACGACCCTGTGGGACGAATCCTTTTCGGCTCTGTCGGCCTACGTCGAAGAGAATGGACACGCGAAACCGCCACGAGGGCAGGTCGTCAATGAAATCGACCTGGAGTCCTGGGTGCGGCGCCAACGGCGTACATGGGAGCTGTTAACGGACGACAGACGCCAACGACTCGCAACGCTGCCTGGTTGGACGCTGAACGCAGTCGAACAGAAATGGGATTCCGGCTACACACATCTCGTCCAGCACGTCGAGGATTTCGGTACCGCAGCGCTGAAGCAGTCGTACATTTCAAGCGACGGATACGCTCTTGGAACGTGGGTCAGTGTCCAGCGGGCCAACTGGAACAAGATGACTGGAGCCAGGCGGGAAAGGCTTGCGAAATTGCCGGGGTGGACGCTGGACGCACGGGGCGACTGGTGGGATCACTGGATAGAGCACCTCAAGAAATACGTGGCGAAGCATGGTGACTGCCGGGTCCCGCTGTCATACGTGACCGAGGACGGAGACAAACTCGGAGGCTGGGTCAGTAACTTGAGAACAATCTGGGATTCGCTCAGTGACGAGCGGAGACGACAGATACAGCAATTCCCCGGCTGGACGCTCGATACCCGGACCTCGGCGTGGGAGGAAGGCTACCGCCAGCTAGAACAGTACGTAGCGGAAAACGGCCACGCGAGGGTTCCGCAGGCGTATTCGAACGGTGACGGTATACGGCTGGGGGCGTGGGTTGCGAACCAGAGGACGAAATGGCTGTCGTTGCCCGAAGAGCGTCGGTCTCGGTTGCAGCAGCTTCCAGGATGGGCGTTGAACGTCACGGAAGCCCAGTGGAATGAGGGATTCGACAGGCTCTCTGTCTACGTCGAGGAGAACGGCAGCGCGGACGTGCGGGCAGATTGCATATTTCAAGATTTCCGGCTCGGCCAATGGGTTACCGTCCAGCGAGCGAAGTGGTCAAAGCTAGACTCGCGTTACCGCCAACGCCTCGAGTCGTTGCCCGGGTGGACGGTCTCAGCCCGGGACACGCGATGGGACGAGGGCTATGAGCATCTCCTGCGATACGTCGAAAAGTACGGGCATGCGTGTCCGCCGCAAAAGCACATCGATGCAACAGGGTTCAAGATCGGAAGCTGGGTCGCTATGCAGCGGCAGAGTTACGCCAAAGGCCGGATCGGGGACGAACGCCGGAAGAAGCTTTCCTCGCTGCCTGGCTGGAAGTGGAGCGCACGAACCGCAAACACTGCGACCTGGGATCCAGCGCCAGGGGACCGCCTGTTCTAGTCTAAGCGCTGCGAAACTCGACAGTGCGGAGAAGTAGCGCAGCTCCATTCGTTCGTTCTGGTGAACGACAAGGCTGTGAGGCCGTCCGATCAGTTCGAATGCGGCAGCCCACCCGTACCTGTTCACCGTCACCGCCGGACTTGTTGCCGACGGAACACTGCACGACGGAGCGAGTGTCGTCTGCGCGCTCATTCGCTCCGGTGCGGACGACGACAGAGTCGGACCCCTATTCACCTCCGGCGTCGACGGCTACACCGCCACCCGCTACGCCGACATCGTCATCTTCCAGGCCTACCGGCGCAGCTTCCACGCCTCCGGTGCAGCGGTCATACCACCGCAGAACAACACCCTGAGGAAAACTTATATTCACCCATGTGCAGTATCTCGACCGTAGTTGTCCAGCCGAGTACCGCGTCGCTAGATTCCTTTGCGGTCAAAAGGCGATAGAGTCCGACCCGCCATGTTCCTGAAAAGTATTGAAGTCGAGGGGTACCGTGCCTCCGCGGATGCACCGGTGACTTGTGAACTCGCTGGCCGATTCTCCCTAATTTTGGGAGCGAACGGGTCGGGCAAAACAACTATCAACGAAGCTATTGCATTGGCTCATCCACGGATCTTCCCGAGACTGGCTCCAATCGACGCTTCGTCCCTGGGGCCCGCACCCCGTGCTGTTCGGGTTGAGTACGCTTACGAAGCTGATGTCGGATCCGAAGGGGCTCTCGGCAAGTATCGAAAGCGCCAAGCGCTCGCCGCGCCGAAGTGGGGCCGACCACTGGAGAGATCGCTCGGGCAGGTCCGGGCCGGAAGGTCGGTAGAACCATCAACCGAGTACGACAGCATCCGACTAGTCCATCTTCCAGCGTTGCGAAATCCGGTCGATGATCTGTCCCGTCGAGATGCCCGGATACTTCTAGAACTTCTACGAGCAGATGAACGCCGCAACCCTGGAACCGGCGGCATCCGATCTTTGCGCGGGCAAGCGGAGACGATGCTGCGTTCCCTCACGAATCACTCGCTCGTTAGCAGTGTTGAAGAGCGCATCGCGCACAACCTGAGCACTATCAGTGGTGGGGTTCGAGAACATCATGCCTTCGTTGGTACTCAGACAGTAGACGACACGTACCTCGCGCGAGTCTTCGAGATGCTGCTTGCGTTAATGCCAGATCGCGGCGTCGCACGAAGGCTGCAAACCTCAAGTCTCGGGTATGTCAACCTGCTGCATATCGCGGTGACGCTCGCAGGTATTCCCGACGCTGGCACCGCTCCGCCGCTGGTTAATTCGGAATCACCCGACGATCGAGTAGACGCCGAAGCATCTGACACGGTTCCTGCGGGCCCTGCAGATGCTTCTGCCGCCGCCCGCGAGCGTCTTTCTGAAACCGCCGAGGCAGCTGATGCTGACGCTGACTCGTTCTATCCAGAGTTGTTCCATGCGACGGTTTTGATCGAGGAGCCTGAGGCCCATCTCCATCCACAGCTCCAATTCGGCCTCATCCGATACCTTCGGCGTTTGGTGGCCGAGAGACCTGATATCCAAGTGATAGTTACGACCCACTCAGCAGACCTTGTCGCGGCGTGCGATCCCGAAGACGTGGTGGTCGTCAGGAAAGATGCGGACCATAGGACCGTCTCGCGACGTGTCGCCGATGTCCCATTGCCGACGCGCTTGAAGAATCGAATGTTCCAGCAGACACGGTTACACCTTGACGCGACTCGTTCGGCAGCTCTGTTCGCGGACCGGGTGCTGATCGTAGAGGGTGTGACAGAGGCACGACTGCTTCGTCTGCTGGGCCGGGCGTGGGCCGGTAACGACGAGGCCCGCATCGGGTTCGTTGACTCCCTCGCAATTTTGCCAGTCGGTCACAAAGTCGGCCAATGGCCAATCCGCATGCTTGCCACGCCAGGGCATGAGCTAGTTGACCGGGTCGCTGCTGTTGCTGATACCGATTTGCGCGGCGATCCCCTTCCGGAAGCGAGCCCACCGGCCTGGCATAACGAGCTTGACTCCAAATCGGCTAGGTTCTTTTGGTCCCGCCCAACTCTGGAGCCTTCACTAGTTGTCGGTAATGAGCGACTCGTCGAGCAAGCGTTTGAGATCAGCGAACTTGACAAGCCCGACAGATTCACCTTGGCAGGCATTGACGATTATTTCAAAGAACACCCGAGTCGTAAAGGAACGTTCGCGCTCGTCCTTGCCCTGACTCTCGATCAGAACATGGAAGCGGTTTCAGTTCCCGAACACATTTCCGAGATGTTCTCCTGGCTTTATTCCGGCGCTGGAACTGGTTCTGCGGTGGAGGACGAGGATGTCCCTGGGATGGGCTCAACTGATGCTGAAGCTCACTGACGCGCAGGTAGTAGCAGCCGCTGCTCAAGAGAGACTTGTGAACGTAGTTTCTGCACCTGGAAGCGGCAAAACGACGGTTGCGGCGGAGCGTTATGGCTTTCAGAGGTATCAACCGGGCGATCTTCGAGGCGTCCTGGGGATCAGCTTCAATCGAGCTGCCGCAGCAGAGTTGCGGGCTAGAGTTGCAGCGCGTTGGGGATCGGGTTGCGTTAGTCCACCGCATCGCATCATGACCTTTGATCACCTTCATGTTGCTCTACTGGAGGCGCTTATCGCTGCGGGTCAAGTTGAGATGCCCGGAGCGCACCAAACTTTGGACGTGCGAGACGACTATCGGGGTTTCAAGGGGTTTCGCTATTTAAGACCTCCGGGCAACTATTTACGTGTTGCAGGGATAGATTCCAACCGACTTGTTGTATCTAAAGGGCGTAAGGTGGAAACACCGACTACCGGAATTGGTAACCTCGCTCACCACCGCGCCGTCCTCGCCACTGGCACCGTGAGTCATGAAGACGTCCGGCATATTCTACTAGAAGCACTTAAGCTCGACGAGCCGCATGAATTTGCCTCGCAATGGATTGCATCAAACTTTCGTGCCGTGATCGTCGACGAGGTCTATGACGCGTCACTACTTGACATCTACGTCGCGTATTTAGCAGCTGAATCTGGGCTTTCAGTTACTGTTATTGGCGACCCGTGGCAAGCTTTATATAAATGGCGTGGCGCCCAGCCCGAGATTGTTACCCAGCTAATCGAGGGAACCACGGACAGATTTGTCGCTTACGAACAACCAGAATCATTTCGATTCGTCGGTGATCAAATGCCTCTGCTTGCATCCGACCTTCGCGCTGGCATGCCGGTGGTCGTCCCAAAAGTGTCGAGCTTCGAGATCGACGTCGCGCTCGCTCGAAACTGGAATCCGTTGTGGTTCGCCGGCGATAACATTCTCCCACTCGCGTTCCGTACGGTCGAGAATGCTACGGACGCGGCACTCAATCTTCTGTTGGACCAGGTGACGCGGATGCTCCTAGGCGTGTCGTCACACGGTCGAGAAGGCGCTATCGCAAAGCTTGGCCTCGACCGAGAGCTATTCAACGCCAAACAAGATTCGGTACTGCAACCGATTGTGTCTGAACTCCTGAACAGGACGCCAAGGGACCAGATGCTCGAGGCCTTACGTGATGCCATTAGAACTCTAGGTGTGCGCAGGCCGGGACGGCTACCCAATGCGTCTCGCGAGGCGGAATGCGTCGCGCAACTCACCCGATTAGGGGACAGGCTCGCCCAACCTCGGGTGATCCCCGGGCTCACGGTGTTCCAAGCGAAGGGCCGCGAGTGGGACCGGGTTGGCGTCGCCCTGACCGCGACACAGGAGGCGCTGCTAGCAGACGGGCTTCGGGAGCTCGACGATGAGCATTGCGTGATTTACGTGGCGCTTACCCGCGCCAGGGCATTAACTGGTCTGCTGGGCGGCACCGTGGATTGAAGTTCACCCCAAATGGTGGACATCGAGATAACGGGACCGGGCATGATTAGGTACTCCATGTCGGACGAGGCATATCGGGGACTGCCCCAGATTTGGTAGACATCTGATCTGTGTCGATGGGAGTGGGTGTTCGTTGACACAGAATGTAAGGGCCTAGAGACGGTGTTTCGCAACGACAGAGTTGTGGCATGCGATGGTCTGTCCAGTACGGTCTGTCTTCGTGCAGACGGATTCACGACGGTCCCGGCCTCAACTCTCGATGACACGAGAGTGACACAACTGGGTACATACGAGGGTGGACTGGTGTGGATGCCGATGCACGAAACACGCTGTGAGACAACAAAAAGTGGATTCAGTGAAGTCCGGGTACGTCCACTCTTCCGGACTTAAAATCCGCACAGTGTCGGTTCGAGTCCGACCGGGGGCACCAGTGCCGCCGAACTCGAAGTTAGGGATGGATTTCGGGCGGATTTCGTCCCTAACTTCGAGTTCGACTGAGTTGAGTTGACATACGGGCCAAGGCGTTCCTCGCCGCGTCTGTCGGCTGTCGGGTGTCGATCTCGGATCGTCCCGCACCCTGTTCACGTATAGGGGTAGGGCAGGTCGGTGTCGACGTCTTCGTCGACGAGTAGCTGGCGTCCGAGTTGTGGGAATGCGCGTTGTGAACACGAGGTGCGTTCGCACACCTTGCATCCGGGACCGATGGGAATCGATGCGCCAGGGGAGTGCAGCGGTAGGTTGTCGGCGTAGACCAGTTTGTGAGCATAGGCGATGTCACATCCGAGGCCGATCGCGAAACTTTTCCGTGGTGATCGGTATCCGAGTCCGCCACTGTCGGTCGCGCGCGCAATCCACAGATAGGAGCGGTCGTCGGGCATGGTGGCGATCTGTGTGAGAATTCGCCCCGATGCCGCGAATGCGTCGTGCACCACCCACAGTGGACAGCTTCCACCTACACGTGAGAAGTGGAATGCACTGGCGGACTGACGTTTCGAGATGTTTCCGGCTCGGTCGGTGCGGATGAAGAAGAACGGAACGCCCTTCGCCCCTGGTCGCTGCAGCGTGGACAATCGGTGACACACGGTTTCGAAGCCGACCTCGAAGGTCAGCGACAGCAGATCGATGTCGTATCGCAGCGACTCCGCAGCGGCGAGGAACCGTCCGTAGGGCAACAGCAGGGCTCCGGCGAAATAGTTGGCCAGCCCGACGCGGGCCAGCTCTCGGGCCTGAGTGCTCAGGTTCGTATCGGCATCGACGATCGTGTCGATTGTCGTCGACTGCGAGAGAAATGCCAGCTGGGTTGCGATCTGGTAGGCGCGTTGCCCGGCGGTCAGTCGACGCGCGAGCAGGAGAGTCCCGCCGGTGTCGTCGAAGATTCGTTTGGGGCCGAGTGCGCCGGGATCGTCGTCGCCGATAGTCACCGTGATGCCGTGGTCCGCTTCGATGACCCGTGCGAATTGTAGATCGAGCGCCCCGATACTGAGCCCACTTCGCTCGAAGAGTTCCTCAGCCGCAGTATCCAATTCGGGGATGTGATTGCGCCGGTCATAGAAGAAGTCTCGGACTTCCTCGTAGGGCATCGGGGCGTGACCGCCCGTCGGGACATCGGGTTTGGGCCCGTCGAGTCCGACCGTGAGCCGATCCATCTGATCGGTCGCTGCATGGAGCTTGCGGTGCAGCGACACGAGGGTGCGCCCGATGTCCGGCATGCGCGCGACCAATTCCTGGATGTCGGACATCGACACCTCGCCTCGGTCGGAGGTTTCGGTGAGTACATCGTGCAGGTCGGCGACGAGGCGAGCGTCGGTGTCGGTGGCGAAGAACGAGGGGTCGAGCTCGAACATCGTGTTGAGCTTGAGCAGTACCTGGACGGTCAGAGGTCGTTGGTCGTTCTCGAGTTGGTTGAGGTAACTCGGCGAGAGCTCGAGTGTCTTCGCCAGCGCGGACTGCGTCAGCTGTCGTTCCTCGCGTAGGCGACGCAGCCGCCCGCCTGCGTAGATCTTCTGCATCTTTGTCGCTGCCTCCTTCGGGTGTCGACACTGTAGCCGAACTGGACTTCGCAACATTTGCCGATTTGCAGGAATTGCCTCGCAAAAATAGGCATTTGCGATGTCTTCCGCAGGTCCGGACTCGTGCGTAGCTTGTGAATGAAGCGTAGTAAGCCCTTTCATCAGCACGGAGGATTTTCTGTGAAGACCCATCTCGTACGCACCCGTACATCCGCCGAGGACTTTCCCCAGTCCGAGCACCTGGCTTGGAAGGTCGCCGAGGTCGCCACCGACGCAGTGGAGGTACCCGAAGCGGCGGCCGAGATGATCGTCAACCGGATCATCGACAATGCCTCGGTGGCTGCGGCCTCGCTGGTGCGCCGTCCAGTGACGAGTGCTCGCACACAGGCGCGGGCGCACCCGTACAGCCCCGGTGCCACTGTGTTCGGAATCGGTGGAAAGTACTCACCCGAGTGGTCCGCGTGGGCCAATGGGGTAGCGGTGCGAGAACTGGACTTCCACGACACGTTCCTCGCCGCCGAGTACTCCCACCCGGGGGACAACATTCCGCCGATCCTCGCAGTCGCCCAGCACGCCGGGCGCTCGGGGCGCGATCTGATCCGCGGTCTGGCCACCGGGTACGAGATTCAGATCGACCTCGTTCGCGCAATCTCGTTGCACGAGCACAAGATCGACCACGTTGCCCATCTCGGTCCCTCTGCTGCCGCCGGTATCGGCACCCTGCTCGGCCTCGACACCGAAACCATCTACCAGGCCGTCGGGCAAGCGCTGCACACCACGACAGCTACCCGTCAGTCCCGCAAGGGGTCGATCTCGAGTTGGAAGGCCTACGCCCCTGCGCTCGCCGGGAAGGTTGCCGTCGAAGCCGTCGATCGAGCACTGCGCGGCGAGGGTGCCCCGTCGCCGATCTGGGAGGGTGAGGACGGGGTCATCGCGTGGCTTCTCGGGGGACCGAACGCGGAATATCATGTGCCGCTTCCCCGCCCGGGTGAAGCCAAGCGTGCAATTCTCGACAGTTACACGAAGGAACACTCCGCCGAGTACCAGAGTCAGGCCCCGATCGACCTCGCCCGACGAATGCGGGAAAAGATCTCCGATCTCGAACAGATCGAGACGATCGTGTTGCACACCAGTCACCACACGCATTACGTCATCGGCACCGGCTCGAACGATCCACAGAAGTTCGATCCCACCGCCTCCCGGGAAACCCTCGATCACTCGGTGATGTACATCTTCGCAGTCGCGCTCGAGGACGGAATCTGGCATCACGAGCACTCGTACGCCCCCGAACGCGCGCAGAGGCCGAACACCGTCGCGTTGTGGAACAAGATCTCGACCGTAGAAGACCCTGAGTGGACGCGCCGATACCACTCTGTCGATCCGGACGAAAAGGCGTTCGGTGCACGCGCGGAGATCACGCTGAAAGACGGCACGGTCATCGTCGACGAACTCGCGGTCGCCGACGCGCACCCCCTCGGTGCCCGCCCGTTCGCCCGCGAGCAGTACATCGCGAAGTTCCGTTCGTTGGCCGATGGTGTGATCGCACCCTCGGAACAGGATCGCTTCCTTCGCGCAGCCGAGCGGGCTCCCGAGCTCGCCGCAGGTGAACTCGATCAGCTGACCTTCACCGTCGCCGACGATGTCCTCGGGAGGGCTCCGAAGACCCCGAAGGGCATCTTCTGATGCCGGGCCTCATTGCGGCCTCGACGTCGGCCGCGGACAAGCGTATTGCGTTGCGCGCCACGCTTGCGTCGACGTCGATCACTCGGCTTCCCGGCGCTATCAACCCGCTGACCGCAAAGTTGATTCAGGAGATCGGCTTCGAGGGGGTCTATATGTCCGGTGGCGCATTCTCTGCCGGGCTCGGTCTGCCCGACATCGGACTCACCACGTTGACCGAGGTCATCACCCACAGTGCGCAGATCGCGGCCGTCACCGACTTGCCGGTACTGATCGACGCCGACACCGGATTCGGTGAGCCGATGTCCGCGGCACGCACGGTGCTGGCGGCCGAGGATGCGGGGATCGCTGGGCTGCACCTCGAAGACCAGATCAACCCGAAACGCTGCGGGCACCTCGACGGCAAAGCGATTGTCCCGATAGAGGAGATGGTGCGACGCCTCGGCGCGGCCGTCACCGCGCGGCGAGATCCGAACTTCGTCATCTGCGCCCGCACCGATGCAGCGGGTATCGACGGAATCGACGCCGCGATCGAACGAGCGAAAGCGTACGCGGACGCCGGAGCCGATCTGATCTTCACCGAGGCGCTCGCAGGGGAAGCCGACTTCGCGAAATTCCGTGCTGCAGTGGACACCCCGCTGCTGGCGAACATGACCGAGTTCGGCAAATCCGAGCTGATCTCCGCGCAGAGACTCGCGGACATCGGCTACAACGCTGTCATCTATCCGGTCACCACATTGCGACTGGCCATGGGTGCCATCGAAACCGGACTGCGTGAGATCCACGACCGGGGAACGCAAAAGGGACTCCTCGACCGGATGCAGACCCGCTCACGTCTGTACGAGTTGCTCGACTACGAGCGTTTCAACGAATTCGATACCGGAATTTTCAATTTCAGCTTAGGAGAGCAGTGATGACCGAGGCGATTCCCACGATCTACAAGGGGCTGGCCGGTGTCGTGGTCGACACCACCGCTATTTCCAAGGTCGTCCCCGAGACGAACTCGTTGACCTACCGCGGCTACGCCGTGCAAGATCTCGTCGCGTACTGCAATTTCGAGCAGGTCGCCTACTTGTTGTGGCACGGTGAGCTCCCGTCCCCGCAGCAACTCGAACTGTTTACCCAACGCGAGCGAGCCCAACGGCGAGCAGACCGCTCGTTGCTCTCGCTCGTGACGAAGATGCCCGACAATTGTCATCCGATGGATGTCGTGCGCACCGCGATCAGCTACCTCGGTGCCGAAGACCCTGCCGAGGAGGACAATTCGGGGTCGGCGAACCTGTCCAAGGCGCTGCGTATGACGGCAGTGTTGCCGACCATCGTCGCCGCCGACCATCGCCGCCGACACTGCCTCGATCCCATCGCCCCTCATTCGCATCTTGGATTCGCGGAGAACTTCCTCTACATGTGCTTCGGCTCCGTTCCCGAACCGGAAATCGTCAGGGCCTTCGAGGTTTCCCTGATCCTGTACGCCGAGCACAGCTTCAACGCCTCCACCTTTGCTGCCCGCGTGGTCACCTCGACACTGTCGGATATCTACAGCGCCGTCACCGCCGCCATCGGAGCGCTGAAGGGTCCGTTGCACGGCGGTGCCAACGAAGCTGTCATGCGAGACATGCTCGAGATCGACGACCCCGAACGGGCCGCACAGTGGCTGCAGAACAAACTCGCAGCCAAAGACAAGGTCATG
Source organism: Rhodococcus sp. 05-2254-5 (assembly GCF_002258575.1). Lineage (NCBI taxonomy): Bacteria > Bacillati > Actinomycetota > Actinomycetes > Mycobacteriales > Nocardiaceae > Rhodococcus > Rhodococcus sp. 05-2254-5. The sequence continues at coordinate 101,745 of NZ_NOZG01000034.1, read as the reverse complement.
GGGTTCGGTCACCGTGTCTACAAGAACGGCGACTCACGCGTGCCGACGATGAACGCAGCATTCCGCGACGTCGCCGCGGTGACCGGCGGAGACAAGTGGGTGCGCATGTACGACATTCTCGAAAAGACCATGCACGATGCCACCGGCATCAAACCCAACCTCGATTTTCCTACCGGTCCGACGTACTACCTGATGGGCTTCGACATCGACGTGTTCACACCGATTTTCGTCATGAGTCGCATCACCGGTTGGACGGCTCACATCATCGAGCAAGGTGCGTCGAATGCGCTGATCCGACCACTGAGCCAGTACTCGGGAGTGCCGCAACGCGCTGTCGTCGCCTGACGCCGGCCAACCCGTTGGTCCGATTCCCCACTGCACGTCGGGTGGCCGCTGTTCTCGACCTGGTCGCTGGATCGAGCCCGCTTTCGACGGCTCGGGTGCGGAGAGATGAACAAGTGCGATGATTTCTGTCATGGCACGGGACGTCACGGGCACGGTGCGAGGCATTACCCTTCAGCAGTTGCGCTACTTCGTAGAAGTGGCCGCCGAGGGGTCCATCAGTGCCGCGGCGGACTTGCTCTACATCGCGCAACCGACCATGTCGGCCGCATTGAAAGACCTGGAACGTCGCGTGGGTCGGACCCTCTTCGTTCGCTCGACCCGTGGGGTGACACTCACGGAGGATGGAACCGAATTTCTCGGCTACGCGCGCCAGGTGGTCGAGCAATCAGAACTCTTGGAACAGCGGTACCTCGGCCGCGGGCCCGCTCGCCGACTCTTGGCCGTCTCGACTCAGCACTACTCATTCGTCGTCGACGCTTTCGTCCGCATGGTGAAAGCCTCTGAGGCTCCGGAGTATTCGTTCAGTCTTCGAGAGTCCCGTACGTGGGAAATCATCGAGGATGTCCGCACGCTCCGCAGTGAACTCGGTGTCCTCTATCGCAACGAGTTCAATGCAAGCGTGATCGACAAGCTGATTCGCGAAGCGGGTCTTGTTTTCACGCCGCTGTTTCTGGCATCGCCGCATATTTTCATCGCTCGCACGAATCCCCTGGCGGGGCGAAAGAGTGTGGAGCTGAGTGACCTCGAAGAATTTCCGCGTCTCACGTTCGACCAGGGCGCGAACAATTCCTTCTACCTCTCCGAAGAAATACTCTCCACCCGTTCGTCCAAACAAGAAATCCGGGTGAGCGATCGTGCCACCATCTTCAACCTCATGATCGGTCTGGGCGGATACACGATCTCCACCGGCATTGTCTCGGATGATCTCGATCCGTCCATCGTCGCTGTTCCGCTCGATGTCGACGATCGCATCGAGATCGGTTGGATCGGTCATGCCTCGGTGTCTTTGACCGTCCAGGCTCAGCGCTTCGTGGCGGAGATGCGCGACGTCGTGTCTGGTTTCGGCGTCGACTTATTGACATAGCCATTGCCTATGGCCAGCCATAATCGAGAGTGATTAGGCTATGTCGACTGGTCGATTTAGGCTGATGCTCAGGCCGCTTCGGACAGCTGCCTCCCGGTTCTATGGACCTGAGAAATCGGCCCGACCATCGAGTAACTCGGTCGAAGTGTTGCGAGGGCTCAGGCAGTGAACCCGTGTGGTGACGCGTTCGTCACCACATTCACCGCACGTGATTGGGGTTACTAATCAGCATGAGGAACGACTGCACTTTCAGCATCAGCACGACGCGCTTCGGCGAGGATTACACCCCGTCGACGAACTCGCGTCGCACGACCAACTTTGCGAATCTTGCACGCGGCGAGGATGGTCGACAGAACTTGCGTAACGCGGTGACGATGATGAACACCCGTCTCAACGAGGTGGTTCACTGGGACAATCCACGTGGTGACCGCTACGCACTCGAACTCGACATCATCTCGGTGGATCTGCAACTAGTATCCGTCGGGGCCGACGCCGCATTTCCGGTAATCGAAATTCTCGATGTCGGAATAGTCGATACCACTACCGGCACCCGCACAGAGGGCATCGTCGGAAACAACTTCTCCTCATACATTCGCGACCACGATTTCGTTGTTCAGCTCCCGAAGCACCGAGCGACGGGAATTCCGAAAGACTTCGGCGATGTACATGGTCAGGTCTTTCAGCGTTTTGTCGATTCGCCCGAGTACCGTGAACGGTTCTCGCAACCACCTGTCATCTGTATCAGTGTGTCGACTTCCAGTACCTACCGTCGCCTCACGAATCATCACCCGGTCGTCGGGCTCGAATACGGGGCAGAGGACACCTCGATCACCGATCAGTACTTCGGAAAAATGGGTCTCGGGGTTCGCTACTTCATGCCCAAGGGATCCGTCGCTCCCTTGGCGTTCTACCACTGCGGTGACTTGCTCAACGACTATTCGGTCCTGGCACTCGCGGGCACGATCGCGACGATGGAGACTTTCCAAAAAATCTATCGGCCTGAAATTTACAACGCGAATACTGCTGCCTCGGAGGTCTACCAGCCGAGTCTCGACAACGAAAACTATTCACTTCCGCAGGTGAGCTACGACCGTGTCGAGCGCAATCGACTTGCGACGACACAGGCAGAGTTCGCCGACGTGAATCTGATGCAACCGTATGGGTCAGTCCTGAAGCGTTGGGCTACCGATCGATGCGCCTGACCGAGCGAGACCGAAAGGTAGAAGAGATGTTCCCACTCCTGCCCACCTCGATCGTCGGAAGCCTACCCAAGCCCTCGTGGCTCTGTGAGCCGAAGAAGCTTTGGTCGCCGTGGAAATTACGAGACGACGAACTGCGCGAAGGAAGACTCGACGCTCAGGCGCTCGCAGCTGATGAGCAGCGTCGTGCCGGTCTCGACATCATCAGCGATGGTGAACAAACGCGTCAGCACTTCGTGACCACGTTCATCGAGCATCTCGAGGGTGTCGACTTCGATCGACGGGAAACTGTGCGAATTCGGGACCGATACGATGCGAGCGTTCCGACGGTTGTCGGTGCGGTGAGCCGCGAACAATCAGTGTTTGCCGCAGATGCGACGCGCCTTCGAGCAGTGACCGGCCAGCCGATCAAATGGGCACTGCCTGGCCCTATGACAATGATCGACACGCTCTACGACGACCATTACAAGAGTCGCGAGAAGCTGGCATGGGAGTTCGCGACTCTTCTGAACCAAGAGGCAAAAGACTTGGAAGCGGTAGGCGTCGACATCATTCAGATCGACGAGCCCGCATTCAACGTGTTTTTCGACGAGCTCGAAGACTGGGGAATCGCGACACTCGAGCGTGCAATCGAAGGGCTGAATTGCGGAACAGCCGTACACATCTGTTACGGCTACGGCATCAAAGCCAACACCGACTGGAAGGCAACTCTGGGGGCCGAGTGGCGCCAGTACGAACGGTCATTCCCACTGTTGCAACAGTCTTCGATCGACATCGTGTCGCTGGAGAGTCACAATTCGCGCGTACCTATCGACTTGATCGAACTGCTTCGAGGTAAGAAGGTCATGCTGGGTGCGATCGATGTAGCAAGCGACACCGTCGAGACTGTCGAAGAAGTCGCTGAAACCCTCAGTCGCGCACTTCCGTTCGTCGACGCAGACAAGCTCTACCCAAGTACGAATTGCGGTATGGCGCCACTCGACCGACGCGTCGCACGAGACAAGATGGTCGCGCTCACCGCTGGCGCGGAACTCCTGCGACGTCAATTGTCCAAGTAGCTCTCTGCCGGACTCGAAGTTGTGGATGGATTTCGGCCGGATTCCGTCCACAACTTCGAGTTCGACCGACAGTGTCAGGTTGCCCGGTTGGTTTCGTGTACCTCGAGGTCGGCGTGATCACCGGAGTCTTCGCGTTGGCCGGCTGGTATTTTTCGCATGATCAGCCAGGCGGCACCGCCCGCGACGATCATCAAGCATGCGGCGATGGCAGACGTGATGGTCACGCCACTGGTGAAGGCGTCTGCTGCCGAGTCGAGCAATCCACTGGCCTGTTCGGCCGGCAGTCGGTCCGCTATGGCTTGGGCACCGCCGAGGGTTTCTCGCGCCGCGGAAGTGTCGAAACCGGCGTTCTCGGGCGTGACGACGTTGGCACGGTACTGCGCCAACAGGATTGCACCGAGCACGGACGTACCGGTGACGGCACCGAGTTCGTAGGCCGTCTCGGAGATAGCGGCCGCGGCACCGGCCTTTTCCGGGGGAGCTGTGGACAAGATCATGTCGTTCGAGATGGTCTCTGCAACTCCGATACCTGCTCCGAGGGCCGCGAACGCCGCGACGAAGGACCACACCGATGTCGGCTGGGTGAACACCGCGATCGTTGCGTATCCGAACGCCGCCAACATCATTCCGCCCGAGATGATCATGGCAGGCCGCAGCATTCGTGCCAGTACGACTGCCAGGAGGCCTGCGGTGATCATCGCCAGAATGCCGGGCAGCAAGCGGAGCCCAGCTTGCATCGGGCTCAACCCGACGACGAGCTGAAGGTGTTGCGATACGAAATACAAGAATCCGACGAGCGCGAATATCGCGAGCAGGTTGACCAACACTGCGCCGGCGAAGGCAGGCACGGTGAACAGGCGAACATCGAGCATCGGGTCGGGCCGGCGGAGCTGCCTGCGTACGAACATCCAGACTGCCAGTGCTCCGATCAGCGCGGGTAGCGCCGTGCCGAACAAGCTTCCTCCACTTGCCAAATCCTTGATTGCATAGACGATCGGGGTCAAGGCGAGTAGGGACAGGGCGATGCTGATGCCGTCGATACGCGCAGGATCGGGGTCCTTCGATTCGGGTACCAGAACCGGTGCCAGTATCAGCAACGGCACCAGGAGTGGAATCGCGAACAAGAACACCGAACCCCACCAGAAGTGCTCCAACAAGAATCCGCCGACGACAGGTCCCATAGCCGCACCCGCTCCGATGGAGGCCGACCAGATCGCGATCGCCAGACGGCGTTCGGAGCGATCGGTGAACAGATTGCGCAATAGAGACAGGGTCGCGGGCATCAAGGTGGCACCGAAAAAGCCGAGGCCGGCACGTGCGGCTATCAACATCTCGGGCGTCTGCGAGTAGGCCGCAACAACGGATACCGCTGCGAAGCCGGTCGCGCCGATGAGCAGTAAGCGTCGTCGTCCGATTCGGTCGCCCAGGCTACCCATCGCGACGAGCAGCCCTGCCAAGACGAAGGGGTAGGCGTCGATGATCCAGAGTTGTTGTGCGCCGGATGGTTCGAGAGTTTCGGCGATCGAAGGTAAAGCGAAGGACAGCACTGTGTTGTCGATCGCGATGATCAACACGGGCAGCATCAGGACAGCGAGCGCGCACCATTGGCGAACCCCCGCCGTTCTGCCGTGCGAGAGGTGGCCCGGAGTGGGCGGACTTGTGAGTTCAGGCATGTGCCGTCTTCCGATGAGGTTGGGCGGGACTTCGTTACTGTACCAACCAGACGGTGCAGTAACGAAGCCGAAGCCGCGTTCGCCCGTAAACTCGCCCTGTGCCTCCTCCTCCTGTAGCGCGTGACAAGTCGTTGAACGCTTTCGTCAAGCTCGTGCTGGAGCAGGGGGAGAAGGCGGCGACCCTCGATGCGGTTGCCGCTGCTGCCGGGATCTCGAAGGGCGGCTTGATGTACCACTTCCCCAGCAAGGAAGCCTTGGTGGAGGGTTTGATGCGTGTCGTGGAGGAGCTCGCGGCCGAGGATGTTCGACGGATGAGGGAGCATCCAGAGGGCCCAGCGGATTACCACATACGCACATCGACGTTCCACGACACTGCTGTCGATCGTGCCGTGGTTGCCACGATGCGGCTGAGCCAGGGTGCGAACGAGGTTGCGCAGCAGACCCTGGAGCGAATCCGGCAATCCTGGTTGGATGCGTTGAACGAGCAGATCGCTGATCCGGCGGTCGCAGAAGCGGTCCTTCTGATGGGCGACGGCCTCTACTTCGCCGCAGCATCGGCCGGAACGGACCACCGATCGCCCGACCACATCGAGGCGTTGGTAGGCGTTGTACACAGGCTCATCGACTCTCGTCCCTGAAGGAGCCACGTGGCTCATCGCCCGACGCTGCATTCACACCGTGCTCGCAGTGCTGGGTGGTGACTTCAGAAGGGCGTCCCTCCCGCTTGCGGGGCGAACGCTGCCCGATGCACGCCATGAATGTGGACAAGCACTGATCGGGTCGAATTCCGCAGCACCCCTGACCGCCGTCTATGGATTGGGGCAGATGCTAGGACCGCTGATGGTCGCGCCGGTCATCGGCGATGGCTACGGAGTTGCATTCACCATTGCGTTCGTCGTACTCGCCTGTGCTACAGCGCTTTCCGTGATCATCGCACGGAAAACCCTTCCCCGGAGATCAGACTGGAAGGCGGTCGGTCAGTTCAAGCATTTTGCCATTCGGTGAAAGCCACGTCGAGAAACCATCGAACGGCTCGTGGCGGCATCGGCCCCTCACGCCACGCCAGCCGCACCTGGGTCGGCGGAGCACCGTCGATAGGGAGAAACCGTAGGCCGGGGTGAGAGATCCGTCGTGCGGCGAGTTCCGGAACGATGCCGATTCCGCGTCCGGCGGCGATGTTCTCGAGCCATTCCTCGAAATTCCGGCAGGTGATCACCACCCGCGGTTCACCGTTTGCGGCAACCGGAATGGAGTCGGCTGTTGTCGAACCGGACAGCGTATTGACCACCAATGGACCGGGAGGGAGCGCATCCCACCGCACTTCGGTTGCATTGTCGAATGAAAGGTTCGACCGGCTGACCGCGAGAATCCGTCGTTCGCTGCCGAGCTGACGAGTCACCGTTCCGGCCGCCAAATGATGTGGGCGGCTTCGGTAGAGCGCCACATCGACTTCGCGCGCATCCAACGCCGCAAGCGGATCGTCGACTCGGCGCACGTCCACGTCTGCGGCGTATTGACGGACAAGAGATTCACGCGTGGCGGCGAACCATCCGTCGGGGAGCAACCATGCAAAGCCCAACCGTACGACCGGGTGGTCGTCGAGATCTTCGATCAGCGAATCCACCTCTCCCAGGATTCTGCGTGCACGCCCCAGCACGACCAATCCGTCCTCGGTCAGTTCGGCAGTACGGGACTCGATCAATTGACGCCCGCAACGCTGTTCGAGTTGACGAACCGAACGCGTCAGTGTCGGCTGCGAAACGCGCAGTTCGGCGGCTGCGGCGGTGTGAGTGCCACAGTCCGCCAGAGCGACCAACGCGCGCAGGTGTCTCAGCTCGACCTCCATACGTCCAGCGTATATCTACCGGTGCTCGGCGTATTGGCCTGCTGCGCCGATGGCTCCTACTCTCGGACTCACAGCCCCACCCTTCTCTAGGAGTTTCGATGTTTCGATACGAGTCGTTGCAGGTGCCTATCGTCGGAGCGCCGATGGCGGGAGGCCCGACGACCCCTGACTTGGTTGCAGCAGTACGGAATTCAGGTGGACTGGGGTTCCTTGCCGCGGGTTATCTCACCCCGGAAAGGTTGACCGCGGACATCGTTGCCGTTCGCGGTGCTGGCATAGAAACGTTCGGGGTCAATCTGTTCGTCCCCGAGGACGGGCAGGTTGTCGACACCGAGGACATTGCGCGGTATCGCGCGCTGCTCCAGCCCTACGCCGATGATCTCGGCGTCGAACTCCCCGCCGACAGCACCCTTGCCGAAAATATCGACGACTACTGGGAGGAGAAGCTCGACATCGTCGTGGTCGAAGCCATCCCGGTCGTGTCGTTCACTTTCGGGTGCCCAAGTGCCGACATCATCGCCCGCCTGCACGAGGCCGGGAGCGCCGTCACCGTCACCGTCACTAACGAAGAGGACGCCCGCGCGGCGGTCGATGCAGGTGCCGACTCCCTGTGCGTACAAGGCCCCGATGCCGGCGGGCACCGCTCGACCTTTCGCATCGATGCCGAGAGTTCGGACATTGCCCTCGACGAGTTGATTCCTGCGATACGCCGAGCAGTGTCGGTTCCCCTCGTGGCCGCCGGCGGGATCACCACCGCGTCCGATGTCCGTCGAGTCCTGGGCTACGGGGCAGTGGCGGCTCAGGTCGGAACCGCCCTGCTCCGATCGCCGGAAGCCGGGACGAAGCCTGCCCACGCCGCCGCCTTGGTCGATCCTCGGTTCACCGAAACGGTGGTCACTCGAGCCTTCAGCGGCCGTCCCGCCAGAGCCTTGCGCAACAAGTTCATCGATCGGTTCGATACCGGATCGTCACGCCAGTACCCCGCCGTGAACACGCTGACCGGCGGCATCCGCAAGGCCGCAGCGAACGACCCTCATTGCATCAACCTGTGGGCCGGTGCCGGGCACCGCAGCGCTTCCGCTGACCCGGCAGCGCGAATTATCGAAGAATTGGCCTCGGAGTTGTGAGGAATGTCCAGGTGTAAAAACCGCACGGATCGTGGTGTTTGAAGCCACGCTCCAAAACCCGCATCGGGTGTGCGGGATTGAGTACCGTCGTAGACATGCAACTGACTCGCTTCAGCGATCTGGCCCTACGGGCGATGATGTTGCTGGCAGCCGCCGGCCCGGACGGTCCCCGGATGACCACTGGAGCCATTGCAGTTCGAGTCAACGCGTCCGAACACCATGTAGCGAAAGCGATTACACGCTTGGTCGGATTGGGCTGCGTCCGTGCGCAGCGCGGCCGCACCGGCGGGCTCTTCCTCACCGACACGGGCCGATCGATATCGGTGGGCCACCTGATCCGTCAACTCGAAGGCGATCGCGAAGTTGTCGAGTGCGTAGGGGACCGGCCCTGCCCACTTCTTGCCGCCTGCCGATTGCGGCATGCCCTGGCCGTCGCCAAAGAAGCGTTCTATGGCGAACTCGACCGCTACACGATCGACGATCTAGCCGCGTCCCCGACCATTCCACTCGCAATGGTCGCTTTTCCCTCACCCTGACCCGCCATTTCGACGTCGGCGGTCCATTGGAAGGAATACCTGTGTCCACGTTCGGTCCCCTCACTGTCGAGCACGAGCTCCAACCCGATCACGTCGACGTCGTCAGAGCGACGTTGCCGTTGGTGGGTGCCAATATCGACGCCATCACAACAAACTTCTATGCACGCATGTTCGCCGCACGACCGGAGCTGCTGCGAAATCTGTTCAACCGCGGGAATCAGGCACAGGGAGCGCAGCAACGAGCTCTGGCCGCGTCGATCGCAACGTACGCCACCCATCTGGTTGACCCGACGCTGCCGCACCCGGACGAAATGCTGTCCCGGATCGGACACAAGCACGCATCTCTCGGAATTACCGCCGACCAGTACTCGATCGTGTACGGGCACCTCTTCGCTGCGATCGTCGACGTACTCGGTGCCGAGACAGTGACGACCGAAGTCGCCGAAGCCTGGGACCGGGTGTATTGGATGATGGCCGACACTCTCGTCGATCTCGAGAACCGCCTTTACGAGAGCGCGGGAGTGGTTGCGGGACAGGTCTTTCACCGCGGAATCGTCACTACGCGCACCGAAGATCCGTCCGGGGTAGTGGTGATCGGTGTGACCGGCGACTGGCCCGAGCTTCGAAAGGAGCACCCGGGTGGGTACGTCTCGGTCGGAGTGACTCTGCCCGACGGCGCGCGACAGATCCGCCAGTACAGCCTCATCTCCGGCAGTGACACAGGCGAATTGACGTTCGCCGTCAAGCCTGTCGTCGCCAGCGGTGGCTGCCCGGCAGGTGAAGTGTCGAACTGGATCTCGAGCACGCTACGCCCGGGAGACCTCATCGACATCAGCATCCCGTTCGGTGATCTGCCGACAGAGGACATCTCTGCGGGGCCCGCCGTATTGATCTCGGCCGGCATCGGCATCACGCCGATGAACGGGATTCTCGAACATCTCGCTCTGTCGGGTACACAATCCGAGGTGTTGGTTGTCCACGCAGACCGTAGCCCCGCCGACCATCCGCTTCGGGCCCGTCAGCGACAACTGGTCGACGCCTTGCCGAACGCCGTCCTCGAACTCTGGTACGAGGAGCCCGGCGATGTGGCCGATGCACACCATGGGCGGTTGGATCTCACTCTTGTCGACCTTCCTCAGGGTGCGTCGTTCTTCGTCTGCGGCGGTAACGGTTTCGTGCAGGCCGTCACCTCACAACTCGTCGACTGTGGGGTCGACAAGTCGCGTGTCCATTGCGAACTGTTCGCCCCGGACGAGTGGTTGCTCGGCTGACAGCCACAGCCCCACCATTCGCTGCCGTCGCCTCTTATTGTGTCCGGGAGTCTCGGCGTGTTTACTGGTGCCCGGTGATCTCGTGCCCGTCGGCTTCGTTCGGCGGCCCCCTAGTGCGCGGGCTTTCATATGTGGTTGCAGGAAGTCGAGGGTCGAACCCTCGAACAGTTCGTGTACGACGGTGTGTCGCTGGCCGCTGCAGATTCGATGCGGCGTTTGCCGCCGTTCCACCGAGATCTGTTCGACGACTTCGTCTTCACCGCGTCGGCGGTGGCGGTGGGGGAGAGCGACTGGGCCAGATTCCCGATTGCGTGCATGGGATACCTGTCGGCTGTCCACGGTGATCTGACAGTGGTTCCGCCGCTGATCCCACCCGACACCGCGGCTGTGGTGGCGGGGGTGCTTTCCCGATTCACACGATTCAGATCCGGTGACACACGCGTCGCGGATGGATCACGCATCAACGAGGAGCAGTATCGACTTGCCGAGGACTTGTTCTTCGGTCTCGGTACTGATCGTGGAGACGGCGTATATGCGGCGGGCGCGCGGGCGCACAGCAGGATGATGTCGGCGCGCATCGCCGACGGGTTCGTCCATCCCGCCGTCGGCGCGCACCTGTGGAGTGATGTCCCCGCCGCACCGTCCGCGCACCCGAACAGCGGCTCCGAGATCACCGTGCTCGAATCCGTACAGACACTCGTGGCGACGTGGCGCGACTTTCCGGCCGAACGTCCGGGTACAGAACGCGACATACTCACCGCCGCAAGGTGTGTGGGTTGGGCGGGAGTTGTGGCACCGATGGCTGCCGGGGAGTCCGGTGGGTGGTATGTACGCTCCCCCGAGGGGCGGGCACCGTCGGGGCCGAGGGTACTCGTTCCGGTGATCATTGCTCGCTCGATGCGGACGATGGTTCGGTATGAGGCCGGCGTCGTACTGGGAGGTCGTGCTGTGACGCCGAACCGTCTGGGCTACGGCACCGGACGGGGAGGCTTCATCGCCCTTGTCGGTCAACTCGTCGATGCGATCGACCGACGAGACCGGTGGGCAATAGCGCGACGCGCGACAGGTCCTTTACTCGACGAGTTGTTGTCCGGTGAATACAACGAACACTTCGGGTTGCCCACCACTTTGGCGGAGCCCCTTGGTCTCGATGGTGCGCCGGTCGTGCTCGTCGACGACGGTCTGGCGATCGTCACCGCGCCGGTGATGCGGCGACACGTCGGCGTAGTGGGCGCTGTGTCGGCGCTGCTGGTGCAGGCCGAGGGCGACAATGGTCCGTGGTTCGCGGCGTCATTGACGCAGGACACGCTGTTGGACAGTGCGTTTCGAAGGCGGGTTCAGCACGAGGCGTTCGAGATCGACGCCGACTTCGAGATCATCGCTGCGCACAATCCTCTCGATGCTCACGCATCATCCATCGATTGGGACGACGACTCGGTGATCCTGCGGCACAGCGACACCGGCGTGACGACCGTTGCGGATGTACGCGCCGTGGCCGCGGGAGAGTTGGCACTGGCTCGCCGACGACGGGCTCACGTTCACCGGCTTGTTACTGCGTGGGTGCCACCCGGAATTGGTGCGCGATTTCCAGCACTGTCACAACGGAGGTCGACCATGACTGATCTCACCGCCTCGCAGGCCGAGGAAGTTCACACGGTGGCGCAATTCGTTCGTTGCAACCATCCCGATGTGATCACGAGACTGCGCAATCACATTGACCTGCTGGTGACTTCGCGGGGCCGTTCCGGTGACCGCCTGGGCCCCGACGAGCGTCTTCAGGGACCGGCATCGCGGGACGAGACGACCCGCGTTGTCGTTGCATGCAGCTTTCACCCGTACTCCGACGATCTCGGCACATTCGTACCTGAGACCGGACCGGTCTTGGTACGGGTGCGTGTTGTCGGTCGACGCCTGTCGCCGACGGAACCTCCGCTGCGGACGATCGGTTCTCCGAATGCAGCGATTCCGGTGACCGAAGCGGAGGGCTGGGTCCGTGCCGCGCTCGGCGATCGGTGGGCCGACTACGCCTACGAATACAGAGACGCTCGCGAACCGACGGCCTCGAGGGCGGCGTCGTTCCGGTTCGGGTTGCTCCTCGACCGCACCGCCGCGCCCATGCTCGCGCCCGACAACTTCGACTGGTCCCGGCTCGACGGCCCGAACGAGAACACTGTTCGCAAACTCGCACCCAGCGCGGTCAATGTACCTCTGCAACAACATCTCTCGAAATTCGGTCCGTACGCGGCGACCGCCGATTATCTCGACCCCAGGACGACTCCCGACGGTAGATGGCGAGTCCGTGTCGACAGCCGCAACGCCGACCCCGGCACCCTCGACACGTTCACTGTGCTTGCCGACAGACTCTGTATCCGCAGCGTGGTGGACACCCGCTTCGTGCCGCTCTCACTCGACCTCGAAGGCCGGATTGCAACGCTGGTCTACCAACTCACCGGTAGCCCCGCACTCTACGACGCAGACGTACCCATCCCGACCGAGCCTGAACTGCGTGTACCGCCGACTGACCGCACGTGGGTCGAGCAGTACGGACACCACCCGCCAATTTTTCCGCTCACGGCCGAGCAATGGGCGTCCGGCCTGTGCGCATTCTGGACCGAGATGGTTGCCTACGGACGTATCGGCGACGTACGGGCGCCTTGGGCAGGGAGGTGACGAATCAACGAACTACGTAGCGGCGAGCCGGATGTCGACACGACCCCGGCCAGGCCACGGCGGCAATTCGTCAAGCGGCCACCACACACGAACAGCCTTCGTACTCGGGTGGTTGTGCGGTGAGCGGCTATTTCGATGGGGTCGAGCATCGCGATACGTTGGTAGTTCTCGTTGGTCCTGAAGGCTTTGCCGCTCAGTCGTCACTCTTGATCGCGTAGTTGATACGACGCGGCGCATTGGGGTCGCGCGGAGGTGGCTTCTGGCGTTCGAAGGCCGCCTGGAACCACCCGCCTGGTGGAATCTCGATCTCGGGAGTCGTCCTGTCATCGAGGTCGAACTGGGTGCCCGTGTCCGGATCGACCTCGTCCCACAATTTTCTCACTTCGGATGTCGTCGAATGGAATTCGCTCGCATCCACGATATGACGTGTCTCGTCGATCCCGAAGTGGGGCCACGCAAAATAAACATGCAAAGGACCGGCTGGCGGAACGGGCGTCAAAATGAGGCCGCTTCGACTGTGCAGGCGGTTTCCACCACCGCCGTTGGGACTCAATCCCGTTCGTCTGCCGGGCAGGTTTGTGGAGACGGTTCCGTCGACGTCCTCGAAACCGAGGAGCATCGGCGGCGTGTGATTCGACTCCGGTCTACCGAACCCGTACATACCCAGCAAACGATCGGATTCTCGGACACTGGCTTCGACCGAGAAGGTCATGCAAGTGCTGTAGATCCGTGCACCGCTCAGCCACGCACCGATCCTGTCCGTTTCGGCCAGAATCAATCTCAGAGGTACTACGGCCGGGATTTCGTTGATGGGCACGCCGCGAAAACGCGGTGGGGGTGGGCCGGATGCGGGTGTGTCGTTCATGATCGTCACTCTCCCGCGGACCGATGCGGTGCGCAAGGTCGGATGGCGTTCCGGCATGCCGTCCGGTCTGTTCGCATGCGTGCTCACGCTTCGCTGCCAGACCGCGCGGTACGAGAGCACCGGTGGGCGATCGTTGTTGCCCGGTCGCTCGGGCGCGCAGACCTCTCGAGATCGGTAGGCATGAAGTCGACGGATCTTTCGTTTCGGGGCACATGAATCTGCCGTCGTCTCACCACGGCGATGCGGGAATCGACTTGGGCCACTCCGTTCTGACCGGACATGCGGCTTCGTGTGATCTAGTGGGCCCATGGCGTGGAATCCGAAGTCGACCGATTCCCAGGACTGGGACGAACGAGGGCTACGCGAGGCCGCCGACGTCGACGCTGGGGCGTGGCTCCTCGAAGGAATCGGAAAGTTCGGCAGCGGTGTGGCCGCGCTGATTCCGCGTATCTTCCCGTCGTACGCGCGAATCTTCCATCCGGCGAGGAGCATCGACGACGAACCGGTCACCTGGTCGGCGGTTGCCCGAGCCAACGGCCGGATTGCGCACCCGGCGATGGAGTGGGGTTCCATCGTGGGCAGCTGGCAAGCCAGCGAGCAGGAGGGCGTTTGGCACGATTCCCCGATGCAAGGTTCGTTGCCGGTAGGCACCACCCGGGCGTTGGCAGACACACTTCGACGCTTCACACAGGCGCCGGCGCAGTGCTGGTTCGGGCACTGGGAAGGATCTGGGTATATCGACGTGCCGTCGAATGAACTTCGACTGCCGATGCCGTCTCGAAATATGGTGCTCTTCGCGGGCGGTATCGATCTCGCCGACACCCAGTTCGGTGCCAGTGCTCGGTTTCCCTCTGTAATGAGCGCCCACCTGTGGTGGCCGGATGATCAGGCATGGTGCGTGGCAACGGACATCGACTTGATGACGACCTACGTCGGGGCGTCGACCTCGTGCATCGACGCACTGCTCACGAACGCCGAGCTCGAGGCGCTGCCCGTGCCTGTCACGCAAAGACTCACCTGGGATACCGACACCGTCAACCCGCTACCCGCTTGCCCGTAGGTGAGGGGTTGCCGGTCGAGGAAACAGCACGAGACCGATACCCGGCCCCACGAACGGCTTTACCGTAATGTCCTTTTCGTGACTCGAACTTGGACCGTGCGAACCACCGTTGTCGGTGCTGCCCTCGCGGCTGCGCTTCTGGGCATTCCCGGGGTGGCGTCAGCTCACCATCAGGAGTTCACGCCATTTCCGTACAACATTTCGCTCGGACGAGAGATGTCTTTTCCGTGCGCAGGCGAGGTGGGCGGCGACGTGTACACGCCGCACGATCGGCCGGGCATCGCGGTGGTCACGTTGACCTGGCGGACATTCTTCACCAACGATTGTCCACTCACCGTGTTCGTGAACATGAACAACTTCGATGCACCCTGGGCCGACCCGTACAGCGGTGCCAAGCCAACCGGGGGCTCGTGGATGGTGCACCTGAACTCCGCCGCAATCGGTTTTGTGCCCCCGGAAGGCGGCGAATGGAGCAAGCAGATAGCGATCGATATCGGTTCCGGTAGAGCAGGTTTGACGGTGACGACTGATGCCCCACTCAACACGACTTTGCTCGATCCGGCCGGCAACACTGTGCGCTTCACGGTGGCCTGACGACGCCACAGTCGTCGGACGCACGGAAATCTCCGGGTCCCGAGTCGACTCGAATACGAAGCGTCACTTCGGCGTTCAGCTTCGTCACCCCCCTGGAGGGCCCGGATAATCGAATGCTTCTGAAAACCGTCGCCTTATGCGACGTCACATCAGGCGCGGGCTTGCACCTTCCGTAGCGTCATGTGGTGCAGTGGACGTATCCCGCCCACCGAGGAAGGCAGCAACACATGTTCTCGTCTTTCACCCCGCCGCGCCAGGTCACGATTGGGGGTGCCGCGGCGTTCGTCGGCACCACGCCGCGAGCGATCCGTCACTACCACCAGATCGGCCTGATCCCGGAGCCCGAGCGGGGGAGCGACGACCGCCGCCGCTATGGCTACGACGAGATGATCCGGCTGTTGTGGATCCGCCGGATGGCCGAGGCCGGCATTGCTCTCGACGATATCCGCGACGCCTTGTCGGATGCGCCCGGTACCGCCGACAGCGACGTCGCGCGCATCCTTGATCGGCTCGAAGGGTCCCTCGTTGCCAGGCAGGCCGAACTCGAGCAGCAACGGAAAGCTGTGCAGCGCATGCGAGCTCGGGGGAGCAGGCTGGGCCTGCTCTCCGATGTCGTGGGCGACCGCCTCGCAGGCCTGCGCGAGGGGGCCCTGCGCCAGGACGACCTGGACACCCTGCTCGTGACCGAGCGGATCTTCAGCGAGCTCGGCGCGTCCGTCCAGGCGTCGCGGTTCATCGCCCTGGCCGCCCGCCCGGACCTGCGGGAGGCTTCTGACCGAGTCGACGCCGCCGAAGACGCGCTCGACGACACGGTAGCCGTCGACGACCCTCGCGTGGCAGAGGTGGCTGCGGAACGGCACGCCTTCGAGACCGCACTTCGCACGGTCATCGACAGCTCCGGCCTGGCGCAAGCAGACGACGGCCGATTCGACGCGTGGGACGAGTTGCACCCCCCGCCCGCCGACGCCGGTTCGGCGTGCGGGTCGACAAGCCTTGCCGAGACCGTCCGGATGATGCCCTACGACTTTTCCCCTGCACGACTGCGATGCATGGAACTGGCCCTGGAACTCGACGGATCCGGCACGACATGAGTCTCCGGAGTGTCGGGTCGAGTTCGATCCGGGGCACAGTCCCTGCTCAGGTCGGAGCTTGGCCAGAATGTGCTGGACTTCGGCTGCTGCCGTAGGCATTACGTGGTGCCTCGCGCACCGTCGAGTAGGCGAGGGCTTCGACGCAGCGCGTCCCGCCGATGGCTCGCGGGTCGACAACGCGTGTGCCGCGAACTGTCGGTGTGCCGAGCGGTTCTATACAGGCACTGTGTGCGGTCACAAGTGAAATGAAAAGACAGTCCCTTGCCATTGATTTGCAAAACAATTGCACTGCGGAACTAACGTCCAGAATATCGTTCTGATCCGATAGGGACCAGTTAGGCTCGGTCGGTGACGGACTCAACGTGGGACGGGTATGTCCGAGTGCGCGGTGCTACCGAGCACAACCTGGCAGCGGTCGATGTCGACATACCCCGCAATGCCTTCGTCGCGTTCACAGGGGTCTCGGGGTCCGGGAAGTCGTCACTGGCTTTCAGCACGTTGTACGCCGAAGCGCAGCGACGCTACTTCGAGTCTGTTGCCCCCTACGCGCGGCGACTGCTTCAGCAGGTGGGCGCACCCCATGTCGCCTCCATCACCGGCCTTCCACCGGCCGTTGCGTTGCAGCAACGCCGGGGTTCGCCCAGTTCACGCTCGAGCGTCGGCACCATCACCACGATGTCCAACCTGCTGCGCATGCTGTATTCGCGGGCCGGTACCTATCCTGACGGTGCTCCGCTGCTCGCGGCCGAAGCGTTCTCACCGAATACCGTCGCCGGTGCCTGCCCACGATGCGGTGGGTTGGGCGACTTCCACGATGTGACAACGGAACTGCTCGTTCCCGACCCCTCTTTGAGCATTCGGGAGGGAGCGATCGCGGCGTGGCCGGGCGCCTGGCAGGGCGCGAATCTGCGCAGCATCGTCAGCGGCATGGGTATCGACATCGACGCGCCGTGGCGCACGCTGAAGAAGAAGGACCGAGACTGGCTTCTGTTCACCGAGGAGCACCCCAAGGTGTTCATCGAGCCCGAAGAAGGCCGCGTCGACCACAGTTACGAGGGCAAGTTCTGGAGCGCCCGGAGTCACGTGATGCACGTTCTGGCGGACTCGAACAGCGAGCGCATGCGGGACCGCGCGCTGCAGTTCACCGAAACCGTCCGCTGCCCGAAGTGCTCCGGCAGTGGACTGCGCGAAGATGCGCTGGACGTCACCATCGCCGGCCACTCGATCGCCGAGATCAATGCGCTATCGCTGACAGAACTTGCCGCAGTACTGCGCCCGGTATCCGAACAGTCGGGGGAGGCCGCTGAAGTGGCGGTGCGCATCACCGCCGACCTGCTGGCCAGAATCGACGTGTTGCTCGAGTTGGGTTTGGGCTATCTGGCGCTCGGGCGAAACTCGACGACTCTGTCGCCTGGCGAGACGCAGCGGTTGCGGATCGCCACTCAGCTCCGTTCCGGTCTCTTCGGGGTGGTGTACGTGTTGGACGAACCCTCCGCGGGGCTGCATCCCGCGGATGCCGAGCCACTGCTCGACGTTCTGGACCAGCTGAAGGCGTCGGGCAACTCTCTTTTCGTCGTCGAACATGACATGGATGTGGTCCGCCGTGCCGACTGGGTGGTCGATATCGGGCCCGCGGCGGGCGAGGGCGGCGGCCGGGTTCTGTACAGCGGCCCCGTCGACGGCTTGGAAGAGATCGAGGAGTCGGTAACCAGCAAGCATCTCTTCGGGCGAGCGGAATCTCTGCAGCGTGAGCCGCGGCCCACCGACGGATGGCTGACTCTGACCGGAGTAACCCGGCACAATCTGCGCGAGTTGACGGCGAAGTTCCCACACGGGGTGCTGACGGCGGTGACGGGTGTGTCGGGTTCTGGGAAGTCGACGCTCGTCAGCCAGGTCTTGTTCGAGGTGGCGCGCCACCGCCTCGAGACCGCGGCAGACGAGGACGATGACGCGCAGATCGAAGTCGACGTGGCCGAGGTCTCCGGAATCGAGACGTTCACCCGACTGGTCCGGGTGGATCAGCGTCCCATCGGCCGCACTCCACGATCGACACTGGCCACCTACGTCGGAATGTTCGACATCGTCCGCAAACTGTTTGCCGCCACCGATGAGGCCAAGGTTCGAGGATGGGCACCCGGACGGTTCTCCTTCAACGTCGCCGACGGACGATGCCCCACGTGCCAGGGCGACGGTTTCGTCGAGGTGGAGCTGTTGTTCCTTCCCGGCACCTATGGCCCGTGCCCCACCTGCCACGGTGCCCGGTTCACCCCGGAAACTCTCGAAATCACCTGGCGCGACAATACAATTGCCCAGGTATTGGGCATGTCGGTTGACGAGGCTGCGATGTTCTTCGCCGATGTCACGGGAGCATCCCGCAGTCTGGAGACTTTGCGCGATATCGGGCTGGGCTACCTTCGGCTCGGTCAACCCGCGACCGAGTTGAGCGGCGGAGAAGCGCAGCGCATCAAAATTGCCACCGAATTGCAGCGCACTCGCCGCGGCACTGCCCTCTACCTACTGGACGAACCGACAGCAGGGCTGCACCCCTCCGATGTCGCCCTGCTCATGCGTCAATTGCACCTGCTCGTCGACGCGGGCAACACCGTGGTGATGGTCGAACACGACCTGGATGCCGTAGCCTCCGCAGACTGGGTCATCGACCTCGGTCCCGGCGGCGGCGACAACGGGGGCACCGTGGTCGCCACCGGCACTCCCGCCGAAGTGGCGGTGTCCCCGAACAGCAGAACGGGATCATATCTGGCCCGCCGACTCCAATCCTGAACTGGCGCTTCATCTTGCAGGGGCGCTCTACGCAAGGGCTGCACGATACGGTCGGAAGAAGTCGCGCAATTCTTGCGCGTACAGCTCGGGCTCCACGAACGGCGCGAAGTGCCCACCGCGCGGAAGTTCTTTTGCACGAACGACATTCGCGACGCGGTCGAGCCACGCGCGGGGCGGATTCGTGAAGAGGTCACCCGAAAAGAACGAGAACCCTGACGGCACCTCGACGCGGCGGGCGTGCTGCTCCGAGGGAATGGACGCGTTGGCGTTGTACATACGCATCGACGAGCCGATGGTCTCGGTGAGCCAGTAGAGGGTGACGTTCGTGAGGATCTCGTCCTTGGTGAAATTACGCTCGATGTCACCGTCGCCGTCGGTCCACCCTCGCAGCTTCTCGACGATCCATGCGGCCAACCCGGCCGGGGAGTCGGTCAACCCGACGGCAGCGGTCTGCGGTTTCGTGCGGTGCATCGCAGCGTATGCACCCTCTGTACTGCCCCACGCGGCGGACCTGTCGAGAAAGTCCTGCTCCTGCGGTGACAGTTCGGCGCGGTCGCCGGTGAACACGGGCAGTCCCGCATCCATACGATGGACGGCCACGACAGAGTCGGGGTGATCGAGTGCGAGGTACCGGCTCACGGCGCTGCCGATGTCGCCTCCGGCAGCCCCATAACGGGTGTACCCCAGAATGTGCATCAGCTCGGCCCAAAGACCAGCGACCGCAATCGAATTCAAAGGGGTGCCTGCCGGTGTATCCGAATAGCCGTAGCCCGGCATGTCGGGCACGATGACGTCGAATGCATCGGCGGGGTCGGCACCGTGTGCGCCCGGATCGGTCAGCAGCGACACCACTTTCGAGTAGCGCCAGAACGAGTCCGGCCATCCATGGCTGAGAACCACGGGAAGAACCGGGCCCACAGGTGCCACTGCCCGCGCGTGCACGAAGTGGATGCCCAGATCACCGACGTCGACCCGGAATCGAGGATGCTTCGACAGGGCAGACTCCTGCGCTCCCCAGTCGAATTCGTCGGACCAGTATTCGACGAGTTCACGAAGGTAACCGACGTCGACACCGAGTGACCACCCAGCATCGGCAGGACTGTCCGGCCACCGTGTTGCGCGAAGTCGTGTTCTCAGGTCATCCAGCGCCGCAGCAATAGTCGTCGAAACGAATGGTTCGGGACGCGTCATGAAGGGGAGTCTACGTCCTGATGTGGCCGCGGTCAGGTGAGTCGGTGGGGGCAAGTGGTCATGTCCGCCGCTGTGCCGGAGCCAGTTTCGTCGCTACAGAGCTTCGGCCACTACCGAACGATTCGATACCGAAGGGGTCGAAGTCCTCGGCCATCCAGCTCGGCGATAGGGGCCAATCGGATGGTCGGTCAGATAAGTTGTCCCGTCGGGAACTTCGTGCCGCATTCGTCGTCGAGCAGCGCCACCGCTGTCCCGGCGGGACGCGGAACCGCAGCTGCCGAGCAATCCCGCCGTCCTCGGCTATCTGCCCGCCAGATCGCTTTCGTCTCGCAACGCGGAAGTATTGCGATCGAGTGTCTTGCCCTCGAAGAATGCGGGATGGCGGAACCTCATGACGATCATCAGCACAGCGCCGAGGACGAGGATGCCGAAGCCGAGGAAGAACACGAGTCCGATGCCGCCGATCGAGGCTCCGCTGGCGTTGTCGGGATTCATGCTCTCGCCGAGTGATATGACGAAAACGGCGAGCAGCATGAGGCCACCGAGAAGTGGAAACAGGAAGCGGAAGACGGTGTTACGGACACTGTCGAACAGCCTGCCGCGGAAATACCAGATGCAGGCAAAGGCCGTGATGCCGTAATACCAGCAGATCATGATGCCCAGGGCCGCGATGGTGTCGATCAGAGTGCGCTCGGACAGGAACGTGACCACTGTGTAGAACCCTGCGGTGATGGCCCCTGCGACGACGGTTGCGTAGGAAGGCACCAGGAAGCGAGGTGACACTTCGGCGAATTTCTTGGGGAAGGCACCGTAGGAACCCATCGCCAGCATCGTTCGCGCAGCCGGAAGGAACGTGGTCTGCAAGCTCGCCAGTGAGGACACCAGCACGGCCAGGAACAGCAGCAGCCCGCCCCATTTACCGAGCACCGGGTCGGCCAGAGAGCCGAAGACGTTCTCGGCGTTGTCCGGGTTACCCAGGCCCAGGCCGTCCTCGCCTACCCCTGCGTACATCATGGCGGCCACCGCCACGAGTAGGTAGGTGAGCAGAATGGTTGCCACGCAGAGCAATCCGGCGCGGCCGGGCGTCGTCTTCGGGTTCTTCGATTCCTCGCCGAGCGTCAGGCACGTATCCCAACCCCAGAAAGCGAAGATGGATCCCGTGAGTCCGATGACGAACGCACCGACAGCCACGCCGGTGAACGGGTTGAACCAGTCCAAGTCGAAAGTGACCTCGCCCGGGGCGTCTCCTGCTCCGACATGAATCAGCGCAACGACGGCGAAGACGACGAGAAGCACCATCTGAAAGCCGACCGTGACGATCTGCAGCTTTTCGCTGGTGGTGATGCCTCTGCTGGCAATCCAGGTGGCCGCTGCGATGAACACCAGCGTCGTACCGACATTGACGAACTTGTTGCCCGGTAGATCGGCGATCGACGGTGTGTCGAACAACTTCGCTATGAACAGATAGAAGAACTGCACCGCGATGGCCGCAAGATTGGACAACACGATGATCGTCGCAATCACCATGCCCCAACCGCACATCCATCCGACGTAGGGTCCGAATGCTTTGGTCGACCACGTGAACGACGCACCGCAATCGGGAGACTCGGAGTTCAGCTCGCGGTAGGCATATGCGGTGAGGAACATCGGAACGAAGCCCGCGATCAGGATTGCCGGCATCTTCAGACCTACGGCAGCGACGATCAGGCCGATGCTTGCCGTCAGAGTGTAACCCGGTGCTACAGATGAGATTCCGAGTATCGCGCCAGAGAAGGTGCCGACTGTGCCTGTCGCCAGCCCCTTGGCGCTGACTTCACCGGCAGTGGGCGAGGGCCCGCTTGCGTTCTTGCCCATATTCGAGCCTTCCGTCGACGGATTCATGATTCGAACTCCTGCTTGGGGACGACCACCATGGGGACGGGCAGGACGCGAAGCATCTTCGCGGCCGTCGAACCGAGAAAGAGTCGGCGCGGTTGGGCAAGGCGGCTGGAGCCGACCATGACGAGGTCGCCGTCCTGCCAGTCGAGCGTCCGCACCGCAGACTCGACGGACGATCCGTCCGCGATGGTCACCGATATCGGAAAGTCGTCCGGCAACGTGGATTTCGCTTCGTCCACGAGGGCACGTGCGTGCGCGACGGCACGGTCACGCGCGCTGTCGTAGCTGTCCCGGGCATCGCGAAGATCGTTGCGGGGGTCGAGCGCAACCAGGGACACGAGCCGGAGCGGAGTGTGCATTCTCTCGCAGGTCCGGACCGCCGTCCGCAGCAACACATCCGCTCCCGTCCTGGTCCCGAGTGCGCAGGTCACCTGACGGATCTCCCGAGCAGACGAGTGCCGGGTGCCGCGCGGCGCGAGTGCAAGCGGCACGTGTGCCGAATGCAGCAGTTCGGTCGAGACCGAGCCGACGGAATGCCGTCCGAGCAGGCCGTCTCCGGACGCACCCACGACGATGGCCGAGGCCCCCAGCCGAGCCACCTCGTCCAGCAGTCCCTGGGCGAACGAATCGTTGAAACTCGCGTGCACGGCGACCTCGATGTCGGACGGCACCAACGATTTCGCCTCGTCGAGCCAGCCTTGCGCTCGTGTGATCAGGACGTCCTCGTAACCGGTTTCGGCAGGGACTCTGGACGCAACGGTGCGGTCCGGCGGTAGAACCATGCAGATGTCGAGCTGAGCACCCAGGCTGCGGGCGAGCTGCACCCCGAGGGCAAGACCGTCCTTACCGCTGGGGGTGGCGAGATATCCGACGATCAAGCGCATGGGGACGGCTCCTTCGTTTCGATCGAACAGGTAGAGGTAGTGCTGAAATGGTCACTCCGCAGGCTTCGCTCCTGCATGAAATAGTCACTCCGCAGGCTTCGCTCCTGCATGAAATAGTCACTCCGCAGGCTTCGCTCCTGCATGAAATAGTCACTCCGCAGGCTTCGCTCCTGCGAATCATCGGCACCGAGACAGGGCAAGCGACAGCTCTGCGCTCACCACGCACACTTGCGAATTGCTCAGCCCTTCCACGCTGTGGAGTTCACCGACCATCTGGGCCAATCGTTCGACGGAATTGGTGTGCACAGACTGCCACGCTGCAACGGCGTCGGTAGCAGATTCGGTGTGTACCGCCTCGGACAGGACCTGTTCGGTCATGTTGTGCCAGTGCTCACGAATCGCATCGACCAGAATCGCGCTTGCCATGGCGTCCCAGTAGTCGGCTCCACCGGAGGCGACAGAGGAGCGTTCCACCAACCGGTCGAGACCCACGACGCGGCCGAATTCGAGATACGTCTGCGCCACGTGCGTTATCGGTCGGGCAAGCGACCGGGCCGTCGTCTCCAATGCGAATGCCTCGGAGAGGATTCGAAGTGTGTTCTGATCGACGACGAGATCGCCGGTCAACTCCGGCAACGATTCTCGGAGTTCACGTACCGGCCGCGTTAGGCGTTCGATCGTCTCCAGAGGCGTCGAATGTTCGTCGCGGTTCCGCAACAACCACGACGTGGTCCGCTCGATCAGATCCTGAACACCGAACTGCAAAACCAGCCTGGTGCTCTGCGGGATTCCAGGTAGATCGGCAACGACGTCCCACAGGTGGTCGATGTCGAAAACCTGGCGCACGACGGCATACGCGACCGCGATATCGGCAGTGCTCACGCCCAGCCTCTCCTCCAGCCGGTGAATCATGCCGGGCCCGACGCGGTCGATCATGTGTCCGGTCACGACGACCGCCACGATCTCCCGCGCCAGTGGATGCCTGCGAATGTGGTGAGGAACCAGGACACGGATCGATTCTGGAAAATAGCCGGCGAGTACCCCGTCGAACACCGGGTCGTCCAATAGGGGAGAGGCGAGCAATTCGGTGGCCACCAGGTTCTTCGACTGCGCCAACAGCACCGCGATCTCGGGCCGAACCAGTCCCTGCCCCAAGCGATGTCGAGCCCGCAACTCGGCAGGCGAGGGAAGAACCGCAGCGACTCGACTGATTCCCGCGTCGCGTTCGAGGTTGTCGATCAACCGTTCGTGCCGGCCCAGCAGGAACGGCGCGTGGGCCTCGGCGAGGCTGATCGCCAGGGTCTGCGATGCAGCCTCTGCAAGCACCGACTCGGCAACCTCGTCCTGAACCTGGGACAGCGCTCTGTTGCGCTCGGTGACGGACAGCTCGCCGTCCGCGACGGCCGCATCCACCGCGATTTTCAGATTCACCTCTCGATCGGAGGTTGCGACGCCCGTGGCGTTGTCGATGAAGTCGGCGTTGACGCAACCCCCGGCAAGGGCGAATTCGATTCGAGCACGCTGCGTGAGGCCGAGATTGCCACCCTCGCCCACCACCCGGGCCTGCAGTTCGGACGCGTCGACGCGAACGGAATCGTTGGCCGGATCGGCGGAGTCGGAGTGCCCCTCGGTCGAGGCCTTGACGTAGGTGCCGATCCCTCCGTTCCACAGTAGATCCACCGGGGCAGTGAGCAGCGCCTCGACGAGTGCGTTGGGGGAGAGGGAGCCGACATCGATTCCGAGTCGTGCCTGCATCTGCGGTGACAGTTCGATGGACTTGACCGAACGGGGCCACACCGCACCGCCCGGCGACAGTGCCCTGGTGTCGTAATCTGCCCAGCTGCTTCCAGCGATCGCTGCCAGCCGTTCCCGTTCGCGGTACGAGACCTCGGGGTCCGGGTTCGGATCGAGCAAGATGTGCCGGTGATCGAACGCGCCGACGAGTCGGATGGCGTGGCTCAGGAGCATGCCATTGCCGAACACATCACCCGACATGTCTCCGATACCGACCACCGTGAACGCATCGGTATCGACGTCGATACCCTTCTCGGCGAAGTGGCGTCGTACCGACAGCCACCCGCCGCGTGCGGTGATTCCCATGGTCTTGTGGTCGTAGCCCGCCGAGCCTCCCGAGGCGAACGCATCCCCGAGCCAGAAGCCTCGGCGGACTGCAATGCTGTTGGCGAGATCGGAGAATCGCGCAGTCCCCTTGTCGGCGGCGACGACGAGATACGGGTCGTCGCCGTCGCGGATCACCGTGCGCGTCGGATGCACCACCACCCCGCCGTCGACGACGTTGTCGGTGACATCGAGCAGTGCCTCGATGAAATCGGTGTAGGCGTTGCGGACACCTTCGGGAGTCGTCTCCGTTCGAACCACGAAAGCGCCCTTGCCACCCATCGGCACGATCGGTGAATTCTTGACGTGTTGCGTCTTCATCAGATCGAGTACTTCGGTGCGGAAATCGTCGTGCCGGTCCGAATGACGCAGGCCCCCGCGAGATATCGCACCGCTCCGAACGTGACTCCCCTCGACGATCGGCGAGTGCACGAAGATTTCGCGGTACGGGGTTACGGCCGCAGAGAGGGACAATCGTGCCGGGTCGATCTTGAACGCTGCGGGTGGGACGCCTACCGTGCGGTCGTGCTGAAACCAATTGGTGCGCAACACTGCCGAGAGGAAAGAACGCAGTCCTCGTAACAAGCGATCCTCGTCGAGTGCCGAGGTGCGCTCGACAGCGGTGTCGAGAATGTCCTCGGCGGCAGCCGTCAGCCTGTCGCGGTCGGTCACGTCGGGATCGAATCGTGCATGGAAGAGTGCGCAGAATCCTCGGACGAAGTCGCTGTGCCGCAGCAGTATCGAGACCACACTGGGTTCGGACAGCTCCAGCCCCACCTGGCCGAGATAGCGGGCTGCGGCGCGAACGAGAACGGCGTCGGTGAACGGGATGGACGCCGATGCGATGAGGCGAGTGAAGCCATCGACCTCGAGATCGCCCGATGCAGCGGCCTCGAATGCAGCCCGCAGCAGGTTCGGAGTTGCTGCGGACCAATCGATTTCATCGGTACTGAAACCGAATCTGTGAACGAGGGCGTCGCTGTCGTCGCCCGAGGGCAACAACTCGTGGTTCGCCACACGCAGCCCGAGATCGGCGAACAATGCGACCAGATCGGCGAGAAGTGGAGCGCGACGCTGCCACTCCAGGATGGCAACGGGCATCTGTTGGTCCGCAGTGTCGATGAACCGCAGCCGCACACCGCTGTCCTCCCGGACTGCACCGGCACCGCTCATTTGTTTCTCCTGACCATGCTCGACGAGGGTGAGGCGACGCTCACTGTCGGCTAAGTCTGGCTGAACGAGACGCACGACACAGCTGACGAAATGGACAGCCGACGTCCTCGGACCGCTCCATTCCGGTCCTTGTGCTGCTTCATCACCCGTTCCGCAGCGCCTCGTCGATTCGTGCTCCCACGGCGGCGGCACCGGCCGAGGTCATGATCGTGCCGGCATGGTCGAGTTCCATCATCGGGGTGATCGAGGTCAGGTCGAGCGCATCGATGTCTTCGGGCGAGTACATCGGAGCCGATTTCTTACCAATGCTCCACTGCGCGTGCAGGAATCGAATCGGCATCGTCAGTTCTCGGAACCGTGACTCGCCGAAGAACACACCCTCGGCGTCGGAGACGACTGCATCGGTCGACAGCCGCACCGACCCCTCTGCCAGATCGTGTTCGGCGTACGTCCGCAGGAGTGGATCCGCCGGGTCGAGAAGCGGCAGCGACGTCGAGACCAAGAAGTCGACGTATTCGTCGACGGTACCGAAATGCTTCTGAGTTCGAGCAATTCTGTCCGCGAACACAGCTCCTACGGTCTCGCGGGTGAGACCGGCGGGCGGTGCCACCGGAACGCCTCCGTCGACGAGAACGAGACTCTTCACTCGAGATGGATACCGAGCCGCGAACTCGACTGCCACGAATCCACCCATGGACATTCCGCACACGTGCGCGGCGTCGAGTCCGAGGGCATCCATGACGGCGTCCAGGTCGTCTGCGTGCCGAGCGAGCGACGACGGCCCCGTGACCTCGACGCTGTCGCCCCTGCCGCGCAGATCCGGTGCGACCAGTGTCAGGTGTGGCGATTCCGCCCGCAGCCAGCCCCACAGCATGCGCTGGCTGGACACGCCGTGCACCACGAGGACGGTCTCGCTGGTGCCGGTGTGTGTTTCGACGACGATGTCTCCGCCGGGTACAGGTACTCGATCGATGGTCATGGTGCCGACAGTAGGGGAAGCAGACTCCAGTGGGGATGGATAAGAACCCCATTGAGAACGGCGAGATGTGGATGGTTCATCTCTACCGCGTGAGCGGCGCTGAGTCGAGGGCCGATCTCAGCTCGGTCCGAAACGCTCCGTACGAATGTTCCCAGCTGAGTGGCCGCGCGCTACCAGCATGTCCGCGACCGTGTCGACGAAACTCGTGGGCCCGCAGATGTAACATCTCGGCTCGAACTCCGCCGGCCACCCGTGAGCGTCGATGTCTTCCAACGTGATTCGACCGAGTGGCCGTGTGCTACCGGCAGGAGCACGCCGCGTGTGGATCATCGTGACGTCCACTCCCGCCGGAGGGTGAGCCCACTCGTCCGCGAAATAGACCTCCGCGGGTTCGCGCACCGAGTACAACACTCGGAAGGGTGCCCGTCCGCCCGTCGCGGACGCCTGTGCGCGAACCATGGCGCGGAGCGGGACGATGCCGGAACCGCCACCCACCAACAGAACCGGGGGAGACGGGGTCTCCGACGGTTGGGACGGCCGCCAGACGAACCATCGGCCCACCGGCCCTCGAATCTCGATGCGATCGCCGACCTCGACCGACTCGACCAAGTAGGGCGACACCTCGCCGTCCGCGACGTTCTGCACGGCGATCTCGATACGCGACGTGCCGTCGGGTGCCGAGGCCAAGGAGTAGCTGCGCTGTGCGCTGTAGCCGTCCTCGGCGGTGAGCTTGACGTCCACGTGCTGCCCGGCGAGATGGCCGGGCCAACCGTCGACGTCGAGAACAAGGGTGGACGCGGTGGGTGTCTCACGCCGCACGGCCGCAGCCGTGGCAACGAGCCAGGGTTTTGCTCCAGCCGTCACGGCCACGTCAGTCGCCCTGGTAGCGCTGCTCGCGCCACGGGTCTCCGTAGTCGTGGTACCCACCGCGCTCCCAGAAACCTTGTTCGTTCTCCAGGGTGAGCTCGATGCGTGAGATCCACTTCGCCGATTTCCAGAAGTACAGATGAGGAACGAGAAGCCGTGCCGGACCACCGTGTTCGCGAGCCAAGGGAGCGCCGTCGAATTCGGTAACCAGCCAGGCCTTCCCGTCCCTGAGATCCTCGAGGGGGAGATTGGTGGTGTAACCGTCGAAGCCGTGCACCACGACGTACCTGGCATCGGTGTCGAGACCGTCCAGCAGAACGTCCAGACTCACGCCCTTCCACGTGGTGTCGAGCTTCGACCACTTGGTGACGCAGTGGATGTCGACGGTCGGAGTCTCGTGTGGAAGTGCCGCGAATTCGTCCCAGGTCCAACTGCGGGTGTCGCCGCGTTCGGTGGTGACCGAGAACGACCACGTGTCGGTCGCGACCACGGGCGCAGGCCCGATCGCGAGGACGGGAAAATCCTTGGTCAGATACTGACCGGGGGGAGTGCGCCCGTCGTCGCCGCGTCGTCGACCCACGAAGCCCTTCGAGATCAGTGCCATGGTGAAGAATTGTGCGCTCGTTGTCGGGAGTCTGACAAGTCGGGTGACGGTGTCGGCTACCTGCGTTTCGGCGGGAGCGCGTGGGATCGATGCGGAGTTCGCTGTGCTTCGTACCGGTACGGTCGAGGTGTGGACACTACTATCGTCGACGCACCATGTGGTGCGGCATGAGTATTTCCGCCGACGACCGTGCATTTCTGGCGCGTGCTGTGGATCTGGCGGCGGCCGCAGTGAGTACGGGCAACGATCCGTTCGGTTCGGTGCTGGTGTCGGGCAGCGGTGAAGTGCTTGCGGAGGACCGCAATCGCGTCGGCGATCGACACGATCCCACCCAGCACCCCGAGATCGCTCTGTCACGGTGGGCTGCGACCAATCTGAACCCCAGTGAGCGACGATCGTCGACGGTATACACCTCCGGTGAGCACTGTGCGATGTGCGCGGCGAGCCACGGAATTGTCGGGCTCGGACGTATCGTCTACGCCACCTCGACAGCCCAATTGCTTACGTGGCTGGAAGAATTCGGTGCTGCGCCGCTCGCGATCACGCCGCTCACCATCACACAGGTCGTGCCGGGAGCAGTGGTCGACGGGCCGGTCGCCGAGTTCAGCGACGCTGTCCGTGACCTGCACAGGCAACGTCACACGTCCACGGCGTAGCTAAGGGTGAGCAAAATTTTCGAAGGCCGGCGAACGAGAACGTCGACATCGGCACTCGTGATGACCGGTGGTATCGGTGTTGCACTCGCGTGGCTCCAGTGTCTTCTGATCCGTCAGCAGTTCGCGGTGGGATTGTGGGTCATCGTCGTGGCCGTCGTGGCCACCTGTCTCGTCGCGTCCGATGCCAGAAAGCATGTAGCCGTAGGAACTTCGCTCGGTGCAGTGACCGTGGTCGCTCAGGTCGCCTGGTTGGTGACGCCCTTTCACGCGCTGTGGGTCGTGAGCGCAACCGCGGGGACTGCGCTCGGGTTCTTTCTGCTCGGATCGGCGTGGGCGGGCTCCTCGGATGGCACTCGCCGGGTGGTTCTCGCCGTACCCGCCGGCCTCGCTGCCTCGATTGCGTTGGTGGTTTCCGCAGTGACGATCACTACGGCCGCCAGTCCGGCGCCGCTGGTTCGAGCGCTGCAGTCCTTGGGGCAGAGCAATTCCTTCGTTTCTGCCGCGCCGACAGCGACGTCGGTAGTGAACGGGGCAGGTCGCACCAGTGACATCGAATACGGCTCGACGCTTCCCAATTCGTTTCTCGACATCTACATCGCCGACAACGATCCGTCGGTCAGCCGTCCCACGTACGTCATGGTGCACGGCGGGGGATGGATAGCGGGGGACAAGGCCGACGGTGATTCCGAACTCGGGACGGACAACCCGTACTTCGCGTCGGGGGCGGGCCCCGTACTCGACGCCGGTTTCAACCTGGTGTCGGTGAATTATGCGTTCGCACCGGAATACCGTTTTCCCACACAGACGATCCAGCTGGGTGAGGCTCTGCAGTTCTTGGAAACGAACGCCGACCGATACGGCTTGGACATGAGCCGCGTCGTGCTCGCCGGAAGCAGCGCGGGTGGTCAGATCGTGGGTAGCTACGCCAATGTTCGGACCAACCCCGACTACGCACGTGCGCTGGGCATCGAACCCACGATGGATCGAAGCGCTCTGAAGGCTTTGGTGTTCGACAGTGCAGTCCTCGATGTGGGGAGGGCCGGCTCGCCGCAATCTGCGAGTCCGTCGAACGGCTTTCTGTACGACATCGGTGCACGCAGCTACCTCGACACCACCGATGCCGATTGGCTGGCGCGCGCAAACGTCACGGAGAACGCCACCTCCGACTTCCCGCCGAGCTTCATCGCCGACGGCAACACCGGCACGTTCCCCGATCAGGCGGCCGAACTGAGCGCGAAGCTGGACAGAATGGGCGTCGCCAATCGCTTGAATCTATACAGCAAGAACGAGGGGACCCTCGAGCATGCATTCATGACCACGGGCTCGCAGTGGACCGACGAGTACAACCGGCTCAGGATCGAGTTCCTCCGCGGCATCGTCGGATAGCAGAGCAGTCGCTGACGCACTCGACTGGCCGCTACTGCACTGGCAACCGCAGCTGGTCGACGGACCCGGAAACGGCGGCCAACCGGAGTTTCGTTTCGTCTTCCGATCCGGGGGCGGCTGTCATGATGACGATTTTCAGCTCCGCGTCTCCGTCGGTGAGTACGTCGCAGTCGACGGTGATCGGTCCGACGGTCGGATGGTGGACCACTTTGTGATCCTCGCGATGTGAACCGACGGCACCGACCGACCACAGAGACTCGAATTCTGCACTGCCGGTGCGTAATTCTTCGATCAGGCCCCTCAGTCTCGAGTCTCGGGGAAACCGTCCAGTGGCTCGCCGAAGGTCGGACACCACGGCAGCTCGGACTGCTGCGTCGCCGCCGGACGGCGTCACCGGCCATGCGGACATTCCGGGTGCATCCGTGCCGACGGGGAAACAGTCACGAGCGAAGTTTCTCTTGGAGTGCGAGACGGTCGACGGATCACCGACCAGCGCGGCCCAACTCCGGTTCCACCAGAGCAGTTGCCAATCGGCGGCGAAGACGGCAACCGCACCCTCGTCGAGTCGGCCGACAACCCGCCTGACCCCAGGCGGGATGTGGTCGGAGATAGTCCCGTCGGCCGGCGGAATGTGGCCGGCCAAGCGGTAGAGATGGTCTCGCTCGGGAAGAGTCAGCTGGAGAGCCCGCGCCAAGGACGACACCACCTGCACCGACGGTGTCGTCGCTCGTCCCTGTTCGAGCCGCACTACGTAGTCCACGGAGATGCCCGCGAGATCGGCGAGGTCCTCGCGTCGGAGCCCCGTGGCCCGTCGAAAGCGTCCGGTCGTCAGTCCGACAGCATCGGGTGAGAGTCGATCACGCCACGATCTGATCGTCGCGCCGAGTCCGTCCGTTGTCGAGGTCACGACTCCATTGTCACTCTTCGGGCGGGTGTGAGGGTGGTACCGATTGTCCTACCGTCCAGGCGTGCCTGGAACACACGCCGGTCGACCTGAACACTGGGGCCATGACCATCACATTCATCACCGGAGCAAACAAGGGCCTCGGTTACGAAACCGCGCGCCGACTGATCGATCAGGGCCACACCGTGATCCTCGGAGCACGTGACGCCGAGCGGGGTAGGAATGCTGCAGCAGCGTTGGGCGCTCGGTTCGTTCGGATCGACGTCACCGATGCCGAATCCGTCGCATCTGCAGCGGCGGACGTGGAACGGTGGGAGGGGGTTGTCGACGTACTGATCAACAACGCGGGCATTCCCGGACCGCACAGCGACATCGAAGAGTTGACCGCCGACGATGTGCAGTCGGTACTCGACGTCAACGTTCTCGGAATTGTCCGCACCACAACAGCATTCCTTCCACTGCTACGCCGCTCCACCGATCCCGTCATCGTCAACGTCAGCAGTGGAATGGGTTCGTTCGCGGCGACACACGATCCGTCTCGCGTCGAATCCAGCGTGATTGCTCCGGCCTACACCGCGTCGAAGTCGGCTGTCACGATGTTGACGACGCAGTATGCCAAGGGCCTGAGCGACATTCGCATCAATGCCGCCGATCCGGGCTACACCGCAACCGAATTCAACGGAAACAGCGGGCCGCAGACCGTCACCGAGGGGACCGACGCCATCGTGCAGTTCGCCACCGAAGGGCCCGGCCACGGATCCGGGCGGTTCATCGACCGCCACGGAACCGTCAGCTGGTGAGCCGGTTATCGGTGATTGCACCGTCTGGGCGGTTCTCCCGTGCCGCGATCGCTTCGAGTGCACGGAATCCGGTACCCGGGTGACGTAGCCTGTCGGGCTCAGGCAGTTCACCGGTGTTCGGACGACTGCGCCGACAGACGTGCCACCTCAGAAAAAGGAAATGAGAAGAACGATGAGCACCAAACCTCCACTTCTGTTGCTGCACGGAGTGACGATGTCGGCTCGAGCGTGGGACACCGTCGCACCACTGCTCGCGAGGAACTACGACCTCCTCGTCCCGACCGCAGCGGGTCATCGCGGTGGACGTCGTCTCGATCACGCGAGCATCGGTGCTCTGACCGATGTGACAGAGCAGCTGCTCGTTGATCGTGGTCTCGACACCGTGCACATCGCGGGCAATTCGATGGGAGGGTGGATGGGTATCGAGCTCGCTCGCAGAGGCCGGGCCCGTTCGGTGTGCGCGCTCTCGCCCGCCGGTTTCTGGGAGCCCGACGCCGATCCGGGTAAAAGTCGGGCGACGTTGATCCGAACCAAGAAGCTGGCCGACGCCACCAGCTCACTGATGCCGCCGCTGATGCGGTTCGGGTTCGTTCGCCAGCTCGCCATGCGTGATATTGCGTTGCGCGGCAAGCAGATGACGCACCAGCAGGCTGCCGCATCATTCGAAGACCTCGTCGGATGCGCTGCGGCTCACGACCTGTTGAACACCCGCGAGAGCGTGGCACCGTTCGCCGAAATGCCGTGCCCTGTCACCGTGGCGTGGTCGAGTGGAGACCGCATCTTCCCGCCCGAACATTTCGTCCCTGCGGCCCGTCAGCGGCTACCCGGGGCGCATTTCGTCACGCTGGCAAACGTCGGCCATGTGCCGATGATCGACGATGCGGCACTGGTGGCGAAAACGATCGAGGAGTCCATCGTCGGTCGTTGACCACAAGAATCAGATCGTCGGCTCCAGGGCGTCGGCGAGCATGTGCATCGCTGCGGTGGTGGAAAGCGAACGCACACTTGCCCTGTCACCGGGCAGTCGAAGTGTCCGGGTGACGGTCGGCTGATCGCGGACGGCAATCGCGAAGCACACGGTGCCGACGGGCTTGAGTTCGGTGCCACCGCCGGGGCCTGCGATGCCACTGGTCGAGACAGCGATGTCGACACCCACCCGGTTCAGCGCGCCCTCCGCCATCAGTGCAGCCACCGGTTCGCTCACGGCTCCGTGCTGGTCGATGACCTCGGCTGGAACACCGAGAAGCTCGGTCTTCGCTTCGTTTGCGTACGACACCACCGCGCCGATCACATATGCCGACGACCCGGCACGGTCGGTGAGACGCGCGGCGATCATGCCGCCCGTGCACGATTCTGCCGTTGCGATGCGACGGCCCGTCAAGCGACTCGCCACGATGTCGTCGATAGTGGATCCGTCGGTCGAAAAGACCTGTGAGCCATAGTGTTTCTCGATAAGTGCTGCGACGTCGGAGTATGCGGCCGCCGCTGATTCTGGATAGCGCGTCACCATTTCGAGTTCACCGAGACGCAGGCAGGTGGTGATCTCGAGGTCGCCGAATCCCGCTACCTCGCGCTCCGCTGTTCGTAAGGTCGCCGCGAGGTCGGCCTCCGACAGACCGTACGCGCGGATGGTGTCCTGGCGAACCGCGGCACTCCTGGCCAACACTCGCGAGACCGGCGCTGTCTGCACAGCTTCGGGCCACATGGCCTGTAGTTCGCGCGGTGGGCCCGGCAGAATCAGAACCGCAGGCAGCATCCCGGAGTCACTCGCTGGTATCGCGACGCCGGGAGCAGTGCCGGTCGGCGAAATGGACTGCGCGCCTACCGGAACCATGGCTTGTTTGCGGATGCCCGCGAGAAGGGGCTCCGAATCGGGCGAGGAACTCAGGCGACTCCGCCAACGCTGAACGATTGTGTTGATGCGCTCCTCGAGTTCGACGTCGAGCCGAAGTTCTCGACCGTACAGCGCGGCAACGGTCGCGACCGTGAGATCGTCGGCGGTCGGCCCCAACCCGCCGGTGGTGACAATGAGGTCCATACGCTGATCGGCGAGGAAACGAAGTTGTGCGGTGAGATCATCGGGCCTGTCCCCGCACACGGTGATGTGGGCGACGTCGACGCCCAGTTCCAAGAGACGTTGGGCGACCCATGGGCCGTTCCTGTCGGACACCCGACCCGAAAGAACCTCGGTTCCCGTGACCACAACACCTGCTCGCACTGACATTCTTCGACTTTACTGTCACCGGGTTCGAGTGGACTCGCGACGGTGGCTCGATCGACACCGAATCCGGGGCCGCGGTGAATTTCCGTACCGACGGCAGTCGATACCGGCGACATCGTGCATCTCGAACATCGGAGAACATCATGACCACGACGACCACTCCTGCAACCACGTCACGTACCGCTGCGCGCGTCGGCTGGGTCCTCACCGGCCTGCTGGCGCTGTTTCTGATCTTCGATATCGTCGGCAAACTGCTGAATGTGCAGCAGGTGAAAGACGCGACGGTGGAATTGGGGCTGCGCGACGAGATGACGCCCGTCATCGGCGTCGTGTTACTGGTGTGCTTGGTGCTGTACTTGGTGCCGCGCACCGCATTTCTGGGTGCCGTTCTCCTGACCGGCTATCTCGGTGGTGCCGTTCTCACCAACTGGCGGGTCGACAAGCCGCTCTTCAGCACGGTCCTGTTCGCGGTCTACGTCGGGATTCTTGCATGGGGTGCGCTGTACCTACGGGATCCGAAGGTGCGTCAGGTCATGCCGATCGTGCGGTAGTGAGACGCCGCCTGCCGACACATGTAAGGGTCAGGACAACGGATTCAGGCCCGACGTGACGGGACCCTCCAACACGGAGCCGTCGGCAGCGAAACGCGAACCGTGCAGCGGGCAGTCCCAGGACTTCTCGGCATCGTTCCACGCCACGATGCCGCCGAGGTGTGGGCACACCGCAGACACGCGGTGGGTGACGCCGTCGACGGTGCAGACAGCCTTCGGTGCGATGCCGGGCTCGATGTGGCCCTTACCCTCGACCAGTGGGGTTTTCGAGCCCCCGGTGATCGGCTTCGCCCATCCTTTCGCCATGTTCAGTCCCACGTTGGCATTGATACGGATCGCGTCGACGATGCCGGTGAGTTGGCGCAGATTCCAGCTGTCGTACGCGCCGGCCCAGTCGGTTCGACCGCCGAACGCCCGCTGTGCAAGAACGAGCGCGGACGCCGCGGCGTTCGTCATTCCCCATTTGTCGTACCCGGTGGCGACCCAGATGCGATCGTCGCCGGGCAGCAGTGGTCCGGCGTACGGCAGCGCGTCGATCGACCCGTAATCCTGCGCGGACCATCTGTATCGTCGTCGGGCCCCGGGGAAGTTCTCTGCGGTCCATTCGTCGAGGTCGTTCACCTGGGCCTGCGGAGAAGACTCGCGCCCGACGACGTGATCGTTTCCACCGATGAGGAGTAGATCGCCGGCCGGGGTGGGCGCGTACCGGATCGATCGGCTGGGGGAGTCGGCGGAGAGGTACATTCCGCGTGGAACGTCGCCGTCGATCTCGTACGCGGCGGCATACGACCGCATCGGTTCCATTCGAGCGAAGAATGCACCGCGATCGAGAATGGGTGTGCCAGTGGCCAAGACGACCCGCGACCCGCGGAGTGGGCCCTGATCCGTCTTGACGTCGACGTGACGAAGCCTTCGTCTCACACCGAGAGCTCGGGTGCCCTCGGTGATGTCCGCACCCGCGCTCGAGGCGTCCTCGGCCAAGGCAATGAGGGCGTCCATCGGATCGAATTGAGCTTGGTCCGGAACAGACACGGCACCGGCGACATCGAAGGGAAGTTCGGTGTCGGTGCCGTAGGAGGCGTTCAGTCCGGCACCGAGAGCGACGCGCAATTCATCGCGAACGGCGGTGAGACCGGAGCTGGTCGTGGCGTACGTGTACGCCGTCTCGCGTTGGACCGCTATACCCCGCTCCGCGCAGTATTCGAGCAGCCATTGCTGCCCAGCAGTGTTGCCCTGCACGTAACGCCGCACCTGCTGGTGCGAATGTTTCGACGCTATCGACGACAGCTTCGTGCCCTGCAGAACACTGATCTTGGCTGTCGTGTTTCCCGTCGCGACGGCACCGATCGTGCGGGCTTCGAGCACCGCGACGCGTTCTCCGGCTCGTGCGAACAGCAGGGCGGTGACCAAACCTGTGAGTCCGGCCCCGATGACCACGGTGTCGTACTTCTGGGTGAAATCGATCGCGCGGTAGGGCAAGCGGTCGGGTCGGTCGAGCCAGAGCGAGTTGGGCGGCATACAACCGAGTTCCCGCCTTCGTCGTCGCGAAACCCGGAAAACCAGATCGCCGTACGCCGTCGTCAGTGAACGATATCGCCGGGCGGACGCGCAAGAGCGACGCAATTGCGGCCGTTGCGTTTCGCGCGATACAAAGCCTCGTCGGCGGCGGCGAGTGTTCGGTCGAACACGGTGCGGGTGGAGCGTGGATCCACCTGTGGCAGTGCGGCACCGACGCTGACGGTGATCGGGATGTCGTCCGCGACGTTATGGACGGCCTGCCGAAGGCGCTCGGCGAATTCGCCGAGCGTCGGTGTCGGATCCGGGACGAGGACGACGAATTCGTCGCCGCCCAGTCGTGAGACCGCCGCGTGTCGCCCGGCGCTCATGGTCAATCGCATTGCCGTCAGCCTCAATGCGACATCGCCCGCGGAGTGGCCGTGGTGGTCGTTGACGGCTTTGAAGTGGTCGATATCGATCAGCACCAAGGCCGGGCGAACGGGGTCGTTGCCGGCACCGACTGCTCTGGCTTCCAGGCCTCGCCGGTTGAGCACTCCGGTCAGTGGGTCGGTCATCGCGTCGGACAGATGAACCCGAGAGGAGTGCAGTACTGCTCGTGAGAACGCCGACAGCAGCGTGACAGCGCCGTTGATCACCGTGATGGCCACCACGACTCGTAGGACGACCGATACGGTGTCGGTAGGGGTTGTCGCCAATGCTGATGCTCCGAGTACGAGCATGTACACCGTGCTCCACACGACGTGGAACCAGATCACTTTCGGTCGAGCGAAGTGCGCGGCGTACGCACCGACCAGTGCGAGAAGCATCGCACCCTGAAGCGCTGCAAGAGGATCAGCGTAGGTTGCCGTCACCACGGTGACACCGAGTTCGCAATACACGACGAACCAGTTGTTGACGGGTGCGCGGCGAGACCACCAGTCCATCCCGAATTCGGCCTTGCTCATGATCCGGGCGACGGGAATCGTGCTGATGCACACGGCGTAGGTCAGTACGGTGCCGAGTCCTTCGGTGGGGCCGTCCTGCGTGAACGTGGTGCCGATGCCGAGCAGCCCGAACAGCAGAGTCTGAACGACAACCCCCGTCCGCAGCAGCGGGTCGGGTGTCTCGTCGTTCGCCCGCATGCCGGCCGGTCGCTCGGTGGGCGCACGTCTTGCCGGTGAGTCCCGATGTCTACCCACCGAAACCGTCTCGTGTCATGTCCGATCGCCAGCGCAGACTGGCTCGGACTGCCTCCCCGACACGGTCGGCGAGGTCGGCGGCGAGGGGCTCGGAGTGGTGAAACGTAGTCGCCTGTTTCGGTTTCGACAACCGGGCCGGTTCGATCTTCGGTGCATGCCCGTCGATGCCCAACCGGAAGGCACTGTCCGGAGTCATTCGAGTCGAGGGTATGCGTTCGGCGTTGCGCGGAACCGCCGAACAGTCGATGGTGAGCAGCGTTCGACCCGGGCGCGCGAACGTCTGCTTGTCGGCAAGCGCGACATACAGTCCGTCGTTCGCCTCGGCGCGCGTCGCCAGTCGTGCGACGACCCGTCGAATACGCTGCTGGCACTGTGTTCGGTCTGACGACACGACCAGCTCGGCACCCGGGACGACAGATCGTGTGCTGCGCGCCGACTCCGTCAAGGACGTCCAGATTGCGTCGTCGTCCTCGCCGAAATATGTTCGCAACAGCCAGAGTTCGGAGCTGCTCGCGCCGTCGGGCATGGTGATCCAATCCGAGAACTGTGGGGTGCACCGAACGTGCGGTCAGGCGGAGGGGACAGCCCGGAGTGGCACGGGCACAGTATCGGCGAGGAAGGTCAGCTGATCTCCGATCACCGAGGAGAACAGCGGCTCCACGTACGGGTCGAAATGACCGCCTACGTAGGTTCGAACCGTCGCACCGCGAACTTTCGCCGCGGCGCGTTGTGCGACGGACGCCGGGGTCACTGTGTCTTCGGACGCAATCTGCACCAAAGTGGGGCAGTCGATACGCGACATCGTTCTTCCGGGGGAGTAGCGCCAGATCTTCAGAAGGATTCGTGCAGCGACGGTTTCGGGGTAGTCGCCGTCGGACAGTCCGGACTCGAGGACGAGACGGTCACGCCCCTTCATCGCGTCGGGCGAGACCATCACGGCTCGTTGGCCGGGTAGTCCGACGCTGTCGACGTAGCGCGGCGATCGGCCGAGGACAGCGCGCACAGCGTCGGACATGGCGGCCGGTGCCAGCCGCACAGCCTGTCGCAATCCGGTTGCGCGAACGGCAGCAATGCCGTCGATGTGGGGTACCTGGGCGATGACGGCTGCGAATCGAATACCGTTGCCCGCCAACGTCAGTACGTGGCCACCGGCGAACGACGTCCCCCAGCCGACGACCCGATTGTTGTCGACTCCGTCCAATGAGCGAGCAAAGTCGACTGCGTTTCGCCAGTCGGTGAGCTGTTCGTTCACGTCCAACAACTGGCGCGGTTCGCCCTCGCTGTCCCCGAAGAACCGGTAGTCGAAGACGCACACCACGTAACCGGCCGCGACGAAACGCTCCGCGTAGGCGTATAAGCGCATGGCTCGGGGACTGCCGAACCCGTGGGCCATGACAATCACCGGCAGACGGTCGGAGGCCGGGCTGCTCGGCCGGAAAACCGTAGCAGCGCAACGAACTCCGTTCGAGTGGAATGACGTCTCGGTACGGGTGAAACCGGTGTGGTCGTCGGTGATCATGCGATTGTTCCTCTGTTCAGCAAAGACTGTATGGATCGAAACTCGTTACTTGAAGGGATTGAGTGTCCGACCGAGGTAGTACCCGATACGTGTCGGAATCGGTTTGGCTGCAACAGCAGTCGCTTTGTTGACCAACCCGGGCACGCACACCGGAGTGCCGTTCTCGACCGCGCGCCATCCCTCGCGGACGACGTCCTCGGGGTTCTGCCAGAGGATCGAGGGGAGCTTGGACGTGGCCGCCTCCCTGGTCCCCATGACGTCGTGGAACTCGCTGTGCGTGAAGCCCGGGCAGAGCGCGGTGACGTGAATGCCGTGGGGACGCAGCTCCATGTCGAGTGACTGCGACATGTCGAGTACGTAGGACTTGATGCCGGTGTACAGCAGACTGGCTGCGGGCGGAAGCAGGGCCGCCAGCGACGAGAGGTTGACGATGCGTCCGTATCCTCGCTCTTTCATGCCAGGAACAGTGAGGTGAGCAAGTTCGGTCACCGCCGTGATCATCACCTGGATCTCCGCGGCCAGCGACTCGAATGGAGCGTCGGCGAACTTCGAATTCCCCGACATTCCAGCATTGTTGACGAGTATGTCGATGTCGACACCCAGGGCTCGCGTGCGCTCCATGATCGCGCGGGGAGCGTCGCGATCGGCCAGGTCGGCGGCCACCACGTCGCACCGCACGCTGTGGCGCGTGGTGAGCTCGTTTGCCAGTGCAGTCAACCGATCCTCGCGACGGGCTACCAGAACGAGGTTGTGTCCCTCGGCGGCGAGGTGACGGGCGAAGGCCGCGCCGATGCCTGCGGATGCGCCGGTGATCAGGGCTGTGCGTCCGGTGTTCGACATCTGCCACGTCTCCATCTCTTGAACGGTCATCAAGAACGGTAGCAGTGTCTTGAATGACATTCAAGATAAACTCCGGGACATGCCCAAGAATCGCGGACTGCACGACAGAGAGAGCAAGCGCGACGACATCGTCGCCGCTGCCCGCGAGATGTTCGTATCCGACGGTTTCGAGCGCGCATCGATCAGCCGTCTGGCGAAAGCTGTCGGGATCACCCCGAACACCGTGTACTGGTACTTCGACGACAAGGACGACATCCTGGTCGCAGTGCTGACCGCTATCGCGGCCGAGGACGCGGCAGATTATGCGACCGTCGCGGATCGATCCCTGGCCGACCGTTTGGTCTGGCTCGTGGAGCAACTGCAGAGGGTGGGCCCTCTGGTATCGACGGTGCACGACCGAGTTGCCAAGTCGGCAGCAATCGAACACTGGCACAACGGTTTCCACCACTTCGCGGAATCGTTGTTCGCTTCCGATATCGAGAAGGCTGGACTGTCCGGGTCCGAAGCCGATGCGATGCTGCGCATCGGGACGTTCGTCGTGGAGGGATTGCTGACGCACGCCCCGGCTCCGGAGGTCGTCCGTTCGGTGATCGATCGATTGGTCGCGACCATACCGCCTGTTTCGCGTACCAGCTCTA
Source organism: Rhodococcus sp. 05-2254-5 (assembly GCF_002258575.1). Taxonomy (NCBI): domain Bacteria; kingdom Bacillati; phylum Actinomycetota; class Actinomycetes; order Mycobacteriales; family Nocardiaceae; genus Rhodococcus; species Rhodococcus sp. 05-2254-5. Next base: position 60,640 of record NZ_NOZG01000034.1, on the reverse strand, counting down.
CCGAATGACTCTGGTGCGTTGCGGATCTCGTGGTCAGTCGGTCAGCAGCCCGATCTCGGCAACAGTCAGGTCGGTCCGCGGGTCCCGCCACACGGCCGTTCCGTCGCGCACCACCGGCAGGAGCAGTCGCTTCTCCTGGATCGGCCACTGGATGAACGGGTAATAGCCTGCGAGTTCGCCCTGCACCGAGTCGGCAACGACGACCGTGGCCTCGGCGAGCGTTTGATCGATATGCAACGCGCCGAACGAGAAGCCCCGGAACTGCTCGAGGGCGGGCGTCCGGTGATGCAGGACGGGTTCGAGCCCGACATGGCAGTGCCCGGTCTCCATCAGTGCGATCGTCCATTCCGACCGCTCGATGTGCTGTTCGCTGCCGTGCTTGCGGCAGTACAGATCACGCCCCACGGCACCGCACGCGTCGACGATCCGAGTGGGTGCGCCGTGACCGGAGTCCGGGACGAACGGAAGACGCCACTCCTCGACGCATTCGAAAGCCTGCCATTCCATCGCTTCAGGCTGGCATACGAGCGCGCTGGGGCGGTACCGAATTATGTTCGGCCACCCCGCACGAACATGCTGTCGTCCATAGCTTCGTCGACGGCGAGGATCGTCACGTCGATGTCGCAGTCATCGGTCGGACCGTCCGTGGTCGGACCGACGTAGACACAGATTCCGGTCTGTACGTCGAGTCTCACGGATACCGGCGGCCCGGGAACCCAGTGCCCGGTATCGAAGTCGTAGTACCCGCTCAGTAATGCGCAGCATTCGCATCGGGCGTCGTACTCCGGAGTGGTGCAGACGATGGCCTCCCACGCTTGCCGCCCGCCGTGCTCGACTACCTCGACCTCGGATACGTCGGTGCCTGTCGCGGCGGACGAATGGTCGTGCGGTGAACGAGTGAGTTCGATCGGGTTGAGCATCGCGATCCACTGGTAGTTCTCGTAGAACGGATCGTCCCAGTCCACGAACCACGAATCCGTTTCCGATGGTAACGCCGACACCAACCCATCGGCGTCGAACACCGGTGTCGTATCCGATGCCCACAGTGCACTGGGACGGTCGGCATCGGCTCCGTTCGAGTACACAGCTGCCCTCTCGTCGAATGGGATTGTCACGGAGGATACTTCGACGACTTCACCAGCGGCGTTCTCCACGCGAAGGTATCCCGGGCGTCGAATCCATGCGTGCACCGGAGCTGTGTGACCGGCGCGCACGAATGCGAGCTCGACAGTTCTCCAACGCCACGGAGACGACTGTGCCAATCGACGGAACTGCTCGACGGACGGGGTGATGATCATGTCTTCGATCATGTCAGCCACGTCCAGTCATTTCTGGTAGCAGCCGGGAGAATCCAGCCGCTGACGTTCGTCGATCAGACCGTCAACAAGGATTTCACTGCGAGCAGGTCCACCTGACGGATGGTCGGCGGCTCGGCCAGAAGCTCCTGCTGGCGTTCGCGGAGGGACTTCACAATGCTGCCGTGCAGGTGGTCCTGGCGTCCGTCCTCGTCGGGGAACGTGTCGTAGATCGCGAACGTGTTCTCGCTCAACTTGATTGCATACCAGGTTGTGGTGCCCGGCTCGTCGAGTGCGTGGGCGTGCATCTCGGTGAGCCAGTTTTCCAGGGCGTCTGCCGTGTCGGGTTTGGCGGTGAGGGTGACCAGGAGTCCGACATTGCGGGGTGCGACACGAATGGTCGTCGGCGGGGCCGGACGGGGACCCGTCGTCGCGGCGGGCCGAAAGGCCGCGCCGGGATGGTCGTCGCGCAGACGGGGCTGCCCCAGCACCAGTTCACGCAGGGAGGTGGGTTCGGTGCGGTTGGTGTCGGGAATCAATCCACGGCGACGGAGTTCGGGGGTGATCAATTCTCCGAAGTCGCGAAACGTTTCGAAGTTGGTGACGCGAGCGATGTTGAAGCCATCGACATCGGCGATCTCGATCCACTCCTCGAAGTGATCGACGATCGTCTTCGGTGAGCCCACGATGCTCGCGCTCATGCCGCCCACGCACAGCCACTCCGCCAGTTTGCGTGGTGTCCATACCAATTCGCTGTCGACCCGAGTGAGCATGTCGCTGAACGCACGGATGCCGTCGCCTCGGAACTGGTCCAACGGCTTGTCGGGGTCGGCTCCCGAGAGATCGACTCCGGTCCATCCGCCCCACAATGCCAGAGCGGCGTCGACCTGGGCGTGCTTCTGAACCTGCAGCAGCTTTTCGTGCGCGGCCTCGTCGGTCGCGGCGACGATGGGAGTGAGCATCATGATGATCTTCAGGCTTCGCGGATCGCGTCCCTGCTCGGCGGCCAACATGCGGTACTGGTCGACGATGGGGCGAACGTCGTGGGGGTTGACTCCGACGAGGAAGACCGCTTCGGCGTGCTTGGCGGCGAACTTGCGCCCCCGGGCCGACGCCCCGGCCTGGAACAGGAACGGCGTGCGTTGCGGGGACGGTTCGCCCAGATGCGCACCGGGAACGGTGAAGTACTTACCGGCATGGTCGATGTCGTGCACCTTGGACGGCTCGGTGTAGACGCCACGAGCGCGGTCGCGCACCACCGCGTCCTCTTCCCACGAGCCCTCCCACAGCTTGTAGCAGACCTCCATGAACTCGTCGGCGATCTCGTACCGCTCGTCGTGCGAGATCTGCTGCGTCAGGCCGAGATTGACTGCTGCGCTCTGCTGGTAGGACGTCACGACGTTCCACGCCACCCGGCCTTTGGTGAGGTGATCGAGTGTCGTCATGGTCTTGGCGAACTTGTACGGCAGTTCGTAGGTGGACGAGACCGTCGCACCGTAACTCAGCGTCTTCGTCGCCGCGGCCATGGCCGAGATCGTCAACAGCGGATCGGCTACGGGTGCCTGCGCAGCTGTACGCAGTGCGGCGTCTCGGTTGCCGCCGTACACGTCGTAGAACCCCAGGACGTCGGCCAGGAAGAGGATGTCGAAACCCGCCGCTTCCAGCGTCTGGGCCAATTCCACCCAGTACTCGATGTCGGTGTAGCGGTGAGTCTGGTCATCGGCGTCGGTCCACATGCCGGGGTTCTGGTGCACCACGCACGCCATGTCGAAAGCGCTCAGTACCAGCTGCTTGCGTGCGGTGTCGGGCCCTGCGTTCATGTTCGGCTCTTTCGATCAGCGGGTCGGAGTACTGGGGTGAACCTGCTGCTCATCGCAGGTCGGTCGACATCAGACCTTGGAGGCGAGCACGTCGAACGACTGCACCGACGGCGCGTGCGCGAGCAGGTCGTCGGACAGTCGGGTGAGCACCCGATGGCCGTCCTGGCCGAGGGGCACCTTGCTTTCGGACGAACCGAAGATTCCGAACTCGGTGTTGGTGATTCGATACGCGTACCACGTCGCGGTCTGCGGATCCCGCGCCACCGATCCGAGTGCTTCGCCCAGGATCGCGGCGACCTCGTCCTGCTTTCCCTCTCGTGCGACCAGGTGGATCAGAGTTCCGTTGTTGAGCGCCATGCGGTGCGACTGTCCTCACTGTTGGGCAGACCGACGTCTACCACGGCTCGAGCATCGTTACCGAAGCTAACCCGTCCGAGTCCGTGCAGCGACGGTTCGAATCACCCTGATTCGAAGCCTGGCCAGCGGTCGCCGAGCGTGCGAAAGCGGCGACTCGAGTCGGCCGATGTCGCGGTGGGGCTCCTCTTGGCCTGTCGAGCGCGGTTCCTGACACGTCTGTGCAGAGCGAGTGCGAGGTCGACCGCCTGCCAGTACAGAATTCCGACCATGATCGACAGAACGAATGCCAGCACGGGGTGGTCGTCGCGGAGTGGCAGGTAGACCTGAAAGTGGGTCAGGTAGATGTAGAGCGAGGCGCTCGCCAACACTCCTGCCACCCGGCTCAACATCATGGGGAATGGAATCGACGACAGCCATACCAACATGCACAGGCCGGCAGTGACGATGACTTCTCGTTGGGTGTCACCGAAGAAGAATCCGGGCACCGTGCCAACGATGGCCGCCGTCACCCACAGCTGCTGCCGGACAGTGTCCGCTTGCGCCGCAGCCCAACCCAAGGCGAACAACCAGAAGACCACCGACGCGGTCAGAATGCGGTTGGGGCTGTCGTCGATGTCGATCAGGCCGTAGCGGGCGACGAGTCCCAGGCCCACGAGTCCCATCGGGAACCAGAACGGGTGACAGCGTTCGAGACGATCGACGAACGGCACGAAAAGCAGAGCAGCTACGGCGAGAACGATGTACACGATCGCTTCGACGAACCAGTACCGCCATTCCGCAGACCACCCGTCCGGGCCGAGGATTCCGTTGAGTAGAAATGCACTGGTGATTCGATAGTCCCCGGTGAGGGCGATGACAGATCCGATCCACAGCATGCTGGGAACGGCTATTCGGGCGACGCTCCTCAGTACACGCCGCAACCGCTCGTTGCGGTCGGCTGCGCCGAGGTGAAAGCGGGCGAAGTTGTAGCCGGCAATTCCGAGTAGTACGTGCGCTCCGCCGAGTACCGCGAACAGGTGAATGTGTGAGCCTACGATCAGAACGATCGCCAGGGCGCGCAGCAGAACGTTCGTCTCCACTCGGCGCCAACCGCGGCGCATGCGCGGGCCGCGATCCAACTCTCGCACCGGTGTGGTGTGCCAATTCTCGGGGAGATGGCCCAGCATGGCCTCGAGTCGCAGGGACATACGGACGTACGACAGGGAGTCGCCGCCCGAACTCACGAACGTACTGTCGTCGTCCACCTGCGCGCAGTGCAGGATCTCGGCGAACAGCGCCTTCACGTCGGCGGTGGTCGAGACGGCGTACGACGGGTCGAGCCCGTGCCGGTCCGCGATGTCCGCGACCGCTCGCAGATCGGGTTTGCCGGTGGGCGTTCTCGGCAGTTCGTCGACGAGGCAGACTCGGACCGCGGCAACGGGGAGGCTGCTGGTCCGAGCGGCCGTGCGGCGGACCTCGTCGACGTTTCCGCCCTCCACGACGACGACCAGCTCGTCGACACCACCGGTGCAGCACGCCGTCAGCCCGTGCTGTGCGAGTGCGGACTCGACGTGCTGCAGGTCGATACGCAGACCGAACACCTTCGCGAATCGACTTCGTCGCCCCACCACCTCGTAGAACCCGTCGTCCGTGAGCCGCGCGAGGTCGCCGGTGTGTAGTTCGCCCGCGAGGGTGTCACCGAGGCGAAGGTCGTCGGGACCCTCTGCGTAGCCGAGCATGACATTCGGCCCGGAGTAGACGAGTTCGCCTGTCCCACTCGGGGAGTCGTCGACTGTCTCCAGGCGGAAGGAACCTCCGGGAATCGGACGGCCGATTGTGTGCGGGTGGGCGGCGGCGAGATCGGATGGCAGATAGGCCATTCGGGCGGTTGCCTCGGTCTGCCCGTACATGACGAACAGATCCCATCCCCGACGTCGACCCAGCTCGGCATATTTCCGGACGCGATCCGGCGGCATCTTGCCACCGGCCTGCGTGATGTAGCGCAGCTCGGGCAGATCCAGCCCTTCGAACCCCATCCGGTCGAGTAGATCGAAGGTGTACGGCACGCCGGCGAACGTTGTTCCGCGCTGAGTCCGCACGAGGTTCCAGAAGTTGGGATCGGTGACGGAAGAATCGGTCAGAATCAAGGCGGCACCGCGTAGAAGGTGGCTGTGCACGACCGATAACCCGTAGCAGTAGTGCATGGGCAGCGTCGTCACCGCTCGGTCGGTGGCGCGGATGCCGAGATACTCCGCGATCGACTCGGCGTTGGACTGCACGTTTCGGTGCGAGAGTCGGACGAGCTTGGGCGAACCGGTCGAGCCGGACGTGCTGAGCAGCAACGCGAGGTCGGGGTGCAGGTGATGCCCAGGTTGTCGGTCATCCTTCTCGATGACGCTGTGGCCGTCGACGGTGCGAACCACCACATCGGGCCGGTAGGCGTCGATCAGGCCGTCGAAGTGGCCGGAACTGTCGCCCGGAGCCAGCAGTACCGGATGCCCGGCCCGCAGCGCCGCCAGATACGTGACGATCACGTCGACGTCGTTGGAACCGGCGATCAGCACGAGACAACGCGTCGTCCCGAGTTCCGATACCCGACGCTCGACACGTTCGTCGAGGTCACGGTAGGTAAGCGTCTCGTGTGCCGCGATCAGGGCAGCTTCGTCACCGAAGCGGCCGAGGTCGCGCGCGAAGCGCACACCGGGGCGGTCGAGGTACGTCATCTCGCTGAGCACCGACGGAGTCTATATAAGGAATGCCGAACCTAACTAGAGGTCCTGTAGTGTTTACATCGCTCGGCATTGTCATGGTCGCTCCACGGGGGGCGAGGCGGCAGATCGTGGCCTAATCTCGAGGCGATGCGAATAGCGGTGGTGGAGGACGACGACGGCGTCGGCGACGCGTTGGTGGATGCGCTGACCGAGGTGGGGCACGACCCTGTCCGGATGCGCCGCGGTGCCGACCTGCTGCTCGGGTACCACGGCATGGGTGTCGTTCTCCTCGATCTCGGCTTACCCGACATGGACGGCCTCGAGGCGCTTCGTAAGCTGCGGACCTTGAGTTCGGTGCCCGTGGTGGTGCTGACCGCGCGGGACGACGAGCGGTCGGTGGTCCGAGCTCTGCGCGCGGGCGCGGACGACTACGTCGTCAAGCCCGCTCGATTGGGGGAGTTGCACGCGAGGCTGGAAGTGGCGGCGCGGCGTCGGAGCGCAACGAGTGATGCGGCGGTGGATCGGCTCGAGTTGGGCGACGTGGTCGTCGATCTCGTCGGGCGCAGTGTCGAAGTCGACGGGCGAGACATCGGGCTGACCACCAAAGAGTTCGACCTGCTTGCGCACCTGGCGACCCGAAGTGGTGAAGCGGTGAGCCGCGAACAGCTGATGGATGCGATCTGGGGCGATGCGTACGTGGCGATCTCGCGATCGCTCGACGTGCACATGACGACGTTGCGTGCCAAGCTCGGCCGACCCGGGACCATCGCCACGATCCGCGGCTTCGGCTACCGCTGGGACGGCTGACGTGCGGCGCCGGGTTCTCGTGGTGCTGATGGTCTACTCGGCCGTCGTCGTTCTCGCGCTGTCGGTTCCGCTGGGATTGTTGCTGGGGCGCGAACGCGCCCAACGATTCGGTGAGAATCGAGCTGCCGCTGCAACGTACTTCGCGGAACTGAGCTCCCGGGAGGACGAGTCGGGTGATTCACGAATCCGAGAGTCGGTGCAGCGCTACAACGATCTGTACGGCGAGGGGATCGTGGTGGTCGACCGCACCGGAGCGGTCCGTGCTGCATCGGGTCTGGATACGACGCGCACGGACGTTCAACAGGCGGTGGCCGGTGCCCTGCGCAATCAACGCGGTGGCCTTCCGTCGAGTGTGACGCCGTGGTCGCCGTCGTCGGTACTGGTGGCAGCACCGATCGGTGGGGGAACGCAGGTCGACGGTGCCGTGGTGATCGCAGCCTCCACCGACGCGGCCCGCCGGGATGTGGCGATCGGGTGGGCGGTGATCGCTGTCGGTGCGCTGCTGATCTTGGCCACGGTGGCGCTGATCGCTGCTGCGTTGTCGCGCTGGGTCGTTCGTCCACTGACGTCGTTGTCGATGCGAGTCCAATCGTTCGGCGACGCCTTTCACGATCGCCGGCCTCTCGACGACTCGCCACGTCTCGAGTCGGACGCACACGTCGGTCCGCCCGAGGTTCGAGCGCTCTCGCGTGCGTTCGACGCGATGGCAGACGATGTGGAGAACGCGACCGCTGCGCAGCGTCGTCTCGTGGCCGACACCGCCCATGCATTGCGTAACCCGTTGGCGGCATTACGAATTCGACTGGACGTGTTGGGAATTCGGGTGCCCGAATCGGTCGCCGAAGCGCACCAGCGAACGACACTGGAGGTCGATCGGCTCGACTCCGTTGTCGAGGATCTTCTCGTTCTCGCTGCTGCCGAGACGCCGGTCCTGCATCGCGAGACCGCGTGCGACGTACTGTTCGTGCTCACCGACAGAGTCCGATTCTGGTCGAGCGCACTGACAGTGGCCGGGCTGACCGTCCATGTCGCGGATCCCGACCCGGGAGCCGATCACACTGCTGCGGTACCGGAGGAAGACCTGGTGCGCATGCTCGACGCGATCCTGAGCAACGCGACCAAGTACGCCGGTTCGGGAGCGGAGGTCGATATCGACTGCCGAGCCGGCGACGATCACGTCGTGGTGTCGATCACCGACACCGGCCCGGGTGTATCCGCTGCCGAATTGCCGATGATCGCGGACCGGTTCTTTCGGGCATCGAGTGCTCACGGGGCCGGAACGGGGCTCGGCCTGGCAATAGTCGCGGCCCTGATCGAACGAGTGGGAGGACGCCTCGAGGTCGACGCTCATCGACCGTCCGGTTTGATCGTCCGAATGCTGCTCCCGCGTCACGGCTCGAGCGGGTCCCTGTCCTAAGGGAGTGTTAGGAAACGCGAAACAGCTTGGTTCTCGCTGTGCTGGGGGTCACAGTAGAAGGACTTCGGTTGCCGTCACGCGTTCGGCGACCACCCGCAAGCTATCTGTGGAAGGACCTGCCCATGGCCAACGAGGCCACTTCGACCGCTGGTTCGTCTCGTGCGAACCCGCCGGTCTCGTCTCCCGCAGCCACCCGCCGCGCCGTGTACAACACACTGCGTGGGTCGTCGGGCAACCTCGTCGAGTGGTACGACGTGTACGTCTACACCGTCTTCGCGACGTATTTCGAGAATCAGTTCTTCGACTCGGCGGACAAGAATTCGACCATCTACGTTTACGGGATCTTCGCGGTCACGTTCCTGATGCGTCCGGTCGGTTCGTGGTTCTTCGGACGATACGCAGACCGGAACGGTCGCCGAGCCGCACTGACATTCAGCGTCTCGCTGATGGCGGCCTGCTCGATGGTCATCGCGTTCACCCCCGGCCGGGAGAGCATCGGTGTGTGGGCCGCGGTCATTCTGATTCTGTGCCGTCTGGTGCAGGGCTTCGCCACCGGTGGTGAGTACGGAGCGTCGGCGACATACATGTCCGAGGCCGCCACTCGTGAGCGTCGCGGATTCTTCTCCTCGTTCCAGTACGTCACGCTGATCGGTGGCCACGTTCTGGCGCAGGTCACGTTGCTGCTGATGCAGGTCTTCTTCGAGCGGGAGCAGATCGAGGACTTCGGTTGGCGCATAGCGTTCTTCATCGGTGGCGTCGCCGCAGTGGTTGTCTTCTGGCTGCGCCGCAGCATGGACGAGTCCCTGACGAAGGATCAGCTCGAGGCAGTTCGTAGCGGTGCTGACCAGGCGTCCGGATCTCTCAAGGAATTGGTCGGAAAGCACTGGCGCGCTCTGCTGATCTGTTTCATGGTGACCGCCGGTGGCACCATCGCGTTCTACACCTACAGCGTCAATGCACCCTCGATGATCAAGGCAGCGTACGAGGATCGCGGAATGACCGGGACCTGGATCAACCTGTTCGGGCTGATCTTCCTGATGTTGCTGCAGCCCATCGGCGGCTTGATCAGCGACAAGGTGGGACGCAAGCCTCTGCTGGTCTTCTTCGGCGTCGGCGGCGTGCTCTACACCTACGTGCTCATCACGTACCTGCCGTCGGCTACGTCGGTGGTGCAGTCCTTGGCGCTGGTCTGCGTCGGCTACGTCATCCTCACCGGTTACACCTCGATCAACGCGATCGTCAAAGCCGAATTGTTCCCCTCGCACATCCGCGCATTGGGAGTCGGCCTCGGTTACGCGCTGGCGAACTCCGCGTTCGGCGGTACCGCTCCGTTGATCTACCAGGCCGCGAAGAACGGTGGGCACGTCGGGTGGTTCATTCTGTACGTGACCGTCGTCATCGGCATCTCGCTCCTGGTGTACATCTTCGTGCTGCGGAACAAGACCGAGACCGTCCTCGACAGGGAGCAGGGCAAGGCCTTCGCGTGACCTGTGACGACTTACAGTGAGTGACATGCTCCGGCCCGCTGCGTTGTTCTCCCGAAGAACAGCTCTGCGGGCCGGTGTCGTGTCGCTGACCGCGGTGGCCATGGGAGCCTGTGCCACGGACCCGCCGATGCAACTGCGCCTGGCGGCGGGCGAGGTGGGCGGCTTCTTCTGGGAGTTCTCCGGCTTGCTGTCCGACGCGGCTGCCGGACTGTCGGAGGTCGAGGTAGTGCCGCTCACGACATCCGGTTCTCTCGACAACCTCGACGCGTTGATCTCCGGTCGTGCCGAACTGGCGATGACGCTGATCGACGCCGCATACAGCCACCCGAGTACCGACCTGGCCGCGGTCGGATGTGTCTACGAGAACTACTTTCAGGTCGCTGTGCGGGCGGACTCGACCATCCTCGCAGCGAGCGATCTACGGGGACGACGAGTGAGTACCGGCGCGCCCGGATCGGGGGCAACGGTTCTCTCGCATCGGATCCTCGACGCGGCCGGCGTCTCGGGACCGGATGCAGTTCGTGAAGTTCAATTGTCGATGAAGGCGGCTGCGACCGCGTTGTCCGACAACGAGATCGACGCGGTGATGTGGGCGGGTGGATTGCCGACCCCGGCTTTCGCCGACCCGAGTAGCGAGATCCGCTTGCTCGAATTGGGCAGTCTCGTTCCGAACCTGCGTCGGGCGTTCGGCACCGCGTACGAGGCGGTCCCGGTTCCGGCGAACGTGTACGGCTCGCACCCGGAGGTGACGACCGTCGGAATTCCGAATCTGCTGTTGGCCCACCCCGATGTGCCGAACCGAGTTGTCGCAGCCCTAGTGAGCGTTCTGCTCGACCGATCGTCGGCCCTGGTCCCCGGGCAAGCGATCGGCAGCCAATTTCTCGACGCACGCTCACTGGTCATGACGGGCGGTATTCCTCTGCACCCCGGGGCCGAAGAGGAATACCGCGCTCGCCACGGTTAGACGGCGGGCACTACCAGCTCACAACCTCGCTGCGAGTCGGTGGTAGGCCGCATTCCATCGGAGAGTCTGCTGGAACCCACGCGTCGTGGTGCCGGAATCGATAGCGAGCAGCTCGACACCGATCATGTCCGAGAATGCCTCCAGCACAGGCAGACCGATGGCGGTGCTCAACACCGTGTGGTGGGGTGCGCCTGCAGTCAACCACGATTCGGCCGACACCGACAGCGAGGGCTGCGGTTCCCACACTGCGCATGCCACGGGTAGTTTCGGCAGCGCCTCGTCGGGCTCGACCACGTCGATCACGTTGGCCGTCAATCGGAATCGCTCACCGACGTCGGACAGTCCGACGACGACGCCATGCCCCGGATCGGCGGTGAATCGCAGCCGCACCGGATCCTCGCGGCCGCCGATCGAGAGTGGATGAATTTCCAGTGTGGGGCGAGACGTCGTGATGGACGGGCACACCTCCAGCATGTGTGCACCGAGGATCTTCTCCTCACCGGGGACGAGGTGGTAGGTGTAGTCCTCCATGAAGGACGTACCGCCCTCCAGTCCCTCGGCCATCACCTTCATGCCGCGCAACAACATCGACGTCTTCCAGTCGCCCTCGCCGCCGAAGCCGTAACCGTCGGCCATCAGTCGCTGCACCGCCAATCCCGGCAACTGACGCAGGCCGCCGAGGTCCTCGAAATTGGTGGTGAACGCCTTGAACCCGCCGTCGGTGAGGAACTGCCGCATTCCCGCTTCGACGCGTGCGCCGTAGCGGAGGGAGTCGTGACGATCCCCGTCCTTGTCGAGGCTCGGTGCGATGTCGTAGAGCGACCGATACTCGTCGACGAGTTCCGAGACGGCCGACTCGCTGACGCTGTCGACCACGTCCACGAGATCGTTGACGCCGTAGGTGTTCACGGAGACGCCGAACCGCAGCTGCGCCTCCACCTTGTCGCCCTCGGTGACCGCGACGTCGCGCATGTTGTCGCCGAAGCGGGCCAGTTTCAGCGAACGCAATTCGGCCCGGCCGAGTGCCGCGCGCGCCCACTGCTCCGCCCGCGTCCGTACCGACGGATTGTCGACGTGGCCCGCGATGGTGGTGCGCAGTACGCCGACCCTGGACTCGATGTGCCCGAACTCGCGATCACCGTGCGCAGCCTGGTTCAGATTCATGAACTCCATGTCGATCGTGGACCAGGGCAACGACATTCCGGCCTGCGTGTGCAGGTGCAGCAGTGGAACATCGAGCGCGTCCAAGCCTGCGATCCACATCTTGGCCGGCGAGAAAGTGTGCATCCAGGTGACGACGCCGATGCAGTCCTCGGCGGCGTTGGCCTCGCGCATGCACCGCAGGATCGCGGACGCGTCGAGCAGCACCGGCTTCCAGACGACGGATACCGGTAGTGCGCCGTCGAGTTTGTCTGCGATCTCCCGTGACTGGACTGCTACCTGCTCGAGCGTCTCGGGACCGTAGAGGCCTTGGCTGCCGGTGAGAAACCATACTTCGGACATGGAGAATGTACCTTCCGTGGAAAAATGTGGCGCTGATCAGCGCTGGCCGTAGACGTTCTGGTAGCGGTCGTAGAGTGCGTCGACCGACGCGCGGGGGATGGGAAGTGGTTGTCCCAGTTGATACGACAGGTGCACCGATCGGGCCACGTCCTCGCACATGACCGCCGCTTTCACCGCAGATCGGGCCGACGGGCCAACGGCGAAGACGCCGTGGTTCTGCATGAGTATTGCCGGAGAGCGGCTGTCTGCGAGGGTGTCGACGATGCCGCGCCCGATCGAGTCGTCGCCGATCACGGCGAACGGACCCACCGGAATGTCGCCGCCGAATTCGTCGGCGCACATCGTGGTCACGACCGGAATGGGTTCTCCTCGTGCGGCCCACGCCACCGCGTAGGGCGAATGAGTGTGCACCACACCGTTGATATGGTCGAGGTGCCGATAGACGTATGCCTGCGCCTCGGTGTCCGAGGACGGCGCGTGGTCTCCTTCGACCACTCGACCGTGCAGATCGCACACCACCATGTTGCCCGGTGTCAGGTCGTCGTAGGAGACGCCGCTCGGCTTGATGACCATGAGGTCTCGACCGGGAACGCGCGCGGACACGTTGCCCGCCGTCCACACGACCAAACCGTAGCGCACCAGTTCCGCATGCAGTGCGCACACGTCCTTGCGAATCTCCTCGACGACCTCGCGAACATCGTCGACAACTGTCATTTCGCTTCCAGCTTCCTCGTCAGGGCTGCGCGACGCAGTGATCGCAGCCGGCGCATGGTCGGTACGTCCCGACCGAAGCGATCGTGCAGTTCCAGGTAGATCTCGTACAGCGAGTCGTATGCCTCCGAGCGGGACTCGTCCGGAACGAATGCACCGCGGCGGACCTTGCCCATCGACTTCGACGCCACCGGCACGTCCGGGTAGCAGCCTGCGGCCACTGCCGCGTGGATGGCGGAGCCCAAGGCGGGGCCCTGTGCGGACGCGATGACGGACAACGGCATACGTAGCACGTCGGCGTAGATCTGCATCAGCAGTGGGTTGCGGGCCAGACCTCCCGCCACGACGAATTCTTCGACGGGAACGCCGCTGTCGCGGAACGTCTCGACGATGACGCGGGTGCCGAATGCCGTTGCCTCGAGCAGTGCGCGGTAGGTGTCCTCGGGCCGCGTCGCAAGCGTCGATCCGATGACCAGGCCGGACAGTTCGTGATCGACCAGGATCGACCGATTGCCGCTGTGCCAGTCGAGCGCGACCAGACCGTGCTCGCCCACCTCTTGGGCCGACGCGAGCCGCGTCAGGTATTCGTGCACGGACTCGCCTGCGGCAGTTGCCGCTTCACTGTAGGACGCGGGAACTCCGGTGCGGGTGAACCACCCGAAGATGTCGCCGACCCCACTCTGGCCGGCCTCGTACCCGTACGACCCAGCGACGATGCCGCCGTCGACGACGCCGCACATACCCGGAACGTCGTTCAACACGGTCGAACTCATGACGTGGCAGGTGGATGTTCCCATGATGGCGACCATGCGGCCCGATTCGACGGCACCCGCAGCCGGGGCCGTGACGTGCGCATCCACGTTGCCGACCGCGACGGCTATCCCCTCGGGCAATCCCGTCCATGCCGCGGCCTCGGCGGTCAACGTGCCTGCACGCGAGCCCAACTCGCCCAGCGGTTGGTCGAGCTTCTCTGCCACGAACCCACCGAACCCGGACGCGAGCTCGGTGAGGAAATCGACGGAAGGATACTTGCCGTTCTGATAGATGCCCTTGTATCCCGCGGTGCAGGCATTACGCACGTAATTTCCGCACAGTTGCCAGACGATCCAGTCGGCCGCCTCGACCCACCGGTCCATGGCCTCGTAGATCTCGGCGTCCTCCTCGTGAATCTGCAGCGCCTTGGCGAATTCCCATTCCGAGGAGATCAAGCCGCCGTAGCGGGGGAGCCAGCTCACGCCGCGTCGGGCGGCCAGTTCGTTGATCCGGTCGGCCTGTCCCTGCGCCGCATGGTGTTTCCACAGTTTGACGTATGCGTGTGGGCGATCGACGAACCGCGGGTCTTCGCTGAGCGGCGTGCCGTCCGCGTAGGTCGGCACCATGGTGCATGCGGTGAAGTCGGTCCCGATGCCCACCACCTGCTCCGGCTCGATGCCCGCGGCGGCCATCGCAGCGGGGACGGCGCGGCGTAGGACGTCGCGATAGTCGTCCGGCACCTGCAGAGCCCACGCGTCGGGTAGTCGTACGGTACTGCCGGGCAGAGTCTCCTCGAGTACGGCGTGGCGGTATTCGTGTACGGCAGATGCAATTTCGGCACCATCGGACACACGGACGACTACGGCACGGCCGGAGAGAGTGCCGTAGTCCACTCCTACCGTGTAGCGGTCACTGGACATGCGATTCTCCTTGTTGCGGTGCAACGGTTGTGGTCGGTTTCGGTGCAGTGGTGCTGGACGATCGAACGACGAGTTCAGGATCGATGGACGCCTCGGGCGCGGCAGTGTTGTCCAGTGCCGCGCGCAGGACGTCGATCGCGCGTCTGCCGACTTCGGTGAAGTCCTGGCGGACCGTCGTCAGTGGTGGAATCAGGAAAGCAGCCTCGGGGATGTCGTCGAATCCGACGACGGCGAAGTCCTCGGGCACACGGCGGCCGCTCTCGTGGAAGGCGCGCAGCAAGCCGAGGGCCATCTGGTCGTTGGCGCAGAACGCGGCCGTGACGGTGTGGTCCTCGGCGAGGCGGAGCCCGTTCTCGTAGCCGCTGCGTGCGGACCAGTCGCCGCGGAGGACCGGTGTCCACGCCAGCCCGGCCTCGTCGAGCGCATCCTGCCACCCTTGTTCACGGCCGCGGGATTCGGTCCATCCCTGCGGTCCGGACAGATGCACGATGCGTTCGTGACCTGCCTCGATCAGGTGTCGGGTGGCCAATCGAGCGCCGCCGACCTGATCGATGCCCACGGTCCAGGTCGAGGTGGAGGGGTCACCTTCGACGACCACGACGGGAACGACGGACTCCTCGGATCGAGCCGCTGCCACAGCGTCGTCGGTGGCGGCGATCAACACGATGCCCTCGACGCCCTGGTCGTGCAGGTGATGCAGTGCGCCGACGAGTTCGTCGTGTGTCAGCGTTGCGAGACTGACTGCGCTGACGGAGAATCCGGCATCACGTGCCGCGCTCTGCACGGTGCGATGCGTGGTGCTCGGCCCCCAGAACCCGCCTTTGGAGCCGATGATTCCGATCGACGCGGAGCGTTTGGTGACCAGTGCCCTGGCGGCACGATTGGGACGATAGCCCAGTTGGTCGATGGCATTCTGTACCCGGTCGCGGGTTTCGGGGCGTAAGTTGTTCTGGCCGTTGATGACCCGTGAGACCGTCTGATGGGATACCCCGGCCAATCGGGCGACGTCGGTCATGACCGGCGCCTTACCGTCGATCCCTGTGTTGGTCACCTCTTTCTCGCCGTCAGCAGACGTTGGGCGAGAACGAACACCAGGAGCAGCACTCCGATCGTGATTCGCGTCCACCACGAGCTCAGGGTTCCGTCGAAGGCGATGAAAGTCTGTATGGCACCGAGGATCAGGACCCCCACCAGCGAGCCGAGGACGTACCCGCGCCCACCGGTGAGCAACGTTCCGCCGATCACCACCGCAGCGATGGCGTCGAGCTCCATGCCGACGGCGTTGAGGCTGTAGCCCGACAGTGCGTAGAAGGAGAACAGTAGGCCGGCGAGCGCCGCGCAGAATCCGCTGATCGTGTAGACGCCGACTTTCACAGCCGCCACCTTGAGCCCCATCAGCAGCGCGGACGCTTCGTTGCCACCGATTCCGTAAACCGAACGTCCGAAACGAGTGCAGGCCAACACGTATGCAGCAATCGCCACCGTGACCAGCGCGATCACCACGCTCCAGGTGATGGTGTAGCCGCCGGGTAGTTCGATGACGGCGAATGCGATGGAGGAGAACGTGTCGTCGGTGATCGGGATCGACTCGACACCGATCATGTAGCACAGGCCCCGGGCGAGGAACATCCCGGCGAGGGTGGCGACGAACGGCTGAATCTGCAGATAGTGGATGAGTGCACCCATGACGGTGCCGAGCACGGCGCCACACAGCAACACCACGGCCATGACCAGCAGCGGTGGCCAGCCCAATTGCAGTGTGCGCGCGGCGATCATCGTCGAGAGTGCGACGACGGACCCGACGGAGAGATCGATTCCGCCGGTGAGGATGACGAAGGTCATCCCTACCGCGAGGACGATGAGGAACGAGTTGTCGATCAGCAGTGACAGGAACACCTGTGGATCGGCGAAGCCGCTGTAGCGGAATTCGCCGAGTCCGAACAGACCGACGAACAGCGCGAACGTGGCGATGACCGGCAGAAACCGAGACGGTGGGGAGTACCGCTTCACGCGGTCCCAGGTCGAGGGCGCGGGGCCCGGTGCCGCCGCGGTAGTCGTGGGGGGAGCAGTCATGAGGTCGCTCACGGTCGTACCGCCTTGGTGGAGTCGGTGCGGAACCACGTCCGCAGTGATGCGCGGGCTCGTGGTGATTGCAACAGGCAGACCACGATGATGACGACCGCTTTGAACAGGTAGTTGGCCTCGGAGGGGATACCGACATTGGTGATGGTGCGCGTGAGTGTGCCGATGAGCAGGGCACCGACGACGGTGCCGGCGATGGAGAATCGACCACCGGTCAGAGCAGTACCGCCGATGACGACAGCGAGGATGGCGTCGAGCTCGATCCACTGGCCCAGACTGTTCGCGTTCACCGAGTTGGTGTTCGCAGCGATGATCAGACCGGCCATTCCCGAGCACACCGCGGCGAACACGTAGACCGTCCAGACGATCGTCCGCGACTGGACGCCTGCCAATCTGCTTGCCTCCGGGTTGATTCCGACGGCTTCGACGAGCATCCCCAGTGCGGTCCGCCGGGTCAACAGTGCGGTTGCTGCCACGACCACGAGGGCGATGATCAGTGCCAGTGGAAGTCCGAGAAGCGTGCCCGACGCGAGAGTGCTGAAGGCCGGGTTGTTGACTGTCGTGATGTTTCCGTCGGTGATCAACATGGCCAGGCCACGTCCGGCGACCATCAGAATGAGCGTCGCGATGATGGGTTGAATCCCGAAGACCGACACCAGAAGGCCGTTCCACAGACCCAGCAGCAGACATACTCCCAGTGCCCAGACGACAGCCATGATCATCGTCGTGGTGGCACCCTCGTCCGGTGCCGCGACGATGCGAGTACACGCAACGGCGGCAGCGATGACTGCCACTGCGCCCACGGAGAGGTCGATGCCGCGGGTTGCCACCACCAGCGTCATGCCGACGGCCACCAGAATGAGCGGCGCGGAGTTGCGTGCGATATCGACGATGTTTCCGAACAGGCCACCGTTTTCGATTCGAATGTCGAGGAAGTCCGGTGTCACAACGACATTGACGACGATCAGAGCTATCAGAGCCAGCAGCGGCCAGACGACCGGCTGGGCGAGGGCGGCACGTGCGCGAGCGGGCGCGCCGGCCGATGGTTCGAGGGTTTCGGTCATGATGCGACATTCCTGTCGGTGGTCGAAGTGGCGGCCGCGACGGGTTCGTCGGTGCGCACCCCGGCTGCGATGGTGGCGAGCACGTCGCCGACCGACACACCGTCGTTGATACGTTCGTCGATCTTGCGGTGATCTCGCATGACCACGATGCGGTCACTGAGGCGCAGGATCTCTTCGAGCTCGGCGGAGATGAACACCACCGACATTCCGCGCGCGGCCAGGTCGGCCACCAGGGTTTGGATCTGCGCTTTGGCACCGATGTCGATTCCGCGTGTCGGTTCGTCCAGAATCAGAAGTTCGGGTTCGGTGATGAGCCAGCGGGCGAGGAGCACTTTCTGTTGGTTGCCGCCGGACAGGTTGCGCATCAACGCGTTCGGATCGGCGGGCCTGATGTCGAGTGCAGAGATGTATTCCTTGACGAGCTTGGTGCGGGTGGCACGGGGGATGGGACGAAGCCATCCACGCTTGGCCTGCAGAGCGAGCAGCATGTTGTCGGCCACCGTCAGATCGGCCACCACACCGTCGGCCTTGCGATCCTCGCTGGTGAGGGCGATGCGCTGATCGGCGGCCTGGCGTGGACTGCGAATGCGGTGCTTGGTCGCATGCACTTCGATCGATCCGGAGTCCGATCGATCGGCTCCACCGAGCAGGCGAGCAAGCTCGGTACGGCCGGACCCGAGCAGACCGGCGATGCCGACGACCTGTCCCGCATGAAGACGCAGATCGGTTGCTTCCAGTGCGCCCTTGCGTCCGATGCCCAACACTTCCACGACGGGCGTCTGTTCGTCGGAAACCATCACCGGCTCGCGGCTGTCGAGTTCGCGCAAGGTGTCCAGTTCCCGACCGATCATCAACTCGACCAACTCGAACTGCGGAGTGTCGGCGACCAGGCGCTCGGAGACGAGCTTTCCGTTGCGCAGGATCGTCATTCGATCGGAGATCCGATAGATCTGGTCGAGGAAGTGCGACACGAAGACGATCGAGGTTCCGTCTTCCCTCAGCCGTTCGATGACGGAGTACAGGGTTTCGACCTCGTCCTTGTCCAGGCTCGAGGTCGGCTCGTCCAGGATGAGGACGCGGGCGTCGACATCGACTGCGCGGGCGATGGCGACGAGCTGTTGCACGGCGATCGGATGGTCCCCGAGGACCGACGACGGCTCGATGTCGAGGCCCAGCCGGTCGAGAGTCGTTCTGGCACGGCGGTTCATCGCTCGCGTGTCGATACCGCCGATGGCCCCCAACAGTTTTCCGGGTAGGCGTCGGGGCTCGCGGCCCAGGAGCATGTTCTCTGCGACAGTCAGATTCGGAAGTAGGTTCACTTCCTGGTAGACGGTGCTGATACCTGCAGCCTGGGCCGCGCTCGGCGTCGCGAACTCGTGTTCGGTTCCGTCGATCGTGACCGTTCCGCTGTCGATCGAGTAGACCCCGGTCAGTGCCTTGATCAACGTCGATTTACCGGCACCGTTCTCACCCATCAGCGAATGCACCTCGCCGGGGAAGAGCCGCAACGACACCCCGTCGAGGGCTCGGACGGCACCGAAGGTGATCGAGATGTCTTTCATCTCCACGAGCGGAGTCGGCTCTGTGCTGGGGATCGGCTCCGCGGTGGGAACGGTGTCGGTATGCATGCGTCGACTCTCAGTACTGGCGGTCGGCGAGTACTGCTGCCGCCTGGTCGGGCGTGAAGGTGGTCTCCTCGGTGACGACCCTCTTGGGAACGTCCTCGCCCTTGACGACCTTGTCCGTGAGCTCCATCAGCTGCGGTCCGAGAAGTGGGTTGCACTCGACGATGAAGTCGATCTTCTTGTCCGCCAGTGCTTGCATTCCGTCCTTGACGGCGTCGACGGTGATGATCTTGATGTCTTTTCCGGGTACCAGCCCGGCTGCTTCGATGGCTTGGATTGCGCCCAGGCCCATGTCGTCGTTCTGGGCGAAGACGACGTCGATCTGGCCTCGGTTGGAGTTGAGGAACGACTCCATCACCTGCTTGCCGCCGTCACGAGTGAAATCGCCGGTCTGTGACGCGGTGATCGCGATGTTCGACTGGCCGCCGGTGGCGTCGCGGAATCCCTCGGCCCGGTCGATGGCGGGAGCGGCTCCGGTAGTTCCCTGCAGTTCGACCACGTTGATCTTGCCGTCGCCGGTGGTGTCCGCAGTGGCGCTGTTCTGCACCAGCCAATCGCCAGCCTTCTTGCCCTCCTCGACGAAATCGGAGCCGAGGAACGTGGCATACAGCGAATCGT
Source organism: Rhodococcus sp. 05-2254-5 (assembly GCF_002258575.1). NCBI lineage: Bacteria > Bacillati > Actinomycetota > Actinomycetes > Mycobacteriales > Nocardiaceae > Rhodococcus > Rhodococcus sp. 05-2254-5. Next base: position 40,527 of record NZ_NOZG01000034.1, on the reverse strand, counting down.
CGGTGGTGTCGACGGAGCGGTCGGTGAGGATCACCGGGATGTTCGCGCGCTTGGCTTCCTGGAGGACCGGCTCCCATCCCGTCTCGACGACGGGGCTGAAAGCGATGACGTCGACCTTCTGCTGGATGTACGTGCGAATCGCCTTGATCTGGTTTTCCTGCTTCTGCTGCGCGTCGGAGAACTTCAACTCCATGCCGGCTGCGCTGGCCGCGTCCTGGATGGAGGTGGTGTTGGCCGTGCGCCATCCGCTCTCGGCACCGACCTGGGAAAAGCCCAATACCGTTGCGCCGTCACCGCCGCCGGACGCGTCGCCGTCGCCTCCGCTACTGCACGCACTCAGGACGATCGCACCACTCAGAATGAGCGCGCTCGCCGCAAAAATTGTCTTCGACGCCATGGTGATCTCCTCAATGTCGCCACTCCACTGTGACGTGTGCAACACAGTGTGAGCGTTAACATCGGGCCGCGTCAAGACTTGAAACGTTTAATTTCCAAAATTTTGTGAGCGCTCACTCAAGCGCGAAGTGCAGAAAATCTCCACTCGATCACGGACCGGTACGTCTGGCCCGGTCGCAGCACCGCAGAGGTAAAGTTCGGGTGATTCGGTGAATCAGGGAACAGCTGGGGTTCGAGTGCGATGCCGTCGCCTTGGCGCAGCATCGAGCCGCGTCGAGACACGTCGCTGCCGTCCAGGAAGTTGCCTGTGTAGACCTGCACTCCGGGCTGATCGGTCCACAGTTCCAGTGTCGTTCGACTGCGCTCGGAGCTCAGGATCGCCGCACGCCGAAGCCCCGTACCGTCGACGACGAAGTTGTGGTCGACACCCCGGGCGGTCAGCAACTGCGGATGAGCTGCTCGGGCCAGGTCTCCGACTCGTCCCGGCGTGCGCAGATCCAGCGCGGTGCCATCGACGGATTCGATGGCACCGGTCGGGATTCCCTCGGTGTCGACCGGGGTGTACGTCGAGGCGAACACCTGCAGGGTGTGATCGTCGATGCCATGGCCATCGAGATCGAAATACGCGTGCGAGGTCAAGTTCACCACCGTCGGCGCGGTGGTCGTCGCCGTCGACTCCAACCGCACACGATCGGTCGTGACGGAGAACTGGGCCCGCGCACGGACTTCACCCGGGTAGCCCTGATCACCGTCGGGGCTGATCAACTCGAACTCGACCGAATCCGGTGATCGCCCGATCACCGTCCAGGGTCGTGAGTCGAAGCCGTCGGTTCCGCCGTGCAGGTGGTTGGTGCCGTCGTTGATCGTCAGTTGCACCGCCTGCCCGTCGATCTCGAACCGGCCGTCCTCGATCCGGTTCGCGTACCGGCCGACGGTAGAGCCGAAATAGGCAGTGGACGAACGAAGCTCACGCTCGCCCGCCACGCCGACGAGAACGTCGCGGCGCTCGCCGTCTCCTCCGGTCACCGACATTCGTTGCAGGGTCGCGCCGTAGGGGAGTACCTCGACCTCCACCCCGGGCGAACGTCCGATGGTGATGGTCTCGTTGTGATCGTCGTCGGTGGGCACCGGTCGACGATAGCTCCGGAGAGTGAGATCGGTCCCCGGATTGCTTCGTGCGGCGGGCGACGCACCATGTATTCGTAGGTGCGCATACTATGGTGTGATGCAGGCCACATCACTGCGCATTGATCGTCTCGATGAGATGAAAATAGCTATCGCGCAGGCGATCTCGGTCTGTCGAACGCAGCCGGACACCGTCGAACAGGAGAAATCGTGGCAGACAACAGAGCAGTGACGTACGCCGGACCAGGCAAAGTCGAGGTTCAGGACATTGCTTTTCCAGGCCTGGAATTGACCGACGGGCCCGGCGTGAACCCGGCCAACGTCGGCCGCAAATGCGAACACGGCGTGATCCTGAAGGTCGTCTCGACCAACATCTGCGGCAGCGACCAGCACATGGTCCGTGGACGCACGACGGCACCCGAGGGTCTGGTGTTGGGCCACGAGATCACCGGCGAGATCGTGGAGGTCGGGCGAGACGTCGAATTCTTGAAGGTCGGCGACATCTGCTCGGTACCGTTCAACATTGCTTGCGGACGGTGCCGAAACTGCAAGGAGCGCAAGACCGGCATCTGCCTCAACGTCAACCCGGATCGACCCGGTTCTGCGTTCGGTTACGTGGACATGGGCGGATGGGTGGGCGGCCAGGCCGAGTACGTCATGGCACCGTACGCGGACTTCAATCTGCTGAAGTTCCCCGACCGCGATCAGGCGATGGAGAAGATCCTGGACTTGACCATGCTCTCCGACATCTTCCCGACCGGATATCACGGCGCGGTCACCGCGGGAGTGAAACCCGGTGCGACGGTGTACATCGCGGGTGCGGGCCCGGTCGGTCTGGCGGCCGCGGTCGGAGCACAATTGCTGGGCGCGTCGGTGGTGATCGTCGGCGACATGAACGCCGACAGGCTGGCGCAGGCACGAACGTTCGGCTGCGAGACCGTCGACGTGGGCAAGGGCGCGCCGCAAGATCAGATCGAACAGATCCTCGGTGTCCCGGAGGTCGACGCTGCGGTGGACGCGGTGGGATTCGAGGCTCGCGGACACGGCGGAGACTCGTCCCACGAAGCACCGGCCACGGTGCTCAATTCGCTGATGGACATCACCACCGCGGGCGGTGGCATCGGAATCCCCGGGCTCTACGTCACCGGCGATCCGGGCGGCGTGGACGAGGCCGCACAACGCGGCGCTCTCTCGCTCAGCCTCGGCACCGGTTGGGCGAAGTCGCTCTCGTTCGCCACCGGGCAGTGCCCGGTGATGAGCTACCACCGGGAACTGATGAATGCCATTCTCAAAGAACGAGTCTCGATTGCGAAGGCGGTGAACGCAACGGTCATCACTCTCGACGACGCACCGCGCGGCTACCGTGAATTCGACAGCGGAGTCGCTCAGAAATTCGTCATCGACCCGCACGGCATGATCGCGAGCTGACAGCGTTCGGCCCAGCACTCGTTCGAGCCACCGCCTCGGAACGCGAGGGTGGCTCGAACGACTGCTGCGCCGAGTCCGGCAGCAGTTCGAGCCACCTATGCTGGTCCGATGTTTCTCCTCTTCGGCTTCGGCAGCAAGCGCAAACACGTCGGCCCTGGCGCAACGCGAAACTGCCCGCGGTGCCACAACACGACCCAGTGGGCGAGAATGAAGCAGTACCAGCAATTCACGCTGTTCTTCGTCCCGGTTGCGCGGTGGAAACGCGTCGAATTCGAGGAATGCGGAATCTGCGGGGCCGGGGTGTCGATCTGAACGGGCTCGCGCGCCCGTGACGGTGCGGGCGCGCGAACCATCCGGCAGACCGTCGCTCACGCAGGAGCCAGCACCACCACCGAATTGTGTCCTCCCATTCCCAGCGAGGATTTCATCGTCAGACCTGGCTCGGCTGCGGTGAATCCGTCGAGCAACTGCGGGTGTCCGTCGGAGACCTGTGGGGCCGCAGGAACCAGTCCGCGATCGAATCCCATGACGGCAGAGATGGTTTCGACGGCCGACGCCGCGCCTTGGCAATGCCCGGTGAGCGGCTTCACCGAATACACCTGCGCGTGTGAGCCGAGCACCGTCTCCAGCATCTCCGTTTCCGCGGCATCGCACTGAGCGGTGCCTGGCCCGTGCGCATTGAGGTAGCGCACCTGGCGCGCCGTGGCACCGGCGTCCGTCAAGGCGGCTTCGAAGCAGTCTCGTACCTGCGTCAGGGCCGGGTCGATGGACGTCGCGTGGAACGCGTCGTGAGTCATCGAACCGCCCAGTACCCGCGCGTACGCAGCATCGCTACGGTTGGTGAGTACGAAAGCTGTTGCTGCTTCGCCCATTCCGAACCCACGACTACCTTCCTGGAACGGTCGGCAGCCCTCCTGAGGTTCCACGTCGACCACCCCGACGCCGAGCGCGACGAAATGGTCGATGTTCTCCGGCGTCAGAGACAGGTCGGTGGCGACGAAGACGACGTCGTCGACGAAGCCGGTATCGAGCCACATCTTGGCGGTGAGAAGGCCGGCGTTGCCCGACGCGCACATGGCCGAGACGTTCATAGCCGGGCCGTGAAAGCCGTGCTCCTGCATCAGCAGTGATACCGGGGTCGACGGCATCAGCGTCAGGTAGTCGCGCACCCGCCGCACACCGCCGTCCTCCAGATAGAAGTTGCGCCACTCGTCCACTTCACCCAGGACGACCGCATGCACCAGACCGACCCGCCGACCGGGCCGCCAGCCCCGAGCGAGTGCGTCGTCGATGGCCTCGCGTGCGGCGCCGCGCAGTGCGCGGCCGAAGCGGCTGGTGCCGTCGTCGGTCTGCCCGCCGTCGGGCACTTTCGCAAGCCACACCGGGTTGCGGCCCGGGTGTGACCGGTTGTGGTGCAAGGTGGCGGCAGCCTTACCGCTGGCCAGACCGGTCCACAATGCGGCCGTACCCCAGCCGTAGCCGGACACTGCGCCGATCCCACTGATGTCGATGCCGTGAGATGTCATGATCGATTCCCGTTCCTTCTCGAGTTGTACGAGCCGTTTTCGGCTGGTTCCTCGATTTAGCCCCGCAAACAAGCACTGGGTCCAGTCGGAAAACGGACATAAGTGTCGAACCGTGCAGAAGATTCCGGCTCGGCCCACAGAAGTGGTTGAATCGAGTGTCGACAGACCGCCTACGAACGCGAGGACCGCAGATGGCCCCAGGGGAGCGCGACGTCGTCGGCGACCCCGAAGCCGATCCCGGGTCGCCCGGTCTTGCAGATCGTTATCGGGTTCTGATCGAACACTCGCCCGACGCGATCGTCGTCCACAGGCGAGGCAACCTTGTCTACGTCAACCCTGCGGGGCTCCGGTATCTGCGCGCCGACAGTCTCGGTGCGGTGGTGGGCCGTCCGATCACCGACTTCATCGCGGCCGTGTCGATCGGGCCGATGCTCGAGCGCATCGCCGCCCTGGACGTGCACGGAACCGCCAGTTCGGCCTCCGAGGCGGAGGTACTCGCCCTCGATGGATCGACTCTGACCATGGAGGCGGTCTCGGTCCGCACGGTGTGGAACGGAGAACCTGCATTTCAGGTCATCCTTCGCGACCTCACCGAACACAAGGCCGCACAGAAGGCGCTGCACTATCAAGCCGCGTTGGTCGAGCACGTCAGCGACGCCATCGTGGGGGTGTCCTCCGACGGGGTCGTGTCCAGTTGGAACCCTGCCGCGGAGTCGGTCTACGGACGGCGCGCAGCAGATGTGCTCGGCCTCTCCGTATCGAATGCAGTGGGGGTGCCCTGCGACCCGGTGGCCATTCTCGCGGCCGGCGGCCGGCTGTGGGACTCGCATCTGCGCGCGGACGGGACGGCGTTGGCGATGGTGGTCTCCGCGGCCCAGATGCCCGACGGGTGGGTGTTGGTCTGCGCCGACCAGAGTGCCGTCCGCCGGGCCGAGGAGCATTACACCGCCGTGGTGGAATCGCTGGAGGCAGGTGTCGTCGTACTCGACCACGCCGGTCGCATCACGTCGGCGAACCTCGCGGCGAAGACGATCCTCGACATCCAGGTGGGATCGGCGACGACGGGACAGTCCGCTGTGCTGCCGTTCCGGGTGTACGGCACCGATCAGCAACCCATTCGGCGACTCGAGCACCCCGTGGCCGTCACCGGCAGAACCGGGAAGCCGAGCCAGTCGGTGATCGGAGTCGAACGTCGTCGGGACGGACGACATTTCTGGCTTTCTCTGACTGCGACCATGCTCAACTTCGGCGGCCCGTCACCCTCGATCGTGGCAACGTTCGTCGACGTCACCGATGCCTATCGGACGAGCATGAAGCTCGAACACGCGGCAACCCACGACGACCTCACCGGGCTTCCCAATCGCCCGCTGATTCTGGCGCGGCTCGACCAGGAGCTGTCCCGGTCGAGTCGGGAGGATGCCATGGCGGTGTTGTTCATCGACCTCGACAACTTCAAGACCATCAACGACCTGCACGGACATACGGTCGGTGATGCCGTACTCGGTATCGTGGCCGCGCGGTTGACGCGGGCTCTGCCCGACGACGCATTCGTCGGACGCATCGGCGGTGACGAATTCGTGGCTGTGGTGCCGTGCTGTGTGGGGTCGGAGGCGGACGACGTCCGGGCGGAACTCGCAACCCCGATCACGACGGCAGACCGAGAACTGACGGTGACCGCCAGTATCGGCTGCGTGACCGTCGGCAGTGGTGATTCTCGCACTGCCTTGGACATTCTCGACGATGCCGACCACGAGATGTATCAGGCCAAGCCGGTGTCTCAGTACTCGGCACAGTCGTAGGGTTCGGTAACGAACAGGCACGACTGTGCACTGTTGTTACTCGTGGGGCTCGTGCGTCGTACATACTTCAGCGGTGATCAGGACCCTGCGCAAGCACACCCTCGCCATTCCCATGACGCTCGTCGCCGCCGTCGGGCTGTTGTTCGGCGCAGCGGGGTCGGGTAGCGCTGCGCCTGCGGTCACGTACACCATGGTGGCCTTCAGTAACGACAGCGATCGCAACATGGACGTGTACAAGTCCAGCAACGGAACGGACTTCACCACGGTTGCGACCGCCGCGTACACGCCGCCCTCCGGTGTGGTTCGTGACTCCAGCATCTTTCGAGCCGCCGACGGTATGTACTACGTGACATATACGACGGGCGGCGGCGCGGAAATCGGCTTTGCGCGCAGCGCAAATCGGGTGGATTGGGAATTCTTGCAGAACCTTCCGATCCCGTTCTGCTGCCTGCTTCTACCCGGGACCGGGGCGGGTACCGGCTCGGCGGGGTCCTCGGAACTCCCGTCTCTGTCCCCGTTCACCACCAAGGCGTGGGCACCGGAGTGGTTCGTCGAGGGCGACCGCGTCAGCATCATCGTGTCGTTGTCTGCCGGCGGAGGGTTCGTGCCGTATCTCATGACGGCGACCGATCCCGGCCTGACGACGTGGAGCTCGCCGGTTCCGTTGGTGGGAATCATCAACGACCACATCGACACCACGGTGGTGAAGGCCGGGTCGACCTACCACGCCTTCACCAAAGGTGAGAGCAACAAGGTCATCGAACACTGGATCGCGCCCGCTCTGGGTGGTCCCTACGTTCGGGACCTCACCTTCCGCGATTTCGGCCCGTTGAAGGAAGGGCCCGCCGTCGTCGAGTTGCCCGACGGTACCTGGCGGTTGTACTACGACGACTACACGAACCAGAAGTACTTCTACTCCGACAGCGCCGACCTGAACGGCTGGTCCGCACCTCAGGAGCTTCCGGCGCTGTCCGGAATCGTTCGCCACATCGGCATCATGAGAGAAGCTGCGTAGCAACAGCTTCTGCGGTCAGCCCGCCGACAATGCTCGGAGGCCGGCCGCGATGAATTCTCCAGTTGCTTCGGCGGCGTTGCGTGCTCCGGCACCGGTATCGGAGCCCGACAGTGCGCGGTGGGTGATGCCCTCACCGATCACACCGAGCTTGAAGTTGGCCAACGCCACGTAGAAGCCCCAGTTGTCCACCTCACGGCCCGATCGAACGGCGTACTGCTGCACCAGATCCGCCGCCGATGGGTAGCGGTCGCTCGTCCAGGCTGCGTCGGCACCGAGAACGGCATCGAACACGGGTTGCCGGTACACGCACATCAGCGCCACATCGGTCAACGGATCGCCGAGTGTGGACATCTCCCAGTCCACCACGGCTGCAACAGAACTCACGTCCTCGGCATCGAGAATAGTGTTGTCGACCCGGAAATCGCCGTGCACGATGGACGCCGCCGATCCGGTGGGCACCGCAGCTTCGAGGGCCCGGTGAAGTCGGTCGACGTCGGGTAGCTCCCGTGTCTTCACCGTCTGCCACTGACGCGCCCACGTGGCGACTTGGCGAGCAACGAAACCATCGGGGCGACCGAACTTTTCGAGACCCACGGCCGCAGGATCGACGGCATGCAGCTCGGCGAGCACCCGCACCAATTCGGCGGCGTTGTCTGCGACCTGCTCGTCCGTCAGATCGCGCAGATCCTCGCGTGTGCGCACGACGCGCCCGGGAACGAAACGGACCACCGTCATCGGAGCACCGAGTACGTCACCTTCTCGGTCGAAGGCCACGGTCTCGGCCACCGGCACCGCGGTGGACGCGAGCGCGTCGGTCACTGCCCACTCCCTGGCCATGTCGTGCGCCGACGGGGTCAGGCCACTGGTCGGGGGCCGACGAACCACCCACGTCGAGGTGTCGTCGTACACCTTGTACGTCAGGTTGGAGCGACCGCCGCTGATCATCTCGACCGTCAGCTCACCGTCGACATCGATGCCCTCGGCACGCAGGAATCGTTCCAGAGCAACGCGGTTCATGCCCGGTAGGTCGCTCATGACTGCTCCTGTGCGGCGCGCTTCGCTGCCCCGACCGCTCGTTTGGCGATAGCCCAGCGATGCACTTCCGACGGGCCGTCGTAGACCCGGAACGGACGTACTTCGCGCGAAAGCCGTGCCAGTGGCAGGTCGTCCGATACCCCGAGCCCGCCGCACATCTGGATGCTGCGGTCCACGATGCGAAAGATGGCCTCGGCTGCGAACGTCTTGGCGATGGAGGTTTCGTTGCTCGCGTGGCCGCCGCGATCCAGCTCGAAGCAGGCCTTGATCAAGAGGGCACGCGATGCGGCGATGTCGATCTCGTTGTCGGCGACCATCTTCTGGATCATGCCGAGATCGCCGAGCTTGCCGCCGAACCCTTCGCGCTGGGACACCTGGGCGACGGCGATGTCGTGCGCCCGTCTCGAGGCTCCGAGCCACCGCATCACGTGGGTCATGCGGGCGGGTCCCAATCGCACCTGGGCGTAGGCGAAGCCCTCGTCGACGGCCCCGAGAACGTTCTCGTCGGGCACGAAGACGTTCTCGAAGAACACTTCGCAGTGCCCGCCGATCATGGCTTTGTCCAGGGTTCCGATGTGACGGCCGACCGTGATGCCCGGTGTGTCGGCCGGGGCGAGGAACATCGTGGCTCCGCCTCGGTCACCCGGCTTTCCGGATGTACGGGCCATGATGATGAAGAACCCTGCGCCGTCGGCTCCGGTGATGAACCACTTGTGTCCGTTGATCTTCCATCCACCGTCGGTCCGTTCGGCCGCAGTGGTGAGGGCCGAGGGATCGGAGCCGGCACCCGGTGCCGGCTCGGTCATCGCGAATGCAGATCGTTGATCGCCGCGGGCGAGAGGGGCGAGGAATTGATCCTTCTGTGCCGGCGATGCGATGTGCGCCAGCATGTGGACGTTGCCCTCGTCGGGTGCACCGAGATTGAGTGCGATGGGGCCGAACAGGGAGTAGCCCGCTTCCTCGAACACCGGTGCGCGGTCGCTCATCGACAGACCGTGCCCGCCGTATTCGACGGGTGCGTGCGGTGCGAACACGCCCGCTTCCTTGGCTGCGGACTGCATCTCGACCCGGAGGCCGTCGCCACCTGCGTCGGCGATATTGCCCAGAAACCGATCCTCGATCGGGAGCACGTATTCGCGAGTGAACGTACGTGTTCGGTCGATCAGCTTCTCGACGTCTGCGTCGAAGGTGAGGTCGATGGCCATTCTGCACTCCCTGGTCGATACCGACCGAACACTCGCTCGGTCTCTTGAAGACTGGCATACGCGCAGGTTTCGGTCAAGGAACTCACGTCCTGTGTGCAGTGCCTCGGCCGGTAGCAGCACCGACCGTTCGGCGTGCGATATCGAGGTACACCTCGACCAGTTCGGCCGGCGTCATCGGGCCATCGGGTCGGTACCAGGTGGCCACTCCGATGCACATCGTGGTGACGGCCCGGCCGGCATCCGCGGGGTGCGGGGTGTCGAAGACCCCGGACTCGACTCCGTCGGTGACGATGGCGTCGAGCAGTCGTTGCTCTTCGTCGCGCTTGGCGATGTAGGCGGCGCGGTTGGCCGGCTCGAGACTGCGAATCTCGGTGGAGCACACGAACGCGGCATCGCGGCGATGGATATGGAACAGCAGCAAGGACTCCACGACCGCGTCGAATCGGTCCTTCGGCGACGAACCCGCCCCGTCCATGGCCGATCGAGTCCGGTGCAACAGTTCGTCCATCGACGCATTCATGATGCCGACCAGGAGGGCCTGCTTCGACGGAAAGTGGTGATACAGACCGGGAACCGACAAGCCGGCACCCGCGGCGATCTGCCGCACCGACGTGCCGTGGTAGCCCTGCTCGACGAAGATGCGCAAGGCCGACGCCAGCGCTGGGGACAGTGCCGCGCCCTCGTATGTTCGCCAGTCGCCGATCGAGGTCATGCGATCACCGTAGAGGGCACAGCGAACTGGGCCGGGCGTTCGCACCGGGTTGACACCGAAGTTGTGATCCGCAACACTATCGAGGATGCAGACCGAACGAGTGTTCGGTCGGTCCACGTGGGCCGAAAATCTGCTCGAGCGGAAGGGCCGTTCATGACCCTCGACAGCGCGACCGGGCCTGCAACTGTTCTCGCCGCCTGGCGTAGCCGAGTCGCCGACACCCCGGACCGGCCGGCGCTGGCGTACTTCGACGCCGTGCTCACGGTGCGCGAGGTGGACGAGGCGTCCGATGCACTTGCCGCCGCACTGTTCGATCGAGGAGTGTCACAGGGCGATCGCGTCGGCATCTATCTGCAGAACATTCCGCAGTACGCCTTGACGTTCCTCGCGTTGTGGAAGATCGGGGCGGTCGCGTTGATCCTCAACCCGATGTACCGCAACCGTGAACTTCGCACCTTGATCGACGATGCAGAACCTGTCGCGCTCGTCTGCGACGAACACGATCTCGATTCTGTGGGGGCGACGTTGCGCGGCAGTTCGATTCGACTGCTCGTGAGCACCAGCGGACTGGACCTGCAGACACGCGACGACCCACGAGTCTTTGCGTCGACGTCACGCGTGACACCCCGGCCCGACGACGATCTGATGGGTCTGATCGACCGCTACCGTGGTCGATCTTTCCCCGAAATCGATCCCGAGCCGGACGATCTCGCGCTACTGGCCTACACGTCAGGAACCACGGGTCCGCCGAAAGGCGCGCAGATCTCGCACGCGAACGCTTTCGCGACTGCCCTCGATTTCGGGGAACGGGCCGGTCTCGACGACGGCGACGTCGTGTTTGCCGTCGCACCGCTGTTTCACATCACCGGCGCGATGCTCGACGCGGCGGTGGCCCTGATCCGCGACTGCATGCTCGTGTTCGCGCATCGTTTCGACGCGGCAGTCACTCTCGACGCTGTCGTCGAGCATCGTGTCACCTACACCATCGGTTCGATCACGGTGTTCAACGCGATCTCCGCAACCGAGGGTGCGACGAGGGCCCACTTCGAGTCGGTGAAGGCGTTGTATTCCGGAGGCGCACCTATTCCGCCCGCCACCGTCGCCGCGTTCGAGTCCCAATTCGGTTGCTACATCCACAACGCATACGGGATGACCGAAACCACCGCGGGAGTCATTGCCGTGCCACCCGGCGTGCGCGCGCCGGTGGACGCGGCCAGCGGTTCACTGTCCGTCGGGTTGCCTCTTCCTCGCGTGACGTTACGAACGCTCGACCCATCGGGGGAGCCGACGGCCGCGGGAATCGCAGGGGAACTGGAGATCTCGGGTCCGCAGGTGGTGTCGGGCTACTGGCGCAATCCGGACGCGTCCGAGTCGACGATGCCAGAGGGACGTCTGCGCACAGGCGACGTGGCGATCATCGACGAACACGGCTGGGTGTATCTCGTCGACCGGCTCAAGGACCAGATCAACGTGTCGGGATACAAAGTGTGGCCCCGAGAGGTCGAAGATGCACTCTACGAACATTCAGCGGTGTTCGAGGCCGCTGTGGTGGGCAGGCCGGATGACTATCAAGGGGAATCGGTGGTGGCGTACGTGTCACTCCGGCGCGACGCCACCACGACGCCGGATGAACTGATGGCCTTCGCGCGTGAACGACTGGCCGCGTACAAGCGTCCGAAATCCATCCACATCATCGACGAACTTCCCAAGACCCAGACCGGGAAGATTCGACGTGCAGCACTCAAACCTGTTCCTGTGAACAATAATTCGATCGAAAGTGGCACTCCATGACTGTCGGATCATCGCACGACACCCGCTCGGCACCGAATATTTCCTCACGGAAGAAATCACTGTTCGCCAGCACGATAGGCAACGTACTCGAATGGTACGAGTGGAGTGCCTACGCAGTGTTCGCGCCGTTCATCGCGGCGGCCATGTTCAGTCAGGCCGATCCGGTCTCGGCATTGCTGTCCACGCTGGCGGTGTTCGCCGTCGGATTCCTGATGCGGCCTCTCGGCGGCATCGTGTTCGGACGCATCGCGGACAAGAAGGGCCGTAAATTCGTCCTCGTCACCACGATGCTGATGATGGCAACCGGCAGCTTGCTGATCGGCATCATGCCCACCTACGGTGCGATCGGGGCCTGGGCCTCGGTACTGCTGTTGCTCGCACGCGTCATGCAGGGTTTCGCGCACGGCGGCGAGTCGGCGACGGCGTATTCCTACGTCGGCGAGATCGCACCACCGAACCGACGTGGCATGTGGGGCAGCGTCGCGTTCGTCGCCATCTTCGGTGGATCGGCTCTCGCATACACAGTGGGTGGCGTCATCACCTCCACCCTGTCGGATTCTGCTGTCGGGCAATGGGGTTGGCGCATCCCCTTCCTCCTCGGCGCGCTCCTCGCTCTGTTCGCTCTCTACCTGCGCAAGAACATGGACGAGAGCGAGGTGTTCGACTCGGAGCAGAACAAGGTCGAACAAGAACCGATCGCGCGTAAGACCGTCGTCAAAGCGATCGTGTTGATGATCGGAATGACGTCGGGAATCACGGCGGCGCACTACACCTGGACCTCCTACGTCTCGACGTTCGCCATCACGCAGCGAGGGATGAACCCGGACACCGCCTACTGGATGCTCGTCGTCGCGCAGTTGATAGCGCTGGTGTCGCTACCGTTCTTCGGTCGCCTTTCGGATTCGATCGGTCGGCGGCCGATGCTGGCGGCATTCGCCGTGCTGATGTTCGTGCTGCAGATCCCGCTGACGATGCTGATCTCGACGCAGTGGTGGTCATTGCTGCTGCCGTCGACGGTGGCCCTGCTCGTCATCGCCGTCCCGGCCTCGATTCTGTCGTCGACGTTGTCGGAGAGCTTTCCCACCCGACTCCGCACGCAGGCAATCGGATTCGCCTACTCGTTCTCGGTGGCGGTGTTCGGCGGAACGGCACCGTATCTCAACCAGCTGTTCCTCGGGTTGGATCTGGGCTGGGTCTTCGGCGTGTACATCATGTTCCTCGCTGCCCTGACCGGAGTCGCCTGCTTCTACATGAAGGAGACCAAGGGCATCCGGCTCGAGGACGTCTGACTCGGACCGGCCGACTCGGTCGAGTCGAACGACACGCCGGTGGTGTTGCGCGGTGCTCTACGTTGAGGTCATGAGAACCGCAGACGCCACTCGTCGACGCCTCCTGCTGCTGCTGACCGTCATCGGCTTCGTCGTCCCCAATGCCTACGTCGTCGGCTACTTTCGCGAGCACGGGGTGAGCGCGGGCAGCGCAGCGAAGTTCTTCTCCGAATGGGTGGCGTCCACGCCGACGCGAGCCTTGACCGCCGATCTCGGTATCACCAGTATCGCTTTCGGGATCTGGTCCAGAGGGGATGCGAAAGATCGCGGCGTCAAACATTGGTGGCTGGTTCCCGTCGGTACCGGCTCGGTGGGAATTTGCTTCGCGCTTCCGCTGTACCTGTTGCTGCGTGAGTATTCGCAGTGATGTCGCCGATCGAGAAAGAGGACCGCTTCGATGACAGATGACGCCCTTGCCGACTTCGAGCGAACCGAGTTCACCGCAGACGGGCGCACGGCGCCTGTCTATCGAATCGGCACCGGGCCGGCGGTCATCGTGATGTCCGAAATGCCGGGCATCACGCCGAGAGTGGCGGATTTCGCGCGCACCGTCGCCGGGATCGGATGCACCGCGATCGTGCCGCACCTGTTCGGCGTCGACGGTAAGGATCCTTCGACCGCGCCCCTGGGCGTGCTCGGGACGGTGGCAACGATCTCTCGCGCCATCGTGCCGGCGTGTATCAGTCGAGAATTCACCATCCTGGCCACCGGCAAGTCGTCGCGAGTCGTGGTGTGGCTGCGTGCTCTGGCGGCCGAGGAACACGAGCGGTGCGGCGGACCGGGCGTCGGTGCCATCGGAATGTGCTTCACGGGCGGGTTCGCCCTGGCCATGGCCGCCGACGATCGATTGATCGCACCGGTGCTGTCGCAACCGTCACTTCCGTTCGCGGCATCGAAGTCACGCAGTCGTTCCATCGACATCAGTGCCGGCGACCTTTCGAAGGTGAAAAGCCGTTGTGCTGCGGGAGATCTCACTGTTCTCGGTATGCGGTTCCAGGGCGACACGATGTGTCCCCCTGCACGGTTCGAGTTTCTGAGGGAACAACTCGGCGACGCATTCGTCTCCGTGGAATTGCCCGACTCCTCGTTCAATCCGGAAGCCTTCGGACCGCCGCACTCCGTCGTGACGGAAGGACTCATCGACGAGCCGGGTCAGCCGACGCGGCAGGCACTGGACCAGGTACTCGATCTGTTCCGCAGTAAGTTGCTCGCAACGCCGTGAAGCCCTGCGGCGCGAACACGATGCGAAGCCGAAGGTCGAATTCACGACCACGGAATCGTGGCCTGCAGAACCGCCTCCTTCAGCGCGGCGGTCCGTAACGCCGTCACCGTCTGATATTCGGGATCGGCCACCATCTCGCTGAACGCCTTACGTGACGGGTACTGGACCAGGAGTACTGTATCCCAGGCCTGCCCGTCCTCCGCGGCAAGTGCGGTCGAACCGTCGCCCGCGTACAGCACCGTCGCGCCGTAGCGCGGGAGGAAAGTCTCGTCCAGTGCTTTCGCATATTCTGCGTAGGAGTCGCGACCACCCTCGGCGAACCGAAGCAGGTTGAGCATCACCACCGGACCGCCGGGATCTTCTTCGAGGTAGCGCTTGAGGTCTCTTCCGCGGGGATCGACAGCCATAGTTCGAGTATGCGTGAGCCGTCGATCCTGTGGAGTGCACAGCGCCGTTGTCGGTCGAGTCGATCCGCTGTCGGCCCCCACGAGACGGTGGCTCCGCGCTCAGCGGTAGAACTGGGGGAGCGGGAAACCAGTAACTCGATAAAGGGAAGTGTGTCGTCAATGTCCGATGTTGAGAACGTGACCGTATTCGGAACCGGAGTGCTCGGTTCACAGATCATGATGCAGGCTGCCTACCACGGAAAAACCGTTGTGGGATACGACATTTCCGACGAACTTCTGGCCAAGCTGCCGGACCGCTGGGAATGGATGCGCGGGTACTACAAGCGTGACCTGAAGACTTTCGACGAGGCGCGCTTCGACAAGGCCATCGAATCCATCACGACCACCACCAGCGTCGCGGAGGCTGTTTCGGACGCCGACCTGGTGATCGAAGCAGTTCCGGAGGATCTCGACCTGAAGAAGAAGGTCTGGTCGGATATCGGCGCTTCCGCCCCGCCGAAAACTATCTTCGTGACCAACTCGTCGTCGCTACTGCCCAGCAGTTTCGCCGAGGCCACCGGGCGGCCGGAAAAGTTTCTCGCATTGCACTTCGCCAACCTCGTGTGGCGATACAACACCGGTGAAGTAATGGCAACTGCTGCAACAGATCCTGTCTACTTCGATGTCGTCCTGAGCTTTGCTTCGGAGATCGGTCTCGTTCCCGTTCCGGTCCGAAAGGAAATTCCTGGATACGTGCTGAACAGTCTTCTGATCCCGCTGCTGCAGGCGGGAGCCAACCTCTACGTCGGCGGGGTTGCCAATCCGGCGGACATCGACAACGTGTGGCGCATAGCCACCGGGGCACCCGCCGGTCCGTTCCAGATATACGACACTGTCGGCTTCAACGTCGCAGCACATATCGCGCGCGCACACGGTGGCGAGGATCAGGTCAAATTTGCCGACATACTGCAAAAGGGTATCGACGCGGGAAAGACCGGTCTCGGGGACGGTGAAGGCTTTTACACGTACGACTCCGACGGCAAGCGACTCGATGCTGTCGAGTCGTGGAACATCAACTGAATCACTCGATCCCGCCTGTCGGTGATCCTGGGATCGACGACCCGGGCTCGAGTAATCGGTCATGGGCGCATGTGCGCACGACCACCGGCGACGCCGAATTCAGCCGAGCCGGGTCAACCGAGTTGGCGTAGTTGTATCGCGGTGTCCAGCGCCAACCGATGCCACGCCGAACGCGGATCCCGTCCGGTCAGTTCCTGAGCCCGGCGCAGTCGATAGCGCAAAGTCTGCGGGTGCACCTGCAGTCGGGCGGCTGCAGCCGTTGCTGTGCCGGTGGAGATGAAGGCCGAAAGACCCAGCAGGATATGCTCGTTCGCTGCCTCGGTCAGCGAGCCGAGCACGCTACGCACCACCTCGCTCGTGTCGGCGGTCGGGCGCGCTGTCAACAGTGCCAACAGCTGACCGTCGCCCTGATCGAGCAGTGCCCGGCCGTCGAACGCGTGATCCGGTGCGGTCTCGAGCGCTTCCGAGGCGAGTCGCCACGAACTGCTGATATCGGTAACGGTCGATCTCTCCACGAGGCATCCGCGCAGCCGCAGATCCCGACACGCGAGGTCGACCTCGGCGCGATGGATCGACGGCGGCAGCAGCGCGATCGCGCGTTGTTCGCGCCGAGTGCACAAGTGTGTCCGTTGATCCGCCGTTGTGGTGCGGTCCGGAGGGGCGAGGCCCATCGCAAGCACCAGAGACTCGACGGTGTCGTCGGACATGGGTCGGCCCGGATCGGTGGACTGCACCACGAGCAGGTTCGGGTGCGTCGGCAGCTTCAGGTCGAGTTCGCGAGTACGGTCCGACACCGCCCCGGGTGAGTTGTGTCTGGCAGCCAGCAAGTCGTCGAGCAACGCGGCGTGCGCCTGCGCACGGTTGGATGTGAGCTGTTCGCGCGCAATGACATACGCACCGATGATCTCCTCGGATATGGCGTCGATCGCGTCGAGCACGCCCAGGCCGAGTTCGGCGATGTCCGGCGGGTCGAGTACTTCCAGATACTCCGTTGTCACGTGCCGAACGAACACGCTCGACGCGACTCGATACGCGCGCAGCACATCGGCCAGCGGCCGCCCGTCTGCCGCGCGTGCGGAACCTATGGCTCGGAATCTCTTGTGGTCGCGGTCGTCGATCGTTCGATCGCCGTGCGCCCACAGGGCCATCAGCCGCCTCAGTGACCAATACGCGATGGCCTCGACATCGGCCAATTGTGCACCCTGCAGTGATCGGTAGACCGGGATCGCGTCGCGAATCGCGTGTACTGCGGATGCGACGACGGGGCCCAGATCCGATTCGATCTTCGCGACCACGGCGACCCGCGCCGGGTACATCGATCTACCTCGCACTCTTTATCAGCACCTGATAAATCCTATACTCATTCGACTCGATTTCCTTGAGTTCCGACGCCGACGACAGCACAGTCGAGGGAGACACCCGGGTCGAGCAGAAGAGTGGGGCAATGGACGCAGACGTGATCGTGGTGGGGGCCGGCTTGGCCGGACTGGTGGCAACCGCCGAACTGGCCGACGCGGGAAAGCGCGTGCTGCTCCTCGACCAGGAACCCGAGCAGAACCTGGGTGGTCAGGCCTTCTGGTCCCTCGGCGGACTGTTCATGGTCGACACGCCCGAACAGCGTCGAATGGGCATCAAGGATTCGGCGGATCTGGCGTGGCAGGACTGGCTCGGCACAGCGACGTTCGATCGCGGCATCGACGACCCTGCAGGGGAAGACTACTGGGGTCATCGGTGGGCCAGGGCATACCTCGATTTCGCGGCAGGTGAGAAGCGGTCGTGGCTCCACGCTCAGGGAATGCGATGGGTCCCCATCGTCGGATGGGCCGAGCGCGGCGGTTACCTGGCCGAGGGGCACGGAAATTCGGTTCCGCGATTCCACCTGACGTGGGGCACCGGGCCGGGTGTCGTCGCGCCGTTCGAGCGTCGCGTACGTGAGGCTGCCGACAAAGGGTTGGTGCGCTTCGGTTTTCGGCATCGGGTCGACGGATTCGTCGTCGACGGGGGAGCGGTGGTCGGAGTTCGCGGTGCGATGCTCGAAGCCAGTGCCGCGGAGCGAGGGGCAGGAAGTACCCGCGTCGAAGTGGGTGAGTTCGAGCTCCGCGCCGGAGCCGTGCTGGTGACGGCAGGAGGAATCGGGGCCAATCACGATCTGGTGCGCGAGAATTGGCCGGCGCGGCTCGGGACGCCGCCGAAGTCGTTGATCTCCGGAGTGCCGGAACACGTCGACGGCCGAATGCTCGGCATCACCGAGAAGGCCGGAGGCCGGCTGGTCAACAAGGACCGCATGTGGCACTACACCGAAGGCATCAAAAACTGGAATCCGATCTGGAAGAACCACGGCATCAGAATCATTCCGGGCCCGTCGTCGATGTGGTTCGATGCCCGCGGGCAACGGTTTCCGGTTCCGAACTTCCCCGGATTCGATACGCTGGGAACGCTGAAAGCAATCCAGGACAGCGGTTTCGAGTACTCGTGGTTCGTATTGACCCAGAAGATCATCGAGAAGGAATTCGCGTTGTCCGGGTCGGAACAGAACCCGGACATCACCGGCAAGAACCTCAAGCTCGTTCTCGGGCGGGTATTGCCCGGTGCCAGCGAACCGGTGGAGGCATTCAAGAAGAACGGCGAGGACTTCGTCGTCGCAGATTCTCTCGAAGAATTGGTCCAGGGCATGAACCGAATCACCGGCGAGGACTTGATCGACGGTGTCGACCTCAGGCGTCAGATCGAGTCGCGAGACCGTGAGGTGGACAATCCTTTCACCAAGGACCTGCAGATCTCTGCCATCCACAATTCCCGGCGCTCGCGCGGTGAACGCATCGCGCGGACCGCTGCACCTCACAAGATTCTCGATCCCAAGTCGGGTCCGCTGATCGCGGTGCGGTTGAACATCATCACTCGAAAGACGTTGGGCGGCATTCAAACCGATCTCGACGGTCGCGTTCTCGACTCGATGGGCACTGCCGTCGAGGGGCTGTGGGCTGCCGGTGAGATCGCCGGATTCGGCGGCGGCGGTGTGCACGGCTACCGGTCCTTGGAAGGAACCTTCCTCGGTGGATGCATCTTCGGCGGACGGCAGGCAGGGCGAGCCCTGGCGGCGCAGGCGTGAGAGTGCCGCGTTCGCTCGGTAGACCCCCACTGCCCGGTGCGGCCGACATCGCCACCACGGCATCGGCGAATCCCCGCTCCCCGGTGTCGGTCTCGTTTCTCGGGGTGAGCACGCTGCTGTTCGACGACGGCGAGTCGGCGATCCTGACCGACGGTTTCTTCTCGCGTCCGTCCCTGCCGAAAACCCTTCTGCTGCCGCTACGTTCGGACGGCCCGAGAATAGACAGTGCGTTGGGTAGAGCCGGCATCGGGACGCTCGACGCGGTGGTGTGCGCGCATTCTCATTTCGATCATGCCCTCGACTCCGCAGCGGTGGCACTGCGCACCGGCGCTGCCCTGGTCGGTGGTGCTTCGACCGCACAGATCGGGCGGGGCGCGCAGATGCCCGAGGGTCGCATCACCGTCGTCGCCGACGGTTCCGCGGTCGAGCTGGGTCACTTCACTGTCACGTTCGTCGAGTCGGTTCACTCGTATCCGGACCGAGCTCACGGGACGATCGACCGGCCGCTGCGGCAGCCTGCTCGGGTGCGAGCGTTCCGGTGCGGTGAGGCGTGGTCGATGGCAGTCGAACACCGTCCGAGCGGCAGGCGGGCTCTCGTCCACAGCAGCGCCGGGTTCCGAGCGGGCATGCTCGACGGGCTTTCCGCCGAGGTGGTGTACCTGTCCATCGGTCAGCTGGGGCGCCGAACACGCGAGTACATCGACGAGTATTGGCGGGAGACGGTGTTGTCGGTGGGGGCTCGGCGCGTCGTGCTGACGCATTGGGACGACTTCTTCCGGCCCCTCGACAGGCCGTTGCGGCCGCTGCCCTACGCCTTCGACGACATGCGCACCTCGCTCGACGTATTGACCGCCTGTGCACGCAGGGATGGGGTCGACCTGCAGTTGCCGACGCTGTGGCGGCGTGCGGACCCCTGGGCAGACATGGTCTGAGGCACCGAACGGGAGCGACCGAAATGCGCGGCGGTCGTCGAGCAAGATAGGGCAGGGTATCCTCTCCTCTGTTCGTCCTCCCGCTCAGTACGTCGAGAAAGTTCGGTCACCCCGTGAAAAAAGGTACGAGGCGCGTCGCTGCCCTCTCGTCGCTGGTTCTTGCTGCAGGTCTGATCACCGCATGTGGTGAGTCCGAGGAGGTGTCGCAGACCGCGGCCACGGGCGGCGACGGCAAGACCGTCTATCCGCTCGTACTCGACAACTGTGGCCAGTCGGTGACCGTCGACGCTCCGCCGCAGCGAGTGGTGTCTCTCGATCAGGATTCCACCGAGATACTGCTGTCGCTCGGTCTGCAGGATCGCATGGTCGGGACAGCGTCGTGGACGGATCCGATCCGCGAGAATCTCGCCGAGGCGAACGCATCCGTTCCGCGGTTGGCAGACAACGCGCCGACCTACGAGGTGGTGCTCGACACCGACCCGGATTTCGTGACCGCGTCGTTCGGCCGCCATTACAAGCAGGGCGGTGTCGCAGACCGTAGCCGCTTCGCCGAATCGAACATCGAGACGTATCTCGCACCCACCGACTGTGACAACGGCCTGAGCGTCAACGGTGGCAATCCCCGGACGACCCCGTTGACCATGGACGCGCTGTATCAGACCATTCGCGAAACGGCCGAGGTGTTCGACGTCCAGGAACGCGGTGAGAGCTTGATCAGCGAACTGCAAGGCCGTCTGGACGCGGCCACATCGGGCAACGACAAGACCGGTGAGAGCATCGCCTTCTGGTTCGCAGACACCAAGAGCCCGTACTTCGCCGGCCGCTCCGGAGCGCCTGCCCTCCTCGCCGATCAGGTCGGTGCCACCAACGTCTACTCCGATCTGCAGGACGACTGGGAAGCGGTCGGGTGGGAAACAGTGGTGGACCGCGATCCGTCCGTACTGGTGCTCGGAGACCTACTCCGCAATCGCTTCCCCGGGGACAAGCTGGAGGACAAGATTGCGTTCCTCGAATCGGACCCGGTCACCAGCACGATGGACGCGGTGAAGAACAAGCGGTACATCTCGCTGCACGGCGCCGAGATGAACCCCTCGATTCGGCTGGTCGACGCCGTCGAGAAGCTGACCGCAGGCCTGAACCAGATCGGGCCTCGGTCCTGAGCGCCACCACGGCCGAGCCGAGCGTCTCGGCTAAACGACAGATCGGCCTGCCCGCCGTCATGATCGGCGGGGTTCTCCTTCTGGTCGTCTCCGTGGCGATCGCGATGACGCTCGGGCCGGCGCAGATCTCGCTGGTCAACGTGCGTGACGTCGTGCTCAACCACCTGGGACTGGCGGACATCCCCGTCAGGGTGTCCAAGAACGCGATCGTGTGGGAAGAACGGCTCCCACGCAGCCTCGTGGCAGCTGCATGCGGCAGCGGCCTCGGGATCTGCGGGGTCATCATGCAGTCGCTGCTCCGCAACCCGCTCGCCGACCCGTTCGTGCTCGGCATCAGTTCCGGCGCGTCCACGGGAGCGGTGTTGGTCGGGATCCTCGGAGTCGGTGGGGCCGCGCTCGGACTGTCCGGTGGCGCGTTCATCGGGGCCCTGGTGGCATTCGGACTGGTGCTGCTGCTCGCTCAACTCTCCGGTGGCAACAACGACCGCGTGATTCTGGCCGGAGTGGCGTCGACCCAGTTGTTCTCGGCATTGACGTCCCTGGTGATCTTCGCGTTCGCCGATTCCGACGAGACCCGCGGCGTCATGTTCTGGCTGCTGGGCTCGCTCGAGGGTGTTCGCTGGGACGACGTGATTCTGTGCGCCGCAGTCGTCGCGGTCGGGACAGCCGTCTGCTTCTACTACGCATTCGTGCTCGACGCGTTCTCGTTCGGCAACGAGGTCGCGTCCTCACTGGGCATCCCGGTACGCAAGGCTCGCATCGCACTTCTGGTCGTGACCGCCCTCATCACGGCCACCTTGGTGAGTGTGGCAGGGGCGATCGGATTCCTCGGGCTCGTGTTACCGCATGCAGCGCGGTTCCTCGTCGGCTCGAGGCACGGTCGGCTCGTTCCGGTCACGGCGTTGATCGGAGCGGTCTTCATGGTCTGGGTGGACGCGGTGTCGCGCGTCGCGTTCGCGCCGACGCCGCTGCCGGTCGGCGTGGGTACCGCACTGGTGGGCGTCCCGGCATTCATCGCCATCCTGTCCAGACGGAAGAAGGCGTCATGACACTCTCGGCAACCGATGTCACGTGGCGTCGAGGCGGTGCGCTGGTCGTCGACGGGGTGTCCCTCGAGCCCGGCCCGGGCGATACCGTCGGGCTGCTCGGGCCCAACGGATCCGGCAAGTCCTCGCTGCTGCATCTGATGAACGGTGCCGTCAGGCCGACGTCGGGTGTGGTGACCCTCGACGGAACCGAGCTGTCCGCGATGCGTCGCAAGGACGTCGCGAAGATCGTGGCCGTGGTGAGTCAGCACGCCGACACCGACTTCGACATCACCGTCGCCGACGTCGTACGGCTCGGCCGCATTCCCCATCGAGGAGCGTTCGGCGGAGACGCAGCTGCAGATGCGGCGGCCGTGGATTCTGCACTGCGGCACACGGGTCTGGCAGGAAAGGCCCATTGCCTGTGGCATCAGCTGTCCGGCGGAGAACGGCAGCGCGCGCAGATCGCGCGCGCCCTGGCTCAGGAGCCGCGGGAACTGCTGCTCGACGAACCGACCAACCATCTCGACATCCATCATCAGCTCGAATTGCTGGCGCTGGTCGCACGGTTACCCATCACGAGCGTCATCGCACTGCACGATCTGAACCTGGCGGCGATGTTCTGCACGCAACTCGTGGTGTTGTCCGAGGGCCGGGTGGTGGCAGCAGGCGCACCCGCCGACGTGCTCACCGAGGAGTTGATCGCGCGGGTGTACCGCGTGCGTGCCCATGTGACCCTCGATGGACCGAACAACAGTCCGTCGATCCGATTCGAGCCCGGCCTCGGGGCGCACGTGTAACTCGACCTGCCGATCGAGTCGACTGGTTTCACCATCGACCATCACCGTCAACATCGCCGAAACATTTCTCGCGCACGATGGTCGCGCCGAAACATGGTGCGATGCGACGGAGGTGTCGCCGAGCACGACGGAAACTCGATCGAACGGTGAGCGCATGACAGAACGACCGACCGCAACGGACCGGGAAGCCGAACCCGATGTACGCCGAAAGTCTTGGTATGCATCTCTTTTCGTGCAGTTACTGATCGGCATAGTCGGAGGCATTGCGATCGGGTGGCTCTGGCCGGGCCTGGGTGCAGACCTCAAACCACTGGCCGACGGCTTCATCAAGCTCATCAAGATGCTGATCGCCCCGATCATCTTCTGCACCGTCGTCATCGGCATCGCCCATGTGGGCGACCTCAAGTCCGTCGGCCGCATCGGCGTCAAGGCCCTGGTCTACTTCGAGCTGATCACGACGTTCGCGCTCGTGTTCGGTCTGGTGGTCGGCAACATCGTCAAGCCGGGCTCCGGGTTCTCCATCGACCCGCAGACCTTGGCCACCGGTGCCGAGGCCGTCGACCAGAAGACCGGCAGCGGCGAGTTGCCGCACACCGTGGACTTCTTGCTGAACATCATTCCGACCTCCGTGGTGTCGGCATTCGCCGAGAACGCGCTACTGCAGGTGCTGTTCTTCGCCGTGCTGTTCGGCTTGGCCTTGGCGAAGTTCGGTGAGAAGGGCCCGCCGATCGTGCTCGAACTCGTCGATCACATCAGTCACATCTTCTTCACCATCATCGGTTGGATCATGCGCCTGGCACCCATCGGTGCCTTCGGGGCGATGGCATACATCGTCGGCCAGTACGGCATTTCGTCGCTCGGTAGCTACGGGAAACTGATCGCGTGCTGCTACCTGGCTGCCGTGTTGTTCATTGTCGTTCTCGCGGCCGTCGCGCGGTACTTCGCCGGAGTCAACCTCTGGAAGTTCTTGCGGTACATCAAGGACGAGTTGTTCCTCGCCCTCGGAACGGCGTCGACGGAGGTGGTACTGCCGCGCATCATGGTCAAGCTGACCGAGGCAGGGTGCTCCCGCACGACCACCGGTCTGGTGGTTCCGACGGGGTATTCGTTCAACCTCGACGGAGCAACCCTCTATCTGTCGATCTGCATTCTCTTTCTCGCGCAGGCTCTCGGCGTCGACCTGACACTCGGAGAGCAGATCGCTGCGGTGTTGATCCTGATGCTGACCTCCAAAGGCATGGCGGGAGTACCGGGTTCGTCGTTCCTCGCATTGTCGGCGACCGTTGCGGCCATCGGGCACGGGTCCATCCCGGTTGCGGCCGTGGCGTTGCTGCTCGGTGCCGACCGGATCATGGACTCCATGCGAGTATCGGTGAACCTTCTCGGCAACTGCGTCGCGACATTCGTCGTGGCGAACTGGGAGGGCCAACTCGACAAAGAGCGAATGCGCAGAGTGCTCGACGGTGAGGAGGTACCGCCGTTGGAGGCGATCGAGGAGTCGAAGGACTACGAACCGGTCGGATCGGAGCCGGAATCGGTAGCGATCGGGGGAACCTCGAAGGCGAGCAACGCCACGTCGTCCTGAAGTCCGTCACCGAACGAGGCCAACAATTCGGTCAGATCGTCGACGATCTTTGCCGCGGAGGTCCGGCCTCGTTCGGCGGCGAATGCGTGCAGACTGCCGTCGTCGTCGAAACGAGTTCGGCCCGGGCCGACGATCGCCTCGGTCAGCCCGTCGGTGTAGAACGCCAACACGTCACCGGGCTGCATCGTCACCGTCGCCGAGGCGAAGTGCGGTTCGGTGAGGGCTCCGACCAACTGCCCCCCGGTGGTGTCCACGAATTCGACGACGCCGTCGTGCGCGATACGAAGAGCCGGCGGGTGGCCTCCGCTGGCGAGGTGCACCACGGCACCGTCGGGTCCCGGCGCGACGGTACCGAAGACCACGGTGCAGAAACGCGGATCGTCGCCGTGAAACTCGTGGTGGAGCACCGTGTTGAGGTTCTCGAGTACGGCGATCGGATCCCGATCGAAGACCGCTGCGGCCCGCAGCGTGTATCGAGTCAGGGACGTGACGGCAGCCGCGCCCGCTCCTTTTCCGCTCACGTCGCCGAGGAAGAAACCCCACGTCGCGTTGTCGAGGGGAAACACGTCGTAGAAGTCGCCGCCCACTTCGTCGATGGACGCGGGGTGGTAATGGGCCGCCACCTGCATGCCCGTCGGCGCGGACAGGATCGGCGGCAACAGTGTGCGTTGCAGAGTCGACGCCAGAATCTGTACCTGAGTCTTCTCTGCTTCCGCCAACTTGCGGGCTTCCTCCGACGCGCCCAATGCATCCTGAGATCGGTCGAGAGCTGCTTCGGCGTCGTCCTGAGCTGCCTCGGCATATATCCGCGCATCCATCAGGTGCTGCTCGCGGACTCGGCGCTCGGTCTCGTTGTGCAGCGTCATGGTCACCGTCGTCGCACCGGACACCGCTCGCAAACTGTTGGCGAGCATCGACACCGCCGTCTGCGAGCCCGATGCGGGTGCGCCGGTGAGTTGCGCCGTCACTCCGATGGGCGAGTTGGAGTCGGACGACGTGGCTGCCGCGAGCAGTTCGCGCAAAACCGGTGCGAACCCGGGGCTGAAAAGATCCGTGACTGCGGTGCCGACCAGATCGTCCTGACTCAGTGCCGTGATGCGAGCGGCCGCCGCGTTGGCGTAAAGGATGTCGCCGGACGCAACGTCGATCGAAAAAACCCCGCACGGTGCGGAGTCGAGTAGTTCGGCAGCCGAGGCGGTCATGGCTTCTCCTACCAAGATTACGAGGGGCGGCCGGTTGATTCGGCCGTGACTGGGTTCCGCCACACTGCGGTGACCACGGTGCCCAGACCTGGACGGTGGTCGACGGTGAGGTCGTCGGACACTGCCTCGGCGAGCTGAAGCCCGTGGCTTCGTGTGGTCGTCGGTGCCGGCGGACGCCACGTGCCGGTGTCCGAGACGGTGACGGTCAGTGTCTCGCGTTCGTACGCTGCCGTGATCGTCATCGTCCCCGGTTCGGGCGCGGAGCTGTAGGCGTGTTCGACGACGTTGGCCAGGGCTTCGTAGGCCCCGAGAGCGATGTCGTCCACGAGAGTCCGATGCACTCCCAGGTCGAGCGCCCAACCCTGGAGTCGGCGCCGTGCGGCGCTGGCAGCAGCAGCCTCAGCGGTCGCAGTGTGACTCCACCGACTGGCGGGCTGTGAGTGGGACGTCATCGGCCACCCTCACTGTCGACCGCGCTCGACTGCACGTGCGCCACAGCCTCGGGAACGGTGGTGAAGGTGGCCATCACCCGGTCGATTCCGCTGAGTTGAACCGGGCGAACGACCACCCCGTCGACGGCGACCAGTGCCATCCGTGACGATTCGGGCAGCCGGTCGGACACCCGGACCAACACGGTGATGGCGCTCGACGACAGAAAGCTCACATCGGTCATGTCGACCACCAGTCCGCGTTCCGCGGCGTCAGCCGCAGGGAACGCAGCGGCGGACAAGTGGGGGATGGTATCCAGGTCGAGTTCGCCTCTGACTGTGATGACGGTTGTCGCGTCGTGCACATCCGAAACGATCTCGAACTGTCCTCCGGTCGGGTCGTCAGACATACGGCCGAGGTTACCTGTCATCGTGTCCGATTCACGATCCAGGCGCGTCGACGAACAGCTCGCCTGCACCCAGTACGTCGAGGACCATGCGCACCGAACGGGCCGGCGCGTGGATGACGATCTTGCCCGGGTGGGTGTATGTCGCGTCGACGATGGCATTCGCGACTCCCGAGTAGACGAACGACACCTCGGACAGGTCGATCGTGACCACGGAGGAAACGGCGGCCAGGCGATCGAGGCCGTGTACGAACTCGGCCCGGGTCGACATGTCGAGTTCACCGAAGGCGCGCAGGATGTTGTTCCCGTCGGAACGGACGATGGTGTCGAGTCGGAACTCGGCTTCGTCGTCGCGAACGGCGTTGTCCATGGTGGCAATGCTCATCGACATGTCGAGACCTCTTCCGGAGAAGTGCGCGGCCGGCTGGTGTCTCCGCCTGCTCGCTGGTTTGTTGTGTAGTCAACGATGCCAGTGCGAGATGTCGGACGGTGATGTCGACGATCTCGAGTCGGTAACGAAAGATCTCGTTTCGATAACGCCGTCATCGGGTCAGGAATTCGATCAGTGCACTGGTGACTTTCTTTCGCGCCCATCCGCGCGCCCCTCGCTGGCCGAGTGCGGCCCGAGCGGCGTTGGCCCCGGCCGCACCGTGGACTCCGCCCCCGGGGTGGGCGGACGCGGACCCGAGGAACAATCCTTCCACCGGGGTCTCCGCGCGCCCCAATCCTGGCGTGGGACGAAAGATCAACTGCTGCTGCAGTTGTGCGGTACCACCGTTGACCGCACCGCCGTGCAGGTTGGCATCGGCGCCGTGCAGATCACTCGGTCTCTGCACCACCCGTCCCACCACCGAATCGGCGAATCCCGGGGCATGCTGTTCCAACACCTGATCGACGCGGTCGGCGACGGTCTCGGCGGCCGAGTCGTCGACGACGCCGCGCGGCAGATGTGTGTAGGCCCAAGCGCTTTCGGTGCCCTCGGGCGATCTGGACCGGTCCGCTGTGGTCATCTGGCCGAACAACATGAACGGGCTCTGCGGGAGAACCCCGGTCGTGAGATCGGCCGCCCAATGGACCAGGCCGTTGTCGTCCGCACCGAGGTGGACGGTGCCTGCGTCGGCCAAAGATGCTGAGCGCCAAGGTATTCGACGGTCGAGAGCGTAGTTGAGCTTGACCACCGGGGTGTCCCACTCGAACGTACGTAAGTCGTCGTGCACGCGACGCGGGACCGCATCGAAGGGCAGCAACGACCCGTACAGCGCGGGGGCCGACACGTCGGCAACGATCGCTCGACGAGCGCGGAACGTCTCGCCACCTGTCGTGTGCACGGCGCGTGCACGACCGCCCCGCACGTCGATGGACTCGACGGGTCGACTGCACGTCAGCACAGCACCCGAAGCCTGAGCCCGGCGAATCAACGCGTCGGTCAATGCCGACGATCCACCTACGGGTGCCGGATACCCGACGTCCTGCGCGAGCATCGTCAGCAGATATCCCATCATTCCGCTCACCGGCGCGTCGGTGGGAACGTCGCCGTGCATCGCATTGCCCAGGAGCAGGCACCGCGCGGCCTCGCTGTGGAACAGCTCGTGGGCCATCACCCGTGCAGGCAACGCAGCGAACCGGACGAAGCGCAGTGTCTCGGAGACGCCGAGAGTGCGCGCCAATCGTGCTGCCGGCAGTACCGGTGGAAACGGCCCGAAGAGCGAACCGAGCAGGGGAGTGCGAACACGTTCCCACTGCTCGAACAGGCGCAGCCACGTGTCACCGTCGCGTACGTCGTGCTCACGCAACAGAGCAGCGGTCGCCTCGACGTCGTGATGGACGACCGGAGCGTCGGTGTCCTCCGGGGATCGCGCGTGGCCGTAGACCGTCGGCGAGTGAGACCACGTCAGTCCGTGACGCTCGAGCTCGAGTGCTGTCATGGCGGGCGAGGACACAGCCAGCGGATAGAACGCGCTGAACAGGTCGCTGGTGAATCCAGGAACCAGTTCGGCACTGCGGACGGCGCCGCCGGGTAGTTCGGCCGCCTCGAGAATCACGACGTCCCACCCCGCGTCGGCCATCGCCGCGGCGGCGACCAATCCGTTGTGACCGCTACCTATGACGACTGCGTCGACCTCTGTGGTGGTCATCGGGTGATGCTCCTGGGCTCGGTCGCGGTCTTGTTGCTCACAACCCTACCGACGTAGTACAGCGCGATTCCGACTGCGAGCAGCAGCCCGGCGCGGAGCCACGTGGCCGCGGACTGCTGAGTGAGCAGCACGGCGCACGTGATCAACGCCAGGACGGGAAGCGCCGTCGGCGTTCGGAAGTGGTCGGTGTCGGGTCGGTCTCGACGCAGCACGAGCACAGCAATGTTGGTACTGATGAAGACGAACAACAGAAGCAGCACCACCGTTTCGGCGAGTGCGGCCACGGAGCCGGTGGTGCACAACACCATTGCGACCACAGTGGTCGCGACAATGGCCGCCCACGGAGTCTGGCGGCCGGGCAGCACCTTGGCCAGGGCGACCGGAAGCAATCCGTCGCGGGCCATGCCGAAGGTCAATCTCGACGCCATGATCATCGTCAGCAAGGCACCGTTGGCGACGGCCACGAGGGCGACCAGACTGAAGACCCACGGTGGGATTCCGGCGTCGGCGGCGTCGACGACCTCGAGCAGCGGACCGGTGGACTGGGCCAGCGTATCCGCCGGAACGACCGTAGAGACTGCCAGACCGACCAGCACATAGACCACTCCGGCCGTCGTGACGGCTCCGAGCAGAGCCCGGGGATACACCCGCCGCACATCCTCGACCTCCTCGGCGATGTTGGCCGAAGTCTCGAACCCCACGAACGAGTAGAAGGCGAGCAGAGCCGCCCCCAGCACTGCCAGCGTCGGCGTGGTGTCGTCGGTGAATTCGAGCACCCGTGACGGCGCGCCGTCGCCGCGGCTCAGAACGAGCCCGGCCAGGGCGATGATCACGACGAGACCGGACACCTCGATCACCGTCATACCGAGGTTGGCCCGAAGAGATTCGGTGATCCCGCGGGCATTGAGAAGTCCGACGAGAAGTAGGAAGACGACCGCCGCAGGCACGGCGGGCACATCGAGAAACACTGCGAGATAGTCGCCCGAGAAGGCCAGCGCCAGACCTCCCGCGCTCGTCACACCTGCCGCGAGCATCGAGAATCCGACGAGGAACGACACTATCGGTCGCCCGAAGGCTCGCTGGGCGAACACCGCCGCCCCGCCCGCGCGGGGATACTTGGTCACCAATTCGGCGTACGACGCCGCAGTGAGCAAGGCCATCAGGAGAGCGAGCAGCATCGGCAGCCAGATCGCTCCGCCGACCTCACCCGCGATTTCCCCGACGAGAGCGTAGATCCCGGCACCCAGCACGTCACCGAGAATGAAGACGAACAACAACTTGCCCGAGATCGCCCGGCGCAGTGGCGTCGACGACCCGTCGGACTCGGAGCCGTCCGGGTGGACGCTCGGACTGTGGTCGGACGCCATCAGTGCCGGTTCCCGCTTCGGGGGCCGGTGCTGGAGACAGATCGAATCGATCGACGAAATGGGAGAGTCATGTGAATCGCATGCCCGCTGCATTCGGTCTTCAATCGTGTTCGGCCGTTCCGTTGCGGCACAGACGTTTCGGTGAGCGGGCCGTGCCTGACCCGGCAGGTTCTACGGGTTCGATGCGCGCTCCGCCAACAGCGCGAGACGCCTGAGTGCCTCGGAATTTCGGGGGTGAGACAGCGCATGCTGAACCCGGTTGGGCACGAGCTCGAACGGCGGTGTGCTCGCGTGCTCGATCATTTCGATCGTGCAGCCGGTCGCTGTCGGGTGCAACCGGACGGTGATGGAGGCGCGTCCGAACGGCATGGCCCTGGCTTCCAGCTGTAATTCGCGGTTCTCGTGAACGGCGACCGAGCGCGTGACGTCGCTGAGCACGAGCGGCCAGGCCCCGACCGAATGGTGGATGACACTGCCAGGAGCAGGCCACGCCGCGTCGACCGCTCTGATTCGGGATGCACCGACCACCCACATTGCGTAGGACCAGCCATCGGCAAGAACGTTCCACACGTCCTCGCATCGAGCTGTGGTGTCGCGTTTCGTCGTCACGCTCGGACCTCCGTCGTCATCTCGGTACGCCGCTACGCCGAACGAAAAGCGTTGGTATGCCGCCGTTCTCGGGGCACACGTACGGCGGTTGCGCAGTGGGGGACCGGCCTGGACTCGACTCGGATATCGGTGACGCTACCTGCCGCTGAGCCGGGGCACAACGCGGCAGCGGGCCCGGCGCACGCGGCTTCTCGACCACCCGGCGCGGTATGGGGCGTCGGTTGCCATAATGGGCCGATGTCGACAATCGCTTACGTGATCGCAGGTTCGGAAGCCACCGGCGGGGCCGGTCTGCAAGCAGATCTCAAGACGTTCGAGCGGTTGGGGGTCTACGGGGTCGGCACCATCACGTGCATCGTGTCCTTCGATCCGAAGGCCGAATGGGGCCACCGCTTCGTGCCGATCGACAGTTCGGTGATCGCAGATCAAATCGAAGTGGCCACCGCCGCTCACGATCTCGATGTCGTCAAGATCGGCATGCTGGGCACCCCCGCCACCGTCGCCACGGTCGCGGAATCACTGCGCCTGCAGCCGTGGCGTCATGTCGTGGTCGATCCCGTGCTGATCTGCAAGGGGCAGGAACCCGGTGCGGCTCTCGACACCGACAATGCGCTCCGTCGCGACATTCTTCCGCTGGCCACCGTCATCACACCCAACCTGTTCGAGGCGACGACGTTGTCCGGAATGGACTCCATCGACACCGTCGAGGATCTCGGTGAGGCAGCCAGGAGGATCGCCGACCTCGGCCCCCAGTACGTCGTGGTCAAGGGTGGCGCCGGCCTACCCGGAGACGAAGCCGTCGACGTCGTGTTCGACGGACAGGACCTCACCGTCCTGCGCGCCCCGAAGATCGGCGACGAGAGGGTGTCCGGCGCAGGATGCGTGTTCGCAGCTGCCATCACCGCCGAGCTGGCCAAGGGATCCGGCGTGCTCGACGCAGTGGCCACGGCAAAGGACTTCGCGCATGCCGGCATCGTCAGCCGGTTGTCGAGCCACGCTCCGTTCGCTGCCGTCGCCTGGCAGAACTGAGCCCGCCGGCCCGGATATCGATGACGGGTCTGCCTCGAGTGCTGCGAGGCTTCATGTTTGGACGGGTTCGCCGCGGGGACACTGACGTAATCGACGTGTTCCTGCAGGCCCGGAATGCGTCGCCGGTGAAGCGAACAGCAGTCGAGGAGACACCATGGCCCAACATGACCCCGCCGACTCCGGTGCCGAAGCGAACGACGACGACCGCACGATGCGCGGGCACGCCGGGGAAGCGATCGTCGACGCGCGCAATTGGCCCGGCTACATCTGCATCGGTCTCGCGCTGGTAAGCCTCGGTCTGACCTTGACCGCGGCCGGCTACGGGTTCGAGGGGTGGGCGTGGACGGGCGCGGTCCTCGCGCCCGTTCTGCTCGTCGCAGGCACGGTTCTGGTGTTGCTCGAGCGTCGCCGGGTCAAGGCACAGGAAGGCAAGAACCTGACCGACCCTGCGGGGCATTG
Source organism: Rhodococcus sp. 05-2254-5 (assembly GCF_002258575.1). Lineage (NCBI taxonomy): Bacteria > Bacillati > Actinomycetota > Actinomycetes > Mycobacteriales > Nocardiaceae > Rhodococcus > Rhodococcus sp. 05-2254-5. Next base: position 8,232 of record NZ_NOZG01000034.1, on the reverse strand, counting down.
ATCGAGCCCGATCTCGGCAGGGGTGGCACGTCGTCGATCGGCGTCGGCGTGGAACTGAACGAGCTGGCACTCTCGATCGGAGCTGCGCCGCCGATTCGTTCCGTGCGAGTGACCGGGGCAAGCGACGATTCGCGAACGGTTCGTCCCGGTGACCTGTACGTGGCGTTGCCCGGCCGCCGAGCTCACGGCCTCGACTTCGAGCTCGAGGCCAAGGCCCGAGGGGCAGTGGCGGCGTTGTCGGACCGGGCCTCGACGGTTCTGCCGACACTCGTCGTGCCGCACCCCCGCCGCCGGGTCGGGGAGGTGTGCGCTCGCATTCATCGGTTCGCGCACCGAGACCTCGATCTGTACGGAGTCACCGGGACCAACGGAAAGACGAGCACCACCCTGCTGCTCGGAGCCGGGCTCGCTGCGGCGGGAGACTCCGTGGCGACCATGACCGGAATCGGTTTGGCGGGGCCGCGCGGCGAGGAAAAATCGGCCAGAACTACGCCCGAGGCGGCCACAGTGCATCGGACTCTGCGCCGTTTCCGAGACGAGGGCGCTACGGCGGTTGCCCTCGAGGTGTCCTCTCACGCCGTCACCGAGCATCGCGTCGACGGTCTCCGTTTCGCGGTGATGGGGTTCCTCAATCTCACGCCGGATCACCTCGATTACCACGGAGACATGGACAACTACTTCGCCGCGAAGGCCGAGCTGTTCTCGGCGCACCGATCGACACGCGCTGTGGTCAACGTCGGCGATCCGCACGGCAGAATCCTGGCGGGACGCCTCGATATTCCCTGTTGGACGTGGTCCACGGCCGATCGCGGTGCCGATGTTCGCGGCGAGAACATCGAGTGCACCGACGTCGGAACGTCCCTGGCAGCGCGAACCCCGATGGGCGATGTCGAGATCCGCCTACCTCTGCTGGGTCCGCACCAGGCCGAGAACGCTCTGGCCGCACTGACCATGGCGTTGGCGGCCGGCCGCGACATCGCAGCAGTCGCGGCAGGACTCGAACGCCTCGACGCCGTTCCCGGCCGCCTCGAACGTGTCGACGTCGGACAGCCTTTCCTGGCCGTCGTGGACTACATGCACAACACGGCAGGTCAGCGGGCGCTGCTGCCGTTCGTCCGCAGCGTGGTCTCGGGTCGACTGATCGTCGTCGTCGGGGCAACGGGCGAACGTGACCCGGGTAAGCGGTTTCCACTCGGGCGAACGGCAGCCACGTTGGCCGATGTGGTGATCGTCAGCGACGAGAGTCCGCTGTCGGAGGACCCCGGCACCATCCGAGCCGCAGTGGAAGAGGGAGCTCGGGCTGCACGCTCAGCGGTGGTGGTAGTCGAAGCCGACCGGCGGCGTGCCGTGGAGCATGCTGTGGCCATTGCTCAGCCCGGGGATGCCGTGGTCGTGGCGGGCCGGGGCTGCGATGCCGAACAAGTGTACGGCGACCACATCCTGCGATTCGACGACCGTGAGGTGTTGCGCGACGTCCTCGCCGCCCACGTCGCGCGGAGTTGAACGCGTTACCGCTACTGCGCTGCGGACGTACGTTTCCGAGCGGATTTGTCTGCTCGACGCTGTGCGAACCTGCCGGCGGACTTCAGGGCCTTGGATACGACATTGGCTCTGCCCGTTCGCTTTTCGAGGCTCACGCCGGCAAATGCCAGGAGCCGGGCAGCAATGGGCAAGCCGATCGCGACGACAAGGTAGCGGTAAAGATACTTGCGGGCCAGCAGCGGGATCATGCGGGAAGTCCTGTCGTGGGGGAGGTTGTCAGCGGACGGCCCGTCGAACCTTGACTGCTGCTGTTGCCGTCAGCGCGATGATCGCTCCGACGACGGCTGCACCGAGCATTGCGACGCCCTGCCCGAGATCGAAGTTCCAGCCGAGGAAGTTGATCGTGCTGTGAACGGTGTTCTGCAGCACGAAGATGACCAGTGCTGCAACGAGCACGACCGTGACGAGGAGGGCCAACTTCGAGGCGAATCCGCCGCGGCGCTTGGTAGTTGTGGTGTCCGATGTTGCAATCATGAGGGTTCCGTTCTGTGAAGTGGAAGGTGAGCAGAAACCGAGTGCCGCCGATCGCGGTGACCGGCGGCACTCGATGCGGGGCTGCTGGTTACTTGAAGGTGTCCTTGATGTTCTCGCCGACCTTCTTGACGCCGGCCGAACCCTGATCCTTCTTGCCCTCGGCTTCGAGGTCCTTGTTGTCGGTTGCGTCGCCGACAACTTCCTTCGCCTTGCCGATGGCGTCTTCTGCTGCGTTCTTGGCCTTGTCGATGAAGCTCATGGTGTGCACCTTTCGGGTGGCTGTGATTGTTGGTAACGGATAAATAGTCGGTTTTCGAGGCCGAAAGCAAACGTCGCAGGAAAGTGATCTGCATCACTCGAGCGACCGCGGCGGTCAGGTGAGGGAGACCAGCTCGGTGATGTCGTCGTGCGGAAGCTCGCCGTCGACCACTGCTGTGACGACGGAGCTGTTCAGCGTGATGGCACCCTTGTGGTTGTCCAGGAATGCGGTATCGGCGGCATCGCGGCCTACCGAAATGCGGACCAGAGTGGACCGCGGTGCCAGGCACGTGGCGTCGACGACACGCCACTGGCCGCCGACGAACGCCTCGGCGACGGCATGGAAATCCATCGGATCGCATCCGGGCGCGTACACGGCCACGAGGCGGGCAGGAACATTGACAGCGCGCAGCATCGCGACGACCAGATGCGAATAGTCGCGGCACACTCCCTGGCCTGCGAGCAGCGTGTCGACGGCTCCGTCGATCGGATCACTGCTTCCTGGAACGTAATTCAGACGTGCGCCCACCCAGGCGGAGATCTTGGCCAGCAGTTCCTCGGAATCGGCGTAATCGCCGAATTCTGTTGCGGCGAAACCGTAGAACTTGTCTGCTTCGGCGTAGCGGCTGGGCCGAAGGTAGAGCGACATGTCGTAGTCGGTGACGGGGGCCGGGGTGGTGTTGCCCAGGATGGTGGCGTCGTACGAGACCTGTAAGTTGCCGACGTCGGCGGGCATGACGTGAATGCGGTTGCCGTGCGGTCCGCTGACCTCCTTCGCCTCGACGGGATTACCGTCGAGAACGAAGGAGAGCGATTCGGTGACCGTCGTACCGGGGTGCGGTGCGATGGCGATCTGGAATTCGAGCGTGGTGGCGGCGGTGATGTCTACATCGAGGCGCGCGGATACGTCGCGTTTGAGCATGAGGACTCCTGGCAGGTGGGGGCGGGTGAACCTGCTGCCAGTACCCGTATCCGCCGAAACCAATCGCCCCTGGTCACCGAGTGATCAACGCCACCCCAGTGCGGGGGCCACGTCGCGCAGCAGCGTCTCCAGAACGTGTGCGCAGTACTCCACACCCAACTGGTTCGGGACGGTGAGCAGCAGAGTATCCGCGGCGGCGATCGCCTCGTCCGCTGCCAGTTCTTCGATCAGCCGATCGGGCTCACCCGCGTAGGTCTTGCCGAAACGAGCCTTGCCGCCGTCGAGGTAGCCGACTTGGTCGTCGCCGCTGCCCTCTCGGCCGAAGTAGGCGCGGTCGAGATCGTTGACGATCGGAAAGATGCTGCGGCTCACGGATGTTCGAGGAGCGAAGTCGTGGCCCGCGTCGCTCCACGTCTTGTGGAAGCGTTCGATCTGTTCGGCTTGCAACTGATGGAAAGGCACCCCGGTGTCTTCGCTGAGAAGTGTGGAGCTCATCAGATTCATGCCCTGGCGCGCCGTCCACTCGGCCGTCTCGCGGGTGCCTGCGCCCCACCAGATGCGTTGGCGCAGACCCGGTGCGTGAGGTTCGAGGCGCAGCAGGCCGGGCGGGTTGGGGAACATCGGCCGCGGGTTCGGCTGAGCGAAGCCCTTGCCTTCCAGCAGGTCGAGGTAGATGCGGGTGTGCTCGCGAGCCATGTCTGCGTGGTCGGAGCCCTCCGCGGGGGAGTATCCGAAGTGGCGGTACCCCTCGATGACCTGTTCGGGCGATCCCCGGCTTACGCCGAGTTGCAACCGCCCGCCCGAGATGAGGTCGGCAGAGCCGGAATCCTCGGCCATGTAGAAGGGATTCTCGTACCGCATGTCGATGACGCCGGTACCGATTTCGATGGTGCTCGTCCTGGCTCCGACGGCGGCGAGCAGCGGAAACGGCGACGAGAGCTGGTTGGCGAAGTGATGGACGCGGTAGTACGCACCATCGGCTCCGAGTTCCTCGGCCGCGACCGCGAGGTCGATCGACTGCAACAGCACATCCGATGCCGATCGGGTCTGCGACTGCGGGGACGGTGACCAGTGTCCGAAGGACAGAAATCCGATCTTCTTCATCGTGTGCTCTTTCGTTGAAGGATCAACTATGTTCGTACGACTCAGCGCACAGCCGGGTCGATTCATTCCCGGTGCCGGAACTACGCCCCGATACCCGCCGTCAACAACTTCGCCAGCTCGAGGTAGGCATCGCCGTCACTCAGACCGGTCAGGCGGAACACCTCGCGCGTCTGGATGCGCACCATGACCGAGGATGCGACGTCACCGACGAATGCCGCATGGACGTCGCGTACCTCGCCACTGGCCACACCCTCGCTGATCAGCTCCTGGACCCGTCGTGCCGCGATTGCGGTGTTGCGTTCGTACACCGAACGGGCCGATTCGAGCGACGCGAGATCGGTCATGAATTGCTCGGACGCAGATTCCAGAGCGGCACCGACTGCGGTGAGATACGTGGTGATGCGGTTGCGGGTTCCGTTGACCTCGGCAACCGCATTCTCGACCTGGGTGGTCATGGACTTGAAGTAGTGCACGGTTGCGCCGCCCACCAGCTGATCCTTGCTCGACGCCAACGTGTACAAGGTGGATTTTGAGCAGCGGAGGCGAGCCGCGATGGTGTCGAGCGTCAGGTGAGCGAACCCCTCGGCCAGGAACAGGCTGACGAGTTGGTCGAACAATTCCGAACGGCGAGCCGTGGCATGCGAGGTCACGGGTGCGTTCACATCCAGGATGGTACTGCATCGTCTTGTGCAGTACTGTGCATCAGTACTGCGGATCATTCTTCAGTACTGATGCCGAACATCCCGGAGGTTCTAGTGCCCGTCGCTCGTCTGTTGCCCACCGCCGAAGCGCGCGACCTTCTCGCGCTGACCCGCGATGTGGCAGACAAGGTGCTCGACCCGATCGTCGACGAACACGAGCGCAACGAGACCTATCCGACGGGAGTGTTCGCCACTCTCGGCGAAGCCGGACTGTTGAGCCTGCCGTACGCGGAGGAATGGGGCGGCGGAGGTCAGCCGTACGAGGTGTACCTCCAAGTACTCGAGGAATTGGCATCACGATGGGCGGCCGTTGCAGTCGCGGTGAGCGTGCACGGTTTGGCCTGCTATCCCGTGATGGCGTTCGGTACCGATCAGCAGAAGGCCGACAAGCTTCCCGACATGCTCGGCGGATCGCAGATCGGTGCCTATTCGCTGTCCGAGGCGCAGGCCGGTTCCGACGCAGCGGCCCTGAGTTGCAAGGCGAGCGCGGCCGACGGTGGGTACACGGTCAACGGGTCCAAAGCATGGATCACCCACGGCGGTGTTGCTGATTTCTACAACCTGTTCGCCCGCACCGGCGAAGGCTCCAAAGGTATCTCGTGTTTCCTCGTTCCCGACGGGACCGAAGGCCTCAGTTTCGGCAACCCCGAGGAGAAGATGGGGTTGCATGCGATCCCGACCACGTCGGCGCACTACGACAACGTGCACGTTCCCACCGAATGGCGCATCGGAGCGGAAGGCCAAGGACTGCAGATCGCCTTCAGTGCGTTGGATGCCGGAAGGCTCGGAATCGCCGCTATCGCAGTAGGAATCGCCCAGGCTGCACTCGACGACGCCGTGAAGTACGCGCAGGAACGCACTGCGTTCGGCAAGAAGATCATCGACCATCAGGGTCTTGGGTTCGTGCTGGCGGACATGGCCGCCGCAGTCGACTCCGCACGCGCGACCTATCTCGACGCGGCTCGCCGTCGGGACGCCGGACTTCCGTACTCCCGCAACGCTTCTGTGGCCAAGCTGATCGCTACCGATGCGGCCATGAAGGTGACGACCGACGCCGTGCAGGTGTTCGGCGGGTACGGCTACACCAGAGACTTCCGCGTCGAGCGCTACATGCGCGACGCCAAGATCACGCAGATCTTCGAGGGCACCAACCAGATTCAGCGTCTCGTCATCGCCCGATCACTCGCGACCAACTGACCATCCGCACCTTGCTTTCCACACACACGTAGGGGACATCTGCATGACGACAACCGAACCCGATATCCATACCACTGCGGGTAAATTGGCCGATCTTCGTAAACGTCTGGGGGCTGCGGAGATGCCGTCGGGTGAGGCGGCGGTGGAGCGGGTCCACGCGAAGGGCAAGTTGACCGCGCGCGAGCGGATCACGGCCCTGCTCGACGAGGGCTCGTTCGTCGAACTCGATGCGTTGGCGCGGCACCGATCACAGAATTTCGGGTTGGGTGACAATCGCCCCTTCGGTGACGGTGTCGTCACCGGCTACGGCACCGTCGACGGCCGCGATGTGTGCGTGTTCTCCCAGGACGCGACCGTCTTCGGCGGCAGTTTGGGGGAGATCTACGGCGAGAAGATCGTCAAGGTGATGGACCTGGCGATCAAGACCGGGCGGCCGTTGGTGGGCATCAACGAAGGCGCCGGGGCCCGCATCCAGGAAGGGGTGGTCTCCCTCGGGTTGTACGGGGAGATTTTCCACCGCAACGTCCGCGCATCCGGGGTGATCCCGCAGATCTCGGTGATCATGGGCCCCGCCGCCGGCGGACACGTCTACTCCCCAGCGTTGACCGATTTCGTGGTCATGGTCGATGGCACCAGTCAGATGTTCGTCACCGGCCCCGATGTCATCAAGACCGTCACCGGGGAGAACGTGACGATGGAAGAACTCGGTGGCGCGCACACCCACATGGAGAAGTCCGGGGTCGCGCACTACGTCGCGTCCGGGGAGCAGGACGCCCTCGACTACGTCCGCGACCTCCTGTCCTATTTGCCGTCGAACAATCGGGCCGATGCCCCGCGCACGGTGGCGTCGGATCCGATTGTCGGATCCATCGAGGATTCGTTGACGGCGGAGGATCTCGAACTCGACACTCTGATCCCGGATTCGCCGAACACTCCGTACGACATGCACGAGGTGATCCGCCGGATCCTCGACGACGACGAATTCCTCGAAGTCCAGGAGGGTCGGGCTCGCAACATCATCGTCGGGTTCGGGCGGATCGACGGTCGGTCGGTGGGGATCGTGGCCAATCAGCCCACCCAGTTCGCCGGCACCCTCGATATCGATGCCTCGGAGAAAGCAGCCCGGTTCGTCCGCACGTGTGATTGTTTCAACGTTCCGATCATCACGTTGGTCGATGTGCCGGGGTTCCTGCCCGGGACGGGGCAGGAATACAACGGCATCATCCGGCGTGGAGCGAAGTTGTTGTATGCCTACGGGGAGGCGACGGTCGGGAAGATCACCGTCATCACCCGTAAAGCGTATGGCGGGGCGTACGACGTGATGGGGTCCAAGCACATGGGTGCCGATGTGAATTTGGCGTGGCCGACGGCGCAGATCGCGGTGATGGGTGCCTCGGGTGCGGTCGGGTTCGTCTACCGCAAGCAGTTGCTCGAGGCGGCGAAGAACGGTGAGGACGTCGATGCATTGCGGCTGACGTTGCAGCAGCAGTACGAGGACACGTTGGTCAACCCGTACGTCGCTGCCGAACGCGGGTACCTCGATGCGGTCATCCCGCCCAGTCACACCCGCGGACAAATCGTGACCGCGTTGCGACTGCTCGAACGCAAACAAGTGACCCTGCCCCCGAAGAAACACGGAAACATCCCACTATGAGCGGCGAAGCGAATCATGCTGCTGCGTCCGCCAGTTGGTCGTTTCGCGGAAGTCCGACGGACTCCGAGATCGCTGCTGTCGTTGCGGTTCTGACTGCCGCGCAGTCGTCGGTGGCCGAGGACGTGCCGGCCCCGATCGATCTGTGGGGTCGACCTGAAGATATGCATCGTTACGGACTCGCCAGTGCCCCAGCTCTTTTCGTCAATGCTCGATTCGGCCAGTGAAGGACTTCGCACAGATGACCACCTCTACCTCCCATAAGAAGATTTCCAAGGTTCTTGTTGCCAATCGTGGTGAGATCGCGGTTCGGGTGATCCGGGCGGCCGCTGATGCCGGGCTGGCCAGTGTCGCTGTGTACGCCGAACCCGACGCCGACGCAC
>NZ_NOZG01000014.1:0-165890 GCF_002258575.1 Rhodococcus sp. 05-2254-5 | reverse complement strand
CGTCGGCACCCCGACGAGGACGACGGTCCCGGCGAGATCGCGGGCGTAGAACGCCTGCTTCCAGGTTTCCGGGCGACCGACGGCATCGATGACCACATCCGCCCCGAACCCACCGGTGAGCTCCTGGATGGCCTCGACGGCATCGACCTGCGAGGCATCGACAGTGTGCGTGGCACCGAGTTCGAGAGCCCAGTCGAGTTTTTTCTTGTCGCGGTCGACGGCGATGATCGTCGACGCCCCCGCCAGGCGGGCCCCGGCGATCGCAGCATCACCGACACCGCCGCACCCGATCACCGCCACCGAATCACCGCGGGAAACGTTCCCGGTGTTCATCGCCGCACCCAGCCCGGCCATCACCCCACACCCGAGCAACCCCACCACCGCCGGATCGGAGTCCGGGTCGACCTTGGTGCACTGTCCTTCGTGGACGAGGGTCTTGTCGGCGAACGCCCCGATCCCCAACGCCGGGGAGAGTTCGGTGCCGTCGGCGAGAGTCATCTTCTGCGACGCATTGTGGGTGTCGAAGCAGTACCAGGGGGTGCCTTTCTTGCAGGCTCGGCATTCCCCGCACACCGCCCGCCAGTTCAACACCACGAAGTCGCCGACCTCGACATGAGTGACAGCGTCGCCGATCGCTTCGACGGTGCCTGCGGCTTCGTGGCCGAGCAGGAACGGGAACTCGTCGTTGATGCCGCCCTCGCGGTAATGCAGATCGGTATGACACACCCCGCACGCGGCGATGGTGACCACGACATCGTTCGGGCCGGGATCGGGAATGGTGATCGTCTCGATCGAGACGGGCTCACCCTTCGCCTTGGCGACGACGGCATGAACGGTTTGTGACACAAGCACTCCTGAGGTCAGGTGATGTACGGAGGACGATTCACTCGCCGAGCCAGAGCCTGCGGCGGCACACCTCGAGCAACGCTGACATCGTGTCGCGGTCGAGGGTCGATTCTGTGTCGGGTTCGCGAAGCACTGCGGCGAGCCTGGTGAAGTATTCGGTCGGGCTGATTCCGAACCCGACCAGAATGTCCTCGGCCGGCCCGCCGCCGTAGGGCATCCACCGGGTCGCGAAGTCGATCATGCGCTTCGTTTCCGGGCAGCCGAGAGTCGACGCGAGGGTTTCGGTGGTCGTCCTCAACGGTGTTCCCTTCGTCGATGAATCCGATGTCCAGGTTGTCGCCATACCGCGAGAAAAGAACCACGCACAACGGCTAGCAATCACTGGCCGAACGGACATCACACGACGCCGCTCCGAGTACTAGGATGCGCACGTGAGCAGCCCTGCCCCGTCGACCCCCGCCAGGTCCGAACCGACCGACTCGCTCGCCGCGCTTCGGGAGGTCCTGACCGGTCCGCTGGTCGAGATAGCTGCTCGTTTTTCGTGGTGGTCGTCGCAGCGGTATCCGCACTCGGCGATGATCATTTTCACCAGGGAATGCACCGGCCGTCCGAGAAAAGTCAGTGGCGACGAGTCGATGACGAGCCGCGTGACGATCAAGGAGCTCGACGACCTCAAGCAGTCGGTGCAGCAGAGTGGGCGCCGGGCTCTGGACGGCCCGGGGCGCCTGGCCGGTGCACAGCGACGTCTCGCGACGCAACTCGACGACACCACCGACACCCTGCTGGTTCTGGTGCCCAAATCGACTGCGCCGCAGTTCGATCCGGATTCCTACGTCGGCGTTGCGTTCGGAATCGTAGCCACCTCCATCCGCCATCAGGTGGTCCAGGCGAGTCCTGCGTATCTCGCCGAATCCCTGGCGGCCTCGAGCGAGCGTGCTCGGGTGATCTCCGAGATGGTCGACGCCCACGTCGATACCCTCACGTCCGTGCTGTCCACGCTGCGCTCGAAGGACCTCGATGACGCGCGAGCACGCGCAACCGCCAGCGATACCGCGTCGGCGGCACTGATCGAGCTTCGCTCCATCGAAGAAGCCAACCGTGAGCTGGGGCAGGAAGCAGTGACCACCGCCTTCGCCAGGCTGCAGGGGGAGCTCGCCACAGTATTGGACCAGTCCTCGATCGACGTCGAATATGTCGCTCCCCCAGTCGACGGAAGACCGGTCCCCGGCGAGATCGCACGCGCGGCGCGAGCCGTGGTTCGGACCGTCGTACTCGCCTACGTGGCTCAGCCGGATGTTCGACGGGTTCGCATCGCGTGGGATTGCGACGGAACCAACCTGCTGCTCGAAGTCCGCAACGACGGCCTGCACGCCTGCGACACCGAGACTCTGACCCAACAGCTCTCCGGACGCGTGCACACCCTCCGGGGATCGATCTCATTCGAATCCACCGCTGGGTGGGGATCACGCGTGAGCATCGCGATTCCTCTCGACCCGCCTCCCGCACGAGCCGACGAACAACTTCTCGCCGGCCTCAACCGTCGCGAGAGAGAAGTTCTCGGCTACCTCGCATACGGCAAGCGCAACAAGGACATTGCCGCGAGCCTCAGCATCGGCGAGAGCACGGTGAAATTCCACGTCGCAAGCATCCTGAAGAAACTCGAGGTCAAGACCCGCGGTGAAGCGGGTGCCGTGGGCATGAAGGCCGGAATCCGAGCATCGTGACGCGTTCGACCACTCGGGTGAACGACGACCCGTCTCGGCGTGGTCCGACCCAGCGTCGGCGCATCGGCATTCTGCTCTTCGACCAGGTCAAGATGCTCGACTTCGTCGGCCCGGCCGAGGTCTTCCTCGAAGCGAACCAGCGAGTCGACGGCTACGACATCGTCTTCCTCTCGATCGACGGCGGTGACGTGGTGACCTCGATGGGAATGACGGTGTCGGTGAACGCCGCCGTCGCCGACAGCGGCGACTTCGACACCCTCATCGTTCCCGGTAGCGAATCGGCTCCGGCCGTCTTCGAGGACCCGGCGTTGCTCGACGCGGTGGCGCTGCTCGCGCCCCGAGCGCGGCGGGTGGCGTCGATCTGCAGTGGGGCGTTCGCGCTGGCGGGAACCGGTCTGCTCGACGGCCGGAGTGCGACCACTCATTGGAAGTTCACGTCGGCTCTGGCGGAACGCTTTCCCGACACGCGTGTCCAACCGGATTCGATCTTCGTTCGCGACGGCGACATCTACACCTCGGCCGGGGTCGCTGCCGGAATCGATCTGGCGTTGGCGTTGGTCGAAAGTGATCACGGTGCCCCGATAGCCAGAACGGTCGCGCAACTACTGCTGGTGTACATGCAGCGCTCCGGCGGCCAGTCGCAGTATTCGGTGTCGCTGAAAGGTCCGCCGCCGCGGACCCAGGTCTCTCGCGCTATCACCGACTACATCCATGCCGACCCGACACGACCCGCGAACCTGAGCGCTCTCGCGGCACACGCCAATGTCAGTGTGCGACATCTCAATCGCATCGTGCGCGAGGAACTGGGCACGACGCCTCTCGATTACGTGACCGCGATGCGTCTCGATATCGCGGTAGCCGCACTCGAGTCCGGCTATTCCGTGGCCCGGGCCGCTGCCGACGCAGGATTCGGCACGCCCGCTGCTTTTCGGCGTGCGTTCGTCACCAAGTTCGGGGTGACACCGTCGGATTACCAGAGAAAGTTCCGCACGACCGATCCAGCCCAGTGATAGTCGGCCCCAACGCTTTCGTTCACCTCGGGAGGATCGAACACCGCCGGTCGAAGGTGGCCCTGGCAGGGTTACCGGACCGGCAACCGCCTGGATCTATGGTCGAATCATGCACAACGTGGAGGCGCTCGAGTCCTGGGCGTATTCGCCTGCGGTACTGCTGGATCGGCATCTGACCGTCGAATCGTCCACGATGCTCGCTCGTGCGGTGTCGCCGAGCTTCGCCGAGGGGGTCAATCTGGCCGTGTTCACATTCGTCGACGCCGGTTCGCTCTGCGGCGATCGAGACGATCCCGCCGCCGACCCGCCTGCCGGGTGGGAATCGTCGGCGGATCAGGTGGTCGCCATGCTTCGTGAGTCGTTGGATCGGCACGAGCCAGACGACTCCTTTCGCCGCATCGTCGGCGAACTGTCCACCCGTAGTTCGGCATTCGCGCAGAAGTGGGCCGGTGAGACCAGCGCGAGAAAGACCGGAACCATGACGATCGAACATGCCGTCGTCGGTCCGTTGATGCTCGACTACCTGTTGATGCCTGCCGCCGAGGACCACGTACTGATGGTGCTGCGGCCCCGAACAGCACAGTCGAGGGCAGCTCTACGTCAACTGGCCGACGCGGTCCGATCGTCCGAATCGGACCGAGGAACAACGAACTGAGTGTCGCGGCTGGGGACTCCGGCAACCAGATGCCGGATCGCCGATGCCGACCGACTACCGGGATCGGCGAAGTAGGTGGTGATGAACTGCCCACCCTCGCCGACGATCTCCAAAGTCTGCGAACGGAATTCGACCAGACCGAACGGCTCCACCGGGACGACGGAGATGCTCGACGACAACGGCCGTACGTCGTGTTTGGCCCACATCCTGCGAAAAGCGCGGCTCTCCACCGACAATCTGCCCACCAACTCCGTCAGTCGCGGGTGACCCGGTGCCGCGTGGAATCGCAGCGCCGACACCATTCGCTGCGCCGTGACGGCCCAGTCCTCCGGCGAGGCGGCACTGTGCTCGTGCGCGAACACATCGAGCATCAGGTTGGTACCCACTTTCAGACCCGGCGTCATCAGCGCGGCCGGAGCGTTGAGCGCAAGCAGATCGTGATGGCGGTCGGTGATGTACGCCGGCGTGTGGACCCACTGCTCCAACACCCGGGCCGACGCCTCGGTCACCCGCGGCGGAAGCGCCTCGACCACGGCCGGGCCGGACTGCGCGCGCGCCACCCGGTGGAAGTACGCCCGCTCGTCCTCGTCCAAACGCAGAGCCCGACTCAGCGCAGCCAGAACCTGCTCGGAGGGTTGATGATTGCGCCCCTGCTCGAGCCTCAGGTAGTAGTCTGCGCTGATATCGGCGAGCCGGGCGATCTCTTCTCGTCGCAGTCCGCGCACTCGGCGGTTGCCGTCGCGCACCAGACCCACCTGCTCGGGTTGCAGAGATTCCCGGCGCACCCGAAGGAAGTCCGCAAGCAACGAGCGTTCGGCCATCGTCAGGACCTCCTGTCGACAACCATCATCTCCTACCCGCCGTCCCGAATCGAGTACGAATCCGGCCCACTGTCGACCGTTTCAGGACACGACAGCCCGAGACTTGCGCAGATCGATGGTCAACAGCACGAACGCCACCGCCGCGAGCACCGCAATCACGACGGCGAACACCACCCCCGCCGTCACCAGGCTCCATCCGGTCGCCACGGCTCCGGCCCCGATCACCGGTACCGAGATCGCGATGTACAACACGACGAAGAAGGTCGAGGTGACCTCTGCCCGACGGTGCGGAGGTAGCTCGGCACCGATCGTGGACATGCCGTTGGCGAATGTCACGCCCTGACCGACGCCGCAGAGCAGCGCCGCTACCACCAGAACGGCCAACGAGGTCAGCAGCAGCGACGCGGCCAGGAACACCAGACCGAGCAGCAGCAGCGCGCATCCCCACCGCTGCGCCGACGCGGGATCGGCTGCGCGCAAAGCAATCTGGGCTGTCGCCGACGCAGCGAAGACCGTGAACACCACTACCCCGGTGACGGCGTGATTGTCGACTCCCAACACACTGCCGATGAACCCCGGCGAGACGGCAGTGAACAGGCCGAGTACGGCGAACCCCGCGAATCCTCCGATCGAGGCGCGCACGAAGGTGCCGCGCACCTCCGGTGGAACGGACAGCCGCTGCATGTGCGGGCGTGCTCCGCCGTCCACCCGCACCGTCTCGGGTGCGAGGAACACCGCCACTGCTGCCGCAGCCAGCAGAACCATGTCGACGACGAACGTCAGACGCAACGGTTGCGGTAGGTACTCCGCAAGCACTCCGGCCACCAACGGTCCGAGGCCGAGGCCCCCGATGTTCGCTGCGGTAGCGATCGCGGATGCACGGTCACGCCATCGTTCGGGTACCAACTCGATCAACGTCACCGTCGCGGTACCGACGAAGATGCCGGCCGAGATTCCCGACAACACGCGGCCGATCACCAGGGCCGTCAGCGAGCCTGCGGTGACGAACACCACGGCGCTGATCAATCCGAATGCTATGGCCGCCAACAGCATCGGGCGTCGTCCCAACGAGTCGGACCAACGGCCGAACGCCAACAGAGCTGCGAGCACACCGACGGCATACGCCGCGAACACGAGGGTGACGACGAAGACGGAGAAGTGGAACTCGACCTCGTAGAGCGCATAGAGCGGCGTCGGCATGGTGGTGCCCATCATCGCCACCACGAACGCGAACGCAACTCCGACGAATGCCGTTGCTTTCGACACCGACGTCCGGGGCGACGACTTTTCGTCCGATCGGGTCACGCTGATCTCCTGTTCTGCAAGGGCCGTCCGTCCTGTGCCGTCGACAAGGAGATCGAACCAGAGCCGGCGAGTACGTGCTCACTCACCGTCCGCCGCCCTCGTAACGAAGGAGTGCGTCCCGCAGCGCGGACCGCGTGGTGATCTGCAGTTTGGGAAACACTCGGTACAGATGACCGCCGACAGTACGAGCCGAGAGATACAGCTGTTCGCCGATCTCCTTGTTGGTCAGACCGGCAGCAGCAAGAGACGCGATGCGCAGTTCCTGCCCGGTCAACCCCGAGCCCGCATCACCCTCACGCGGGTGCGGGCCGGCTCCTGCAGCCCGTAGTTCGTCCTCGGCTCGGCGCAGCCACGTGCGTGCGCCCAGTTCTGCGAACAGATCTGCGGCGTACCTCAACCGGCCGCGGCTTTCGATCACCCGGTGGTGGCGGCGCAGCCACTCGCCGTAGACCAGCGCAACCCGCGGCGCATCGAAACACCATCCAGCGGTGCGTAGTTCATGCAGACTCGCCTCGAAGAGCGCACCGGCTCCGGCCTCTGCCAGCATCGCTTCGGCTGCAGTCAGCAGCGCACTGTGGCGGGCTCCCCAGAAATCGGGCCGGGTTCGGCGCAGTCGGTCGAGATACGTGCGCGCCTCGTCCGACCGCCGCAGCCGTACACAGGATTCGACGTAATCCAGTATTTCGAGTGGTCCGTACGGAGTGATCGAACAGCGCTCCGCCGAGAGATCGCGGCGACGCATCCGCTCGTAGGCCACGTCGAAGCGGCCCAGTGCCACCGATTCGGCTGCGGTACAGCTCTTCTCGCCACCAGCGACAGCTGCCACCGAGGATTTCAGCAGGCACTCCTGCTCGTCGAAAAGGCCATCCGGCAGTCCCGAGGAGACGGCCTCGGCGAACGCAGAAAACTGCCCTCGAGCGGCGAGTGCGGCGAGGTGCCGCAGCCGGGTCAGAGACTCGGCGGCCGGAAACCCAGCAGCGACAGGGTCCAGCGCGTCCGGCAGCCGACAACTGTCGTTCGGATCCCACAGCAAGGTGGGCAACGCCAGCTGCAGCAGTACCGGTTTCCACGGGTCTCCGGTGCGCAGCGAGGCTCGTACCGCGTCCAGCAGCGCCGGGCTGTCGAGTGCCCGCACGTGCACTCTCGAACCCGAGACGCCGAGAGACCGCGCGACGAGCACGTTGACCGGATCGAGATGCTGTTCGTATTTGACCGCCCATTGCAGGGCCTGCGCAACGAGTTCGCCGTCACCGGTCAGTGCGCTGTACGCCAGAGCCGAACCGATCAACTGGTCGACGACGTCCGGGGCGACCGCATCCGGCAATCGATCGAGAGCCTGCACGACGACGCCGAACGCAGCACGGGGGTCGCCTCCCCGGGCCACGTCGGCAAAGGCCCGGGCCGGAGCGGTCTCGGACGGGGCCGCATCGGGATGTCCCGGCCGCATACGGTCCAGGATCGATACCGCGAGGTCGACGAAGCCGGCGAATGCCGCCATGGACGCCGCCCGCACCTCGAGGGCCTGGGCGCGTCCACGATCGGATTCGAGCGCTGCTGCACGGCAGAGCAACGCCACCGCCCGGCGGTAGCGCTGCAGCGACGCCAGGTCGTGCGCCCGCTCGTCGAGCGCAGCGACGAGGTGCGCATCGGGCGCTCGGGCTGCGAGTGCCCGATGCACCAGACGCTCGTCGGGCGTCAGCCGTGTGTCGACAGCCGATTCGAGGTGAACGGAGATGCGCTCCTCGGCGGTCGAGGAGGCAAGAATCCACAGTTGTGCGACAGTGTCGCCATGTGGGTGGGCGGCCACGGAGTCGCCACCGTGCTCGCGAGAGACGATGTGTCGCAACGCATCGCCGAGAATGTGACGCCTGGACTCCTCGTCGAGCCCGGCGACCTCGAACGCGCCGATGTCGGCGAGAGTATCGGTGAGGTGGGCGCGGTCGAGCATCGCACCGCCGACGGATGGATCCCGGTGCCAGATCGGCGCAGCGCGAGCGAGTTCGGTCGCGACGAGGGGGTTCCCTTGCGACAACTCGATTATCGATTGTCGTTGCGCCACTGCCGTTTCCGTGCCGTTCAACAGATCGCGCACCGCGTCGTCGGGCAGGGGTCGCACACGATGGAAGGCGAACTCCCGCCACAACGGCGGCGGGACGGTGTCGACGGTCGTGGCGATACACCGGACATGCGGGGTACGTACCGCCGCCTTCACCGCACGAGCGAGTCGGTCGCGCGAGCCCGCGGGCAACAGATGCAGGTCGTCGATCACCAGCAGCGTCGGCGTCGCGTCGTCCGCCACCAGATCACCCAGCAGCCCCTCATCGAGCAGCCCCGCGAGGCACGGCAGATCCACCACCCGGAAACCCAGCGCTGTCGCCTCGCCCGCGATGGTGTTGGCAACCGTGGACTTGCCGATGCCCCGTGCACCCGAGATCACCAGGATCCGCCGGTTCTCCGGCGAAGCGGACAAACACGAGCGGCCCTCACGCAGCACTGCGTCGCGATCCGGTGATGTGGGCATTCGTCCAATATATTTTCACCCGTGTCTGCGCAAGGGTGTTGAATATGGCCCTGGCAGGGACACACTGAACCGGCCGACCACGACTGCGACGGAGGTGACCCGAGCGATGACCGAGAACGCCTCCTCCGGCCCTACCGATCACGGCGTCACCCGCCTCGTCGACTTCGAGCAGCGCGTCGACATCCGAATGTCCCTGTCACCGCTGCGTCGGGGCCGCGGCGACCCCACCTACGAGTCCACGCCGGACGGCGCCGTGTGGCGGACGTCGCGCATGATTTCCGGCCCGGTCACGTACCGATTGGTGCAGGCCTCACCGAGCAGCGTCATGGTGCGCGCCTGGGGACCCGGTGCCGACGAACTGCTCGACGCTGCCCCGGCTCTCCTCGGCCGGGACGACGACCCCTCGAGCTTCGCTCCCGACCATCCGATTCTGCGCGAGGCACACAGACAACTTCCGCACCTACGCCTCGGCCGGACCGGTCTGGTGCTCGAGGCCCTGATACCAGCGATCATCGAGCAACGCGTACACGGCATTTCGGCGTTCGGCTCGTGGCGGTACCTGGTGAGCAAGTTCGGCGACCCCGCACCGGGCCCGACCCCGAAGAACATGTTCGTGTTTCCCACCGCCGACGTGTGGCGACGCATCCCGTCGTGGGACTACCACCGCGCCAACGTCGACCCGGCCCGGTCGAAGACCATCGTCCGTGCCGCGCGCGCAGCCGGACGTCTGGAGGAGGCGTCGAACATGACGCCCGAGGATGCGCAACGCAGGCTGCGCGCGATCCCGGGCGTCGGCATCTGGACCGCGGCCGAGACCGCTCAGCGCGCCCTGGGGGATCCCGACGCGTTGTCGGTGGGCGATTACCACCTGGCCGCGGTGGTGGGCTGGTCGCTGTTGGGTAAACCGATCGACGACGCGGAGATGGTCGAGTATCTGCAGCCCTTGGCACCACATCGACATCGCGCGATTCGGCTCCTGTATCTCAGCGGCAAGGCGACCAAGCCGAAATTCGGGCCACGGACCGCGCTGGTGGACCACACCTGGCACTGATCCCGGCCTGCTCGTACAGTCGAGTTGTTCGCCGACCTAAGGAGTAGTTCGTGGTTGCTATCGGTACGTCCGATCTGGACATCTTTCCGCTTGCCCTCGGCGGGAACACCTTCGGCTGGACCAGCGACGAGGACACGTCCTTCGACATCCTGGACGCGTTCACCGCAGGAGGTGGCAATTTCGTCGACACGGCCGACTCGTACTCTGCCTTCGCCGACGGCAACTCCGGCGGCGAATCCGAAACGATCATCGGCAAATGGATGACGGCCCGCGGCAACCGCGACGACGTCGTTCTCGCGACCAAGGTGAGCCAGCATCCCGAGTTCCGCGGTCTGGCACCGGGCAACATTCGGGCCGCAGCCGACGCCTCCCTGGCCAGGCTGCAGACCGATCACATCGACGTCTACTACGCGCACTACGACGACGACAAGACGCCGTTGGTCGAGTCCCTGGCCGCGTTCGACGACTTGGTCCGGGCAGGCAAAGTTCGGCACGTCGCCATCTCGAACTACTCCCCCGCGCGGGTCCGCGAGTGGCTGGGCCTGGCGAAAGACAACGGTTTTGCGGCACCGATCGCACTGCAACCGCACTACAACCTCGTTGCCCGTCGCGACTACGAGGGTGAACTGCAAGCCCTCGCCGTCGACAACGGCCTCGGGGTGTTTCCGTACTTCTCCCTCGCCGCCGGCTTCCTGACGGGTAAGTACCGCACCCGGGAGGATCTGGCCGGTACCCAGCGCGAGCGACTGACGACGGGCTACTTCTCCGATGCAGGCCTGGCTGTGGTGCAGGGCCTGCAAGAGATCGCCGACTCCCGCTCGGCCGAGCTGTCGAGTGTGGCTCTCGCCTGGTTGCTCGCTCGACCGGGCATCACCGCACCGATCGCGAGCGCGAGCTCACTCGCTCAGGTACCGGCTCTGCTCGACGCGCCGACACTGCGTCTGACCAGCCACGAGGTGGATACACTCACCGGACTGTCCGACGCGGTGGCATAGAACACGAAAGTTGTAGTCAGCAACGGGAACAGAATCAGCTCCTACGCTGCTGACCTTCGGGTGGCCCCAGCATCGAACACATCCGTAACCAGCGCGCAGGTGACCGACACGCGCGAGAGCAGCACGTCGGCTCCCACAACCGAGCCGACGTCACGCGAGCGCCTCCGGGTGATCCTCGTACTCGGCGCGCTCATCGCCCTCGGTCCACTGACCATCGACATGTACCTGCCGGCGCTTCCTGCCATCGCCGAGGATCTGAACACCCCGTCGTCTGCAGTGCAGCTCACGCTCGCGGGTACGTTGGTCGGCCTCGCGCTAGGCCAGCTGGTCATCGGGCCGCTGTCGGACATCGTCGGCCGACGACTGCCCCTCATCGTGGGCACCGGAGTGCACATTCTGGCGTCGCTCGCCTGCATCGTTGCTCCCAACATCGCCGTACTCGGCGGCCTGCGTGTGATTCAGGGTCTCGGTGCCGCAGCTGCTGCCGTGGTCGCCATGGCCATCGTCCGAGATCTGTTCAGCGGACGCGCCGCCGCGACCGTTCTGTCTCGCCTGATGCTCGTCATGGGCGTCGCTCCGGTTCTGGCACCGTCGCTCGGCGGTGCGGTACTTCTCGTCGGTTCCTGGCGGCTCGTGTTCGCCGCGTTGGCGATCATGGGCGTGGCGTTGATGACGCTGGCAATCGTGTCGCTGCGCGAGTCCCTGCCGCCCGAGCGTCGTCGGGCCAGTGGCGTCATGCCCGTTCTACGGACCTACCGATCGCTGCTGCGGGACACGCAGTTCGTCGTCCTCGTCATGGTCGCTGCCCTGGCCATGTCGGCACTCTTCGCGTACGTCGCCGGTTCGTCGTTCGTCCTGCAGGAGGAGTTCGGCCTCGACGAGCAACAATTCGCCATCGTCTTCGCGGCCGGTGCGATCTCTCTGATCGGCGCATCCCAGCTCAACGTCCTGCTGTTGGGACGCTTCGCACCGGTGCAGATCGTCCTGTCGGCGCTGTCCTTCGGCGTCGTCGCCGGCGCGATCATGGTCGTCCTGGCGGTCACCGAGGTCGGCGGCATGGCTGGGTTCGTCGTCCCGCTGTGGTTCGTACTCGGGGCCGTCGGGTTCGTCATGCCCAACGCGCCCGCGCTGGCGCTGTCCCGCCACGGTGAAGCGGCAGGCGGCGCAGCTGCACTACTCGGTGCCGCACAGTTCGGACTCGGGGCGATCGTCGCACCGATCGTCGGTGCACTGGGCAACGACGCGATCGCCGTCTCGACGACGATGGTCGCCACCTCGGCGGCAGCGCTCATCGCACTCGGGTCGGTGACCGTCCTGTCCGCACGTCGGTGACCTCACTCGCGTCATCGCGTGGGCCATGGCGGTCACCCCACTAGGGTGACCGCCATGGCCGAACGCGAGCGCGACCCGCAGGGCAAGCCCCTCAACGCCCGGCCGCGCGACGGCCTCGGCCGCCCGCTGGCCCGCGGCGGCACCGGAACACCCCGGGTTCCCGACGATCTCCGTCTTCCACCGGACGCCGCGCTCACCGAAGCGCAACGATTCTTGGACGAACGTATGCCGTTTCACGCCCACGAGGTACTCGAGGGCACGTGGAAGAGCTGCGTCCCGGACGAACGCGAGCTGTGGCAGGGCCTTGCACAACTGGCCGTCGGATTGACGCACCTGATGCGAGGAAACCGCGTAGGTGCCGCTTCGTTGCTTCGCCAAGGACACGACCGCCTGATCGGTTACGAGGTCGAGCCCCCACACCGGATCGACGTGACGGGTCTGCTCGGCTGGTCCGAGGACCTGCTCGAGGACCTGGAGACGGGAACGCTACCGACCTCACCAGGCGTTCCCGCACTGCGCCGGGCGGTGGAATCGGGATCGGACGGGGGCGTCCTGGCACACCGGCCGGACTCGAGCTAGCCTGAGGGAATTAGGTAAGGCTAGGACAATCTTCACCGGAAGTGGGGTTCCTCGGCGTGACCGTGTTCGCACCGCTGAAACTCGCCCATCGCGAGACGATCAGCCCAGCTCAGCTCGGACGTACCTTCTGCACCGAGGTCGCCGAACAGGTTCCCTATTGGGTCGCTGTCCTGACCCCGGCCGAACGTCCGCTGCAGGTCACGCCGTCTCCACTCCGTGAGCGCACCATGGTCACGCTGTCCGTTCCCACGAACACGCACCGGCTCGACGCTCGGCTGCTCGCCGCGCTCGGATCTGCGGTGTCCACGTGGCAACGAGACAACCGCCGCGGCTCGTCGTCGGGCGTCCTGGTCGATGTCGACGTCGACGACACCGGATTCGTCCATCCCGTCCGGCTCCCCGCCGTTCCGGTCGACGCCCTCACCGAATCCGCCCGCGCCTCGTACCTCGTCGACGACGTCTGCAGACGGCTGGACTCGGCACCTCACGGTGGCCGCGACTACCCGCTGACCCGCAACTACCCGGCGCTGGCCTGCCGCCCGGGAGCGCAGATTCTGTTCCGACACGATGCACGCGAATCCGATCCCAGTCATGACGAGTACGCCATCGACATCGCGATCGTCGAGACGGAATCAGGGCTGGTGTCGGCCCGAGTCGCGTGGTCCGTCGGTATCGAGGGAATGGACGAACTGGTCCGGCTGTGGGCCGCAGCGACCACCGAGCTGACGGCAGCGCCCTCGTAACCGCCGGATTCGCTACAGGCTTTTCAGCAGCCTCACGTCGTCGTCGATTCCCTCGGCCGGGGTTTCGAGGATCACCGGTGCATCGGCGGCGAGCGCGACGGCCGTCAGAATGTCCGCGTCGATGGTTCCGGTGCCCAGGTTCGCGTGCCGGTCGCGGGCAGAGTCGAACTCGTCGCGTGAATTGTTCAGATGCACCAGGTCGATTCGTCCGGTGATGGCCTTGATGCGATCGACCACGTCGATCAGGTCTTCGCCGCCGGCCCACGCATGACAGGTGTCGAGACAGAAACCGGCACCGAACTCCCCGATGGCGTCCCACAACCGCGCGATGTCGTCGAAGCGCCTCGCCATCGCCGAGTCGCCGCCGGCAGTGTTCTCGACGAAGATCGGTACGCCGAAACCACCCTGCTCGGCCTGACGCTCGAACAGCTTGCGCCAGTTGTCGATTCCCTTGGCGGTGTCCTCGCCCTCCCGGACGTGACCACCGTGCACCACCAAACCGATCGCACCGATCTCGGCAGCTGCTGCGGCCTGTTCGACGACCGCCTTGCGGGACGGGATTCGGATGCGATTGTTCAGGCTCGCCACGTTCAGAACATAGGACGAGTGCACCACCACATCGACGTCTCCGGTCAACAGAGCCTCACCTTGGGGGTGCGGGGTGAGCTTGTTCCACTTCTGCGGATCCGTCAGAAACATCTGGACCAAGTCGACGCCGAGCGTCTCGGCCGTGCCCAGAGGGTCGCTGCTGTCGCGGACATGTGCTCCGATGCGCATGACGCCCATCATAGGGGTCGAGTTCAGGGTCTCCCCTGATAGCGACCGGGCCCGAACACTGAAACACTGGCACCCATGAGCGACATTGCCGCACGTGCGGTCGACGTATCGAAGGTCTACGGTTCTGGCGACACCCAGGTGCACGCACTGTCCGGGGTGAACGTCGAGTTCGCCCGCGGAGAATTCACCGCCATCATGGGCCCGTCCGGCTCGGGCAAATCCACACTGATGCACTGCCTGGCCGGGTTGGACACCGCGTCCTCGGGCACGGTCACGATCGGCGACACCGAGCTGACGGCGCTGTCCGACAAGGAGATGACCGGGTTACGAAGGGACCGAATCGGTTTCGTGTTCCAGGCCTTCAATCTGGTGCCCACCCTGACCGCACTAGAGAACATCACTCTGCCGCTCGACATCGCCGGACGCACCCCGGATCAGGGCTGGCTCGATACCGTCGTCGACCGACTGGGCCTGCGCGACCGCCTGGGCCATCGCCCGAGCGAACTCTCGGGTGGGCAGCAACAGCGCGTGGCGTGCGCTCGTGCACTGGCCGGTCGACCCGACATCGTGTTCGGCGACGAGCCGACGGGCAACCTGGACTCCCGCTCGTCCGGTGAGGTGCTGTCGATTCTGCGCACGGCCGCAGACGAATTCGATCAGACCGTCGTCATCGTCACCCACGACCCACGAGCGGCCAGTTACGCCGACCGCGTCGTGTTCCTGGCCGACGGAGCTGTCATCGATCAACTGGCATCGCCCACCGCCGACGCCGTCCTCGAGCGCATGAAGAAGCTGGAAACGGTCCACTGATGTCGCACTCGGTCGCCAAGAAATCGAATCCCGACAAGGCCCCGACGCGGGCCGCGTCGGGCAACCCCATGCGTAAGGTGTCGCTGCGAAACCTTGCCGCCCACAAGGTTCGGCTGGCACTGACAGTTCTGTCCGTCGTACTCGGAACCGCGTTCGTCGCAGGCTCGTTCGTCTTCACCGACACGCTGCAGCGCACGTTCTCGTCACTGTTCGCCGACACCGCACAGGGAGCCGACGTTCGAGTCGCCCCCGAGGATGCGCGATCGAGCGGAGTACCCAACGAGGACATCGCCGCCATCTCGGCGCTTCCCGGCGTGCGTGCTGTCTCTCCGTATGTAGGAGGACAACTCGTTCTGCTGGGTAAAGACGGTGCCGCAGTGCAATCCGGCGGAGCACCGACGATCGGCGAGTCCTACCTGCCGGACGAGCAGCGGCTCGGCGATCCGGCGACATTCGTCTCCGGCTCGGCCCCCACCGCGCCCGGCCAGGTCGCGATCAACGCAGGTGGCGCCGATCGAGCGGGCCTGACGGTGGGCGACGCGACCCAGGTACTCGTGCCGTCCAAGGGGATCACCGACATCACGATCTCCGGAATCTATTCCACTGCAACAGAATCCGGTGGTTTCATCGGGATTCAGTTTGTGCAGAGCCAGGCGAACGAGTTGTTCACCGACGGTGCGCACGTGCAGTACATCGACGTCGCGGGCAACGATCTCGCCGCACAGGGCAAGACGCAGAGCGACCTCAGGGACGAGATCGCCGCCGCGTTCCCGGATCTGAAAGTGCAGACCGCTGCCGACGTCCAGGCCGAAACCAAGGCCGAGGTCGAGTCGGCACTGTCGTTCATCACGTACTTCCTCCTCGCGTTCGGCGCTATTGCACTGCTCGTCGGCACGTTCATCATCTACAACACGTTCTCGATGATCGTCGCTCAGCGGGTACGCGAACTGGCGCTGCTTCGCGCCATCGGAGCCAGCCGTGGGCAGGTCAGTCGCTCGGTCGTACTCGAAGCGGTCGTCGTCGGCGTCATCGGAAGTGTGCTGGGGTTCGCCGGCGGCGTCGGACTGGCGTACGGATTGCGCGCTCTGCTCAATGCCTTCGACCTCGGGTTGCCGTCGGGCCCACTCGCCCTCGAACCACGCACCGTCGTCGTCGCCTTCGCGGTGGGCATCATCGTCACCGTCCTCAGCGCCTACGCACCGGCGCGGCGAGCAGCCAAGATTCCACCGGTGGCCGCAATGCGCGAGGAGTTCGCGTCCGCCGGCGACACCCTGCGAACCCGGACGTTCATCGGCGTCGGACTGGGTATTGCCGGAGCGGCAGCGATAGTCGTCGGCGCTCAGTCGACCGGCGGCGCTGCCGCAGCAACCGTCGGCGTCGGCGCGGTGGCGGCGATCGTGGCCACGGCCCTGGCCGCACCGTCGTTGTCACGGCCCGTCGTGGGAGCGCTCGGGGTCGTCCTCACCCGGCCGTTCGGTGCGATCGGTCGCTTGGCCAGAACCAACTCGGTGCGCAATCCGCGCCGCACGGCAGCCACCGCATTCGCGTTGATGCTCGGCCTCATGCTCGTCACCGTCATTGGGGTACTCGGGTCGACGGCGAAGGCGAGTGTCGATTCACTCGTCGACACCGGCGTCGAAGCCGACTACATCCTGTCCGGTCCACAGTCGATCGGTGTCCCGGCCGGAGCCACGGCGGCCGCACAACAGGTCGACGGGGTGGAACGAACCGCTGTGCTGCATCCGGTGTTCGTCACGATCGCCGGAGAAGAAGAATTCGGCGCTGCCATCGACGGCTCCCCGGAAGGGCTGCTCGACCTGTCCATGGTTCGGGGCACCGCAGACCTCGAGAGCAACGGCTTCTCGGTGTCCGAGACCGAAGCGTCCACCAAGGGCTGGGACATCGGCACCCAGGTCGTGTTCGACTCCGTCGACGGAGCTTCGGTTCCCGTCACCGTCACCGGTGTGTTCACCGACAACCCACTGATCGGCAGTTGGATCGTCTCGGGCGACATCTACGAGAAGGTGACGCCGTCCATCACGCGGTCGGATCTGCTGGTCCTCGTCAAAGCCGCGCCCGGAACCGACCTCGGTACGCTGCGCACCGACCTCGAGGCTGCGACCAAACCGTCCGTGGTGGTGCAGGTACAGGACGTCGAAGAGTTCAAGGGCAGCCAAGGCCAGCAGATCGACACACTGCTCGCGGTGCTGTACGGACTGCTCGCCCTGGCCGTGGTCATCGCGGTGCTGGGCATCGTCAACACCCTCGCGCTGTCGGTCGTCGAACGTCGACGCGAGATCGGCATGCTCAGGGCGATAGGAATGCAGCGACCGCAGGTGCGGCGCATCATCTACCTCGAGTCGCTGCTCATCGCCCTGTTCGGTGCCATCGTCGGCGTCGCCCTCGGCATCGCCTTCGGGTGGGGCTTCGTCCAGACCCTGCGCGACGAGGGCCTGGGTGCCATGACGGTGCCCTGGGGGCAGGTCGTCGCGATGCTTCTCGGGTCCGCGGTGGTCGGAGTGCTGGCTGCTCTGTGGCCTGCCGTTCGGGCCGCGCGCACCAAACCGCTGGAGGCGATAGCCGACCTCTGATCAGGGTCGCCCCGACACCGGGCATTTCGTAACGACACCCGTTCGTTACGAAATGTCCGGTTTTCGGCTTGCGCGGAAAGACGGCCCGCGTCTACTTTAGGGGTGGTAAAACAGTCTTCAAGTAGGTTTGTGTACCGCAAACGAACCCTTACCTCGCGGGGCGGGCTCGTGCAAGGAGAATCATGACGATTCAGGACGCGTACGCGCCGACCCGATCTGTGCCGCCGGTATCCGTGTCGAGCCGAGCTGTGTCGAGCCGAGCTGTGTCGACGGGACCTGTACCGGCACGATCCGCGCTCGCCCCGCTGTGTCGTCCCGACGGCCGCGACACGCTGATGGCGCGCTACCGCGAGGTAGCCCACGCGATGCCGGACGCGGCAGCGTTGCACGCGGCGGGGACGTCACTGACCTTCGACGAGCTGCTGCATCGCGTGTACTCGCAGGCACGCAAGATCGCTGCCCTGCGCCCGTCCGATCATCGCCCCGTCGCCGTCGAGGCGGACGCGTCGGTCGACTCGATCGTGCTGATGCTGGCCGTCATCGCCGCAGGCCATCCATTGGTTCCGCTGGATCCGCAACTCCCCCACGAGCGCCGCGACCGCATCGTCGAACAGGCCAAGGCCTCGACCCTCGATTCGGCGACCGTCGACGCAGCGGTCGATTCCTGCGTACCGCTGCCGACGGTCTCGGGCGGCCACACCGCGGTGATCAACTACACGTCCGGATCCACCGGTACGCCCAAAGGCGTCGTACTCAGTCATCGCATGTGCCTGACCAAGGCGTACGAGGTGTCGACCGCGCTGGGGTTGGGCACCCACGATCGCGTCGGCGATGCCCTTCCCGTCAGTTTCGGCGCGGGCCTGAACACTCTGTTCGCCGGGCTGCTCAGCGGTGCCACCGTTCATTGCCGTGACCCTCGATCCGGCACGGTCGGCAGCATCGCAGAGTGGGTATCGGAGCACTCGCTGACCACGTTGCACTGCTCGTCGTCGCTGCTGCGCGCCGTCGCGGGCCAGGTCACCGTACCCACGCTGCGCGTCGTCACCACGTACGGAGAATCTCTGCACGCCGACGACGCGCGCCGCTTCCGCCTGGCTTCCGACAACCGCGCCACACTCGTCAATTGGTACGCGACCACCGAGGCCGGGGCCGTCGCGTTCAGCGAGTACCCCCTCGACCGTGCGCTACCGTCCGGCTTTCTGCCCGCGGGCACTCCCGTCGCAGGAAAGCTCGTCGAGGTCGTTGCTGCCGACGGCTCCCCGTGCGAACCCGACGTCATCGGCGAGGTGCGCGTCACGTCGGCGTGCCTGGCCGACGGCTATCTCGAGGATGTCGGCGTGGACTCGGAGAAATTCGCCGCCCTCGGCGACGGCCTGTTCCGCTACCGCACCGGCGACCTGGGCCGGTTCGATCAGGACGGAACATTGCAGCTCGCCGGGCGCATCGACGACGCAGTCAAGGTACGCGGCTACCTCGTCGAACCGGCCGAGGTGGAGGCAGCACTGCGCGCGCTGCCGAACATCGACGATGCCGTGGTGATCGGCAGGAGATCCGGCACCGATACCGACCTCGTCGCGTACATCTGCTCCGACCGCACCGTCCGGGCGAGCCAGGCCGACATCAGGGCCGCCCTGCGCCGAACCCTGCCGGAATGGATGGTGCCCACCCACCTCGTCGCGCTCGACGCCATGCCCCGCAACGAACGCGGCAAGATCGACCGCAGAGCACTGCCCGAGCCGTCCGACCGACGCGTCGAACGCACCGCGGTCGGCCCCACCGAATACATCGTCGCGGAGGCCGCTCGCACTGCACTCGGACTGGACGCCATCGGGCGGGACGAGGATTTCCTCGAACTCGGTGGCAACTCGCTGACCATGACGGCGATGCTCGCCCACTTGCGCGAGAACCTGAAGATCGACCTCGATCCGCAGGACGTGTTCGCGTCGACCACCGTGCGAACGCTGGCGACCACCGTCGACGCTCGGCTTCGCGACACCGCCGCCGCACGTCGGAGCTCGTCCGGTGTCCACGACGTTCTGGTCCCGCTGCGCACCGGGGGTACCGGAGCTCCGATCTTCCTGATCGGTGGTGCCGGCGTGGGCGCGATGGCGTTTCTCGATCTGGTCAAGCACCTCGACGCAGACCGTCCCGTCTATGCCCTGCAGGCACACGGCCGAGGCACACGCGGGCGACCGGACCGGACCATCAGAGCCACTGCGGCACGGTATGTCGACGCGATCCGGACGGTGGCCCCCGACGGCCCGTTCCATCTTGTCGGCCACTCGCTCGGCGGCTGGATCGCCATCGCGATGGCAGAGAAGATCAGAGATTCCGGCGTCGGTACCCCGCATCTGCTACTTCTCGACACCCGGCTGTTCCGTCATCTCCTGGACCGGCTTCCCGGGGGTACGTCTGTCCCGGCAGCGCCG
The DNA here is from genome assembly GCF_002258575.1 of Rhodococcus sp. 05-2254-5. Classification (NCBI taxonomy): domain Bacteria; kingdom Bacillati; phylum Actinomycetota; class Actinomycetes; order Mycobacteriales; family Nocardiaceae; genus Rhodococcus; species Rhodococcus sp. 05-2254-5. The sequence goes on along the minus strand of NZ_NOZG01000014.1, from coordinate 145,701 downwards.
CCCGCACCGACCAGAGAAGACGCCGGCTTCCATCTGGGCCGTGCCGGTACGGCTGCGCTGTGGCTGCGTATGCAATTCGCTGGGCTGTTGCGGTATCCGACGACCATGGAATGGTTGGTGTTCGCCAGCATCGGGTACGTGGCGTTGAACAAGCATGTGCCGACTCCGTGGTCGGGGTCGATGACTGTGGTTCGCACCACCGAGAACGTCAAGGACCTCCGGTCGTGGCGAGCAGTCGCTCACGGCGAGCTGACATTCGTCGATATCACCGGCCACCACGCGAACATGTTGCGCGGACCGATGGCGAAGGAACTGGCCGACATCATCGACGACACCGTCGACAACGCGCGCTGACTGGGAATATCACCCGCGACGGCCTGTCGCGGTGGCGGCACAGCTTGTACGTTTGTGCCGGACGGCTAATTAGCCGAGCCACCGGCCCGAACCGAGACAGGGAGGTCGACCATGAGCGCATCGTACGAACTGCAGTCGGTGGAACTACACAAGGACGTCTTGCGGTACGTCGATATCGGCGACGGGCCGCCCGTGATTCTCGTCCACGGGCTGCTCGGATCGCACAAGTCCTGGGGCCCGCAGATCGAGCGACTGTCGGACCGGTATCGGGTCATCGCACCCGACCTGTTCGGGCACGGTGACTCCGACAAACCGTCCGGCGACTATTCGCTCAGTTCGCACGCGGCCACCATCCGCGACCTGATGGAGTACCTGAACATCGAGTCGGCACCACTGGTCGGCCACTCGCTCGGCGGCGGCATCGTCATGCAGATGACGTACCTCTTTCCCGAACGGGTCGATCGCCTCGTGCTGGTCAGCAGCGGCGGGCTCGGCCCGGAGGTCAGCTTGCTACTCAAAGCCGCGACGCTACCCGGCAGCGAACTGGTGCTTCCGATGTTGGCCTCGGATTGGTTCCGCAGGAACACCGAAGGTGTGCTGGCTCGACTGGGCAAGTGGGGGGTTCCGGTAGAGCCCGGCCCCAGCATGGCCGAGACGTGGCGCTCGTTCCGATCGGTCGCAGACCGATCGACGCGGGAGGCATTTCTGGCGTCGACGCGGGCCGTCGTGGGTCCTCGCGGCCAAACCGTCAGCGCCAAGCAGCATTTCGAGAAGTTCGAGTCCATTCCCTCGCTGCTGATCTGGGGCGGCAAGGACCGCATGATTCCCGCCAAGCATGCGGACAACATCCGACGCGAGGTACCCAACAGTCGCGTCGAGATCTTTCCCGACGCCGGCCACTTCCCGCAGCTCGACGAGCCGGACTTCTTCTTCCGGCTGCTGGACGAGTTCTTGGCCGCCAACCACACCGACTCGAGCGACGCGGACCACAGCGCGCCGACGGAGATCACCCCGGCAGCCATGCCGCTCCAGCGCCCGTGAGCGTCATCCCGATGTTCCCGCTCGGCAGCGTGTTGCTACCGGGCGAACGTCTCCCGTTGCACATCTTCGAGCCTCGATACCAGGCACTGGTACAGGACTGTCTCAAGATGGACGATCCTCGTTTCGGCGTCGTTCTCATTGCCCGGGGGCACGAGGCAGGCGGCGGCGACGTCCGACACGATGTGGCGACGATCGCCCACATCATCGGTCACGAGGCCATCGGAGACGGCAGGTATCTGCTCGAATGCGTCGGAGGCGAACGGATCCGCATCGACGCGTGGCTCCCGGACGACCCCTACCCAATGGCCGACGTCCGCGCATGGCCCGACGCAGACGTCGATGCCGTCATCGCCGACACGCAGTTCGCCGCCACCTGGGCCAAGGTCGAGGATCTGTACGAGCTGATCGGTCGGCTCGAATCCTCCGGGGACATCGTGACGCCGGGCGTTCCGGATTTTCTGAGCCTCCCGATTTCGGCCGCCGAGAAGATCTGGTCACTGGCCTCGTTGATCCCGATGGGCCAGTCCGACCGACTCGACATCCTGTCGGCACCGGACGCCCCGTCGCGCTTGAAGGCACTCGACGACGCGATCGAAAACGTCACGGCCGTCGTGCAATTCAGACTTCAGCCCTGACCGGAGCCAGTCCGGCGAACCCAGAAAAGAAATCAGGCCCGGCACCATCGGTGCCGGACCTGATCTTCGTAGTAGCGGGGACAGGATTTGAACCTGCGACCTCTGGGTTATGAGCCCAGCGAGCTACCGAGCTGCTCCACCCCGCGTCGGGTGATACCCACGGTACATGCCGTCGTGGCAGACTCCCAATCGCCAGGTCAAAGCTCTACGGTTCTTTCATGCCCACCGAGTCGTCACCCGTCCTGTCTTTTCCACACCAGGCGGTCGCACAGATCACGCTGAGCAACCCTCCGGTGAACGCCTTGACCCAGCCTGCGACGCGACGTCTGCGGGCGATGCTTCGCGAGCTGGCCGAGAACTCCTCCGTCCGGGCCGTCGTGCTCACCGGCGACCGGGTGTTCAGTGCCGGTTCGGACATCTCCGAAATGCCCGCGATGCAGGCGGCAGGAGACGTCCTCGAACGCAAGAGCAATGTCGAGAACGCGACCCTCGAATTACTGGCCGACCTACCGCTCCCGACGGTCGCTGCGATCGACGGGTTCGCCCTGGGCGGTGGGCTCGAGATGGCGCTGTGCTGCGATCTCGTCGTCGCCGACGCGGGTGCCCGCCTCGGCTTGCCCGAGATCGATCTGGGGCTCGTCCCCAGCAGTGGCGGGACCATGCGTGCGTTGCGGCGGGTGGGTCAGTCGCGCGCAGCCGAACTGGTGTTGCTCGGCGAGCCCATCTCTGCCGAGACAGCTCTGGAATGGGGTCTGATCAACAAGGTGGCTCCACGCGGTGGGTCGTTGTCGATGGCACTGGACCTGGCACACCTGCTGGCCGCCAAGTCCCGCTCGGCCGTGCACGCGAACAAACGAGCTCTCGCGCTCACGTTCGGGCAGTCACCACACGAACCGGCACGACGCGCACTGCCGGTGTTCGAGGAAGCCTTCGAGTCGGCCGACGGCCGAGAGGGCGTACGGGCTTTCCTCGCCAAGGAGTCACCGAACTTTCGATAGCCGGGCCCGCGCGAGAAGTGCTGCGCCGGTGACGATCTCCCATCCGATGATGGTGTAGACGGAAATACGCTCGAACGCTCCGCCGCCGAGGATGCCGGTATGGGCGAGAAACAATGCGAAACCGGCCAGCCCCGCAACACCGGCCGCGGCACTGGCCGTCGTGTACCAGCGAGGTGCGCCGACGCGTCCGCCGTACCGGCCTGCAGCCAGGAGCACCAGGTTTCCACCGATGATCGCCATACCCGCGCCCGCTGCATGCGGAGTCGATGCTCCGTCGACCGAAGCATGCGCCAGCCCGACGACGATGCTGCCGACGCCGTGCACGACCGACGTGCCCAGCACGATCCAGCGCGCTCGCCCCTCGAACAACACCGACAATCCGAGGCCGGCAAGAGCGAAGAGAGCCCCGTCCACCACAAAGCCGGTGTTCATCACCGGGTGCCACGGTGAGATGTCCGGAATCCCGAGGTCACTGATGTTGTTGCGCGCGTAGCTGTACGGTCGGTCGGTCCAGCCCAGCGCCGAAATCGCTTCGGCAGCGAGGTAGGTCACCCCGCCGGCAAGAAAGGCTCCAGCGGCCAGGACGGTAGTTCTCTTCACGACTGCAGTATTCACCGCGCTCTACCCGATGGGTCATTCCGCAGGCTCCACTCCCGGCGACCCCGATGCACCGGGCTTGTACCGATTGGTACAGTACCGGCTCATGAGCGATCGCCACGACGTGGTGCCGATACTCGCAGGAGTGTTCCGCGACCACGGGTTCGACGGGTCGTCCCTCGCGGTCATCAGCAGATGCACCGGACTCGGCAAAGGCAGTCTCTACCACTACTTTCCGCGGGGAAAGCAGGAAATGGCCGAGGCAGTCCTCGACGACGTCGAGCTGTGGTTCCACCACAACGTCTTCGAGCCGCTGCGGCACGGAGACGACGCGGCGTCGACGACCCACGACATGTTTCAGCAGACCGCCCGCTATTTTCGGTCCAATCGCCTGGTGTGCCTGTTCGGCGCGTTCACGCTCGGGCTCGAGCGTGCCACCTTCTCCAGCCGTGTCGCCGCGCATTTCACCCAGTGGATCGAGGCACTCACTCCGGTGTTGCAGCGGCTCGGACACGGCGACTCGGCGGCCGAGCTGGCCGAAGAGATCGTCGCCGGAATCCAGGGGGCGTTGGTGCTGGCACGGGCTTTCGACGATGCCACACGATTCGACCGGGTGCTGGCCCGACTCGAAGCCTCGGCCGCACGCGTATCGGCGGGAGTGCACGCATGACACCTGACGACACGACGCCGAAGCCGGCACCCGAGCTGAAGACCTTCGGGATACGAGAGTTGTTGCGACTCATCGTGATCGGATCGGTGCTGACGTACTTTCAGTTCATCGCCATCGGCCGCTGGGTTCGTGCGCCGCGGCGCGGCTGGCCGGTTCACGCCTCCAAGGCCGTCGTCGACGCGTTCTTCGTGCTCGGCCCCACCTTCGTCAAGGTGGGGCAACTGATGGGTTCGTCGCCCGGACTGTTTCCCAAGGTCCTCGCCGACACCTGTCTGCGATGCCTGGACGAGGTGCCGCCGTTTCCCGGGTCACAGGCCCGCGCGGTGATCGAGGCAGACCTGGGCCGGAGCGTCGACGAGTTGTTCTCCTCGTTCGACGACGTACCGCTCTCGTCGGCGTCGGTCGCCCAGGTACACCTGTGCGTGCGCCGCGATGATGGCCGCGAAGTGGTCATGAAGGTACAGCGGCGAGGCATCTACCACCGCATGAAGATCGACCTGCGAATCGCATATCTCATCGCGCGCGGTCTCGAGAAGTTCATTCCGTTCTTCGCCACGGCCAACGCGTCGGCCATCATCGTCGACCTGCACGCCGCGACGTTCGCAGAACTCGACAGCGCAGTGGAAGCCAAGCGCCAGCACAGCTTTCGCAGTGCAATCGGGGCATTCGGCGACAACATGCACGTCACCGCACCCGAGGTGTTTCTCGACTACTGCGGTGGACGCGTGATCTGCATGGAGCGCATGCACGGCTCGCCGCTGGACCGATACCGGCCGGGTGAGCAATCGGAGCTGATCGTCCGCCGTGCCGCCAAGGTCTGGATGGAGGCCCTGGTACTGCACGGCCTGTTCCACGGCGACGTGCACGCGGGAAACGTCTGGGTGCTCGACGACGGCAGAGTGGCCTTTCTGGACTTCGGCGTCATGGGCGAGGTGGACGAGCAGTGGCGCGCGTTGTTGCTCGACCTCTTCCACGCCACGGTCATCGACGGCGACTTCACCCGCCTCGCCGGTACCGTCAAACGTCTGGGAATCGTTGCCCCGCAAATGGGTTCGGACGCCGAAGTCGGCGCGATTCTGCAGTCGGTGTTCGCGCCGATGCTCTCGACCACCCTCGCCCACTTCAGCCTGGCGGACTTCATCCGGGCGTTGGTCGGCATGGGCAAGCAGTACAAGACGTCCAGTCCCGAGGAACTGATCCTGGTGGCCAAGCAGCTCGGCTACTTCGAGAGGTATGCCATCGAACTCGCACCGAACTGGGCGTTGGGCACCGACCCGTTCGTGTTCAAGAACGTCTTTCCCGCCGAGATCGCAGCGCTGTCCGAGGCACGGGGCATCGAGCTGCCGGAGTGATCCGGCAGCCCGCGCACCCGATCACAGACTGAAGTCGAGAACCACTTTCCCTGCTGCCGTTCGGTTTTCGAGCGAGGCGATCGCTGCTGCCGCGTCGGAGACGGGGAAGACGGACGGCTCGGGAGCCACGAGCGAACCGTCCGCGAGCAGCGGCTCGATCTCGGCCCACTGAGTAGCCAGGTAGCCGGGGCGCGTCATCCACCACGCGCCCCACCCGACGCCGACGACATCGACGTTGTTCAGCAGCAACCGGTTGACCTTGACGGTCGGGATCTCGCCACCGGTGAAGCCCAGCACCAGGATTCGGCCCGACGGCGCGAGCGAACGGATGCTGTCGGTGAACCGGTCACCGCCTACCGGATCGACGACCACGTCGACGCCACGGCCGCCGGTCAGCTCCTTGACCGCGTCCTTCCAGCCGTCGACCAGTACGACGTCGGTGGCTCCGGCGGCTCGCGCGATGTCTGCCTTTGCTTCCGAGCTCACCACTGCGATCACCCGTGCTGCCCCGAGCACCGGAGCCATTCGCAGAGCGGAGGTTCCGATCCCGCCCGCCGCGCCGTGCACCAACACCGTCTCGCCCTGCGCCAAGCGGCCGCGCTCGCGCAACGCGAAATGCACCGTCAGATCGTTGAACAGCAAGCCCGCGCCCGCAGTGAGCGACACGGACTCGGGCAACGCGAACACCGTGTCGGGCGAGACGACGGCGACTTCTGCCATACCGTCGCTGAGCCCCGTCAACGCTGCCACGCGGTCTCCGGCCGAGAAGCCGGAATCGGCCGGAGCCGACCGCACGATGCCGGCGATCTCGCTGCCCGGAACGAACGGCAACTCGGGCTTGTACTGGTACAGCCCACGGGTGAGCAACGCGTCGGGAAACGCGACGCCCGCGGCCCTGACCTCGATGAACACCGACCCGTCACGCGCGGTGGGTTCGTCGATATCGGCAACGGTCACCGAATCGGGTCCATCGAGACTGGAGATCTGTACCGCGCGCATGAAGTGTCCTCTCGGTCGGGATCGTTCCCTGCCTGCCACGGTACAAAACTGCCGTACTCACCGCCGCTACCGGCATCCACTCCTGGTGATGTGCTCCAATCGAGGGGTGAACACCACTCCCCTCACCGTCGTCTCGCCCGACGGCACCGCCCGCGGCGGCGTCATCGTCATCCAAGAAGCCTTCGGGGTCACCGACCACATCGTCGACGTCTGCAATCGGGTCGCGGCCGCAGGCTGGGTAGCCGTGGCTCCGCATCTGTTCCACCGGCAGGAAGGTGTGAGCGTGCTCGACTATTCGGACATGGATTCCGCCATGGCGGCCATCGGGAAACTCGAGGCGGACGAGGTGGACTCCGACGTGGACGCGGCGGCGAGTGCGCTGGCCGAACTGGGGTTCGAGCCCTCGTCCATCGCGATCGTCGGCTTCTGCATGGGCGGGACCGTGGCCTTCCACACCGCGGTTCGACGGCAACTCGGTGCGGCCGCCACGTTCTACGGTGGCGGAATCACGAAGGGCCGCTTCGGTTATCCCGCGATGGCCTCGGTGGGCGACGCCCTCCAGACACCGTGGCACGGCTTCTTCGGAGATCTGGACGAGGGCATTCCGTTCCAGGACGTCGAGACACTGCGGGAGATCACCGCCACGGCACCGGTCGGCACCGAGATCACCCGATACCCCCACAGCAAGCACGGCTTCCACTGCGACGACCGCCCTGCCGTGTTCGATGCCGCAGCCGCAGGCGACGCGTGGACCAAGACCCTCGAGTGGTTCGACGCGCATGTCGCACGCTGAGCACCCTCGCTCCGACGCCGAACTCGCGGAGGAGACCGAACGCATCGTCGCGTTCTGGACCGAGCTGGCGTTGCCCGGCCTGTTCGACGTCCACACGCATTTCATGCCGAAGAACGTGATGGACAAGGTGTGGAGCTACTTCGACAGCGCCGGCCCGCTGACGGGCAGCGTCTGGCCCATCTCGTACCGCTTCGCCGAAGACCGACGACTGCAGGTGATTCGAGGGTTCGGCGTGCGGCGATTCACGTCGATGATCTACCCGCACAAACCTGCGATGGCGGCCTGGCTGAACTCCTGGGGTGCCGACTTCGCGGCCCGCACCCCCGATTGCCTGCAGACTGCGACGTTCTATCCCGAGGACGGAGCCACGCAGTACGTCGAGCAGGCGGTGACGAACGGAACCCGAATCTTCAAGTCGCACATCCAGGTCGGGAACTACTCGCCCAACGACCCGCTGCTCGACGGCGTCTGGGGCACCATTTCGGATGCGCAGATTCCGGTGGTCATCCACTGCGGCTCCGGACCGGCACCCGGCTCGTATACCGGCCCCGAGCCGATCGCCGCTCTGCTGCAGCGGTTTCCGACGCTACCGCTGATCGTCGCGCACATGGGCATGCCCGAGTACGTCGACTTTCTCGATCTGGCCGATCGATACGAGAACGTACGTCTGGACACCACCATGGCCTTCACGGATTTCTCCGAAGCCGCTGCGCCGTTTCCCCGGCACGAGATGCCGCGGCTGTTGGACCTGCAGGATCGCATTCTGTTCGGGAGCGACTTTCCGAACATCCCGTACCCCTACCTGGACGCGCTGCAGGCGGTGACCCGTCTCGGACTCGGCGACGAGTGGGTTCGCGCCGTGTGCTGGAGCAACGGCGCGGCCCTGTTCGGCTGAGTCCCGTTCGCGGGTCTCAGCCCACCCAGAAATCGGCGATACGCTCGGCGATGGCGGCGCCCTGCGCCCGGCCCGCTGTTGCCGCCGCTGCGCGCACGGCGATGTCGGTGGGGTCGGGTCCGATCGCAGCCGACGAAGCCGCGTCGGGAACGATCACTTCCACCTTCGAGCCGCCCTTGACCAATTTTCCCCGTTCGACCTCGAAGGGGTCGCCTTCCAGGTCGAGTGCACCGACCTTGAGCACCAGCACCTTCTCGAAACCCACCGCCAGATCGGCGTTCTCGCTCGCACGGATACCGCCGTCGACGTAGCGGTGATCGCCGATCGTCACCGGCGGCCACATGCCCGGGATCGCGCAACTCGCGGCCACGGCATCGATGAGCTCGACGCCCGATCCCCGGTCCAGTACTCGATGGCGCCCCGTCAGGGCGTCCACGGTGACGATCCGCAGATCACGGTCGGGCCACGAGTGCTTCGTCAGTCGACGGGCGATGATGGCTCGTCGTTCCCGTTCGCTGATCGTCGCTGTCGCCAGAGCTTCGGCACCGATGCGCCTGCGGGTGTCCAGCGCACTGCCGTCCGAGTTCTGGGCTGCTCGGGCCAACATGGTGACGAGCTCGTCGATGGTGGCCTCGGCGTGTGGCTCGTTGTCCTGCATCGACTCGTCCGCCTGACGCTCGAAGAACTCCGACACCGGGGTGCCGCTCGAGATCTGAGCGGCCACCGAAGAACCGGCCGACGTTCCGAGCAACATCTCGGCGTCGCTGACATCGGCCCCGGCCTCGGCCAGTCCCAGAAGGACGCCTGTCTGCCACGCAATGCCCGCTACACCGCCGCCGCCCAATACGAGCGCTCGTCTGGCCATGGTCGTAACCCCGTTCTTCCGCTGGACCCGTCAGGAACTTACAGCCCCGCCGCCGACCCGCGGCCGTAACCACGTGATCAGGTCGTCGAGCACGCGTTCCTGCTCCGGCTCGTTGAAGACTTCGTGGAACAGCCCGTCGTAGGTTTTCAAGGTCAGGTCCTCGGATCCCGCCAGCTCGGCGATCAGCTCGCTGCCCGAGACGTCGGCCAACCGGTCCGCGGTTCCGTGCTGCAGCAACACCGGAATGGTCAGCGACGGCAATCTGGCGGGATACGTACGACTCTCCTGCAACAGTGCTGCCGCGAGCCCGGCCGTGACGCTGCCGTGATAGCCCAGCGGATCGGCGACATAGGCGTCGACGACGGCCTTGTCGCGGGAGACGTCGTCGGGGTCGAGTTTCAGCACCGGCAGCGACGGCAGGAACCTGCCGAGTACTGCACCCACCGCGACCAACGCTTTCGGCTGGCCCACGGACGGGTTGACCGCAGGCCCGGACAGCATCAGTGCGTCCAGATCACCCTGATGGTCGAGGGCGTAGGACAGTGCGATGGCACCGCCCATGCTGTGTCCGAGGAGGAAGGTGCGGCTGCCGGGGTGCTCCTCAGCCGCGATCGAGAACAGTGTGTGCAGGTCGTCGGTGAAGTCCGACCATTTCGCCAAGGAGACTCGCTTGCCGCCGGATCGCCCGTGCCCGCGGTGGTCGGGTGCGTAGACGACGAGGCCGAGCGAGCCGAGCCGCTCGATCACGTGTCGGTACCGTCCTGCGTGCTCGGCCAGGCCATGGGCCAGCACCAGAACGCCGGTAGGGGAACTATCGGCGGCGGCGTCCGGGGTCCAGACGTCGTAGACGATACGAGTTCCGTGTACCCCGGCGAACGACGACTCGACATGCTGCATTCGGTCACCGTACAAGGACCGCGACGCCTTCGACGGCCCATCGCTCGAACCCCACAGATTCGTCTAGGTAACTATCCTCAGAGGCGTGGCGATGTACTTGTGACAGACCACCACCGCATCCCCTCGTACCGCGTGGGCAGCCTCGAAGATCAGGAGTGAGTTCACGCATGCCCGACAAGGACGCCGCAGGGGCCTCGCCGACGTGGCGCGATCCCAAGCGTTATCTCTGGCCGCTCGGCCTGACGATTCCGCTGAGCCCGTTCCTGGCGTGGGGCTTGGTGTCACTCCTCGGACCCGGCGCATTCTGGGCACTCGGGCTGATGATCATGGGCATCGCGCTGCCGTTGGTCGACAAGTTCGCGGGCGTCGATCGCAGCAATCCACCCGACGAGGCTCTCGCAGCACTCGACAAGGACAAGTACTACCGGTGGTGCGTCTACCTCTTCCTCCCGCTGCAGTACGCCGGCCTGGTGGCCGCGTGTTACCTGTGGGCCCACGGCCCACTCGGCACACCGGAGAGGATCGGTCTGGCCGTCACTGTGGGCGTCGTCGGCGGCGTCGGCATCAATGCCGCGCACGAACTGGGGCACAAGCGCGAGAACGTCGAGCGGTGGCTCTCCAAAGTCACTCTGGCGCAGACGCTGTACGGCCACTTCTACGTCGAGCACAACCACGGCCACCATCTGCGCGTCGCCACCCCCGAGGATCCGGCGTCGGCGAAATTCGGTGAATCGTTCTGGAAGTTTCTGCCACGCACGATGATCCACGGTCTGCATTCGGCCTGGGATCTCGAAACCCGTCGACTCGCGCGGTCGGGCTCGTCACCGTGGACGCTGCGCAACAACCTCTTCAACGCGGCCGCGATGAGCATCGTTCTGTTCGGGGCACTGATCTCAGTGTTCGGTTGGATCGTGTTGCCGTACCTACTGATTCAGGCCGCCATCGCCATCGTCCTGTACGAGGCAGCCAACTACCTCGAGCACTATGGCCTGATGCGCACCAGGCGTCCGGACGGTCGCTACGCCAAGCCCTCCCACCGGGACAGCTGGAACAGCGATCACCTGTGGAGCAACCTGTTTCTGTACCACCTGCAACGCCACAGCGACCATCACGCGAATCCGGTACGCCGCTACCAAGCACTACGAACCGTCGACGAGTCTCCGCAACTCCCGGCCGGATACGCGGTGATGATCTTCTGCGCGATGGTCCCGCCCTTGTGGCGCAAGGTGATGGATCAGCGCCTGATGGACTTCTACGACGGCGACCCGAGCCTCGTCAACGTCGACCGCACCGATCGCACCGCGGTCCGTCGCCTCGACAAGCTGAGCGGGGCACGGGCGCAGTCGTAGCGTCGACGCCTCAGACCGCAGCGGGCTCGTCGGTTTGCGCTCTCAGGTAGCGCCCGAAATGCGGCACCGTGAACGCGATCGTGCCGCGCTCGGCCGAGTAGATCAGGCCCTTCTTGATCAAGCCGTCCCGGGCAGGCGACAGTGATGCCGGTTTGCGTTTGAGCTCGGTGGCCACGGCCGAGGTCGGTACCGAACCGTCGTCCACCGACAGTTCGGCCATCGCGCGCATGTATTCGCGTTCGGCGGGCGTCGCGCGTTCGTAGCGCGAACCGAAGAATCCGACGGCCAGTTCCTCCTCAGCCGTCGGAGCGGCAACACGCACGTCCTCGGCGGAAATCGGGCTGTCGGCGGCGAGATCCCAGGTCGCTTTGCCGTAGGCCTGCACGAAGTAGGGGTAGCCATCGGCGGCTGCGTAGAGCGCGTCGAGTGCCTCGGGGGTGAATTCGACGTCCTCGCGGTCGGCCGGCGCGATCAACGCGAGATCTGCTGCGGCTCGCTCGAGCCTGCCGATTCGGTGGTAGCTGAACAGGCGCTCGGAGTAACTCTTGGATGCCGACAACACAGCCGGTAGGTGCGGTAGTCCGGCCCCGACGATGATCAGCGGCGCGGTGTCCTGACTGAGTTCGTGGCAGGCCGCGCACAGTGCGGAGATGTCTGCGGGACCGAGGTCCTGCATCTCGTCGATGAAGATGGCGATACCCACACCTACGTCCCCGGCCAGCGCGGAGGCGTCGAGCAGCAGTTCGACGAGGTCGATCTCGATGTCACCGGAGTCGGCGCGGCCGGTCTTCGCCGGGACGTCGATGCCCGGTTGCCACCGCTCGCGCATCCCCTTGTCCGCGGTGGCGCGCAGCGCGAAGGCCTTGAGGACGCCGAGAAACTCGTCGACGCGTTCGGGGTCTCGATGCGAGGCCGCAATGCCGCGTACCGCCATGTGCAGCGCCGACGACAGGGGCCGGCGCAGTTCCTGGTCGGGGCGAGCCTCGATCTTGCCGGTGCCCCAGCCGCGCGCGATGGCCGCGGATCGGAGGTGGTTCAGCAGCACCGTCTTGCCGACGCCGCGCAGCCCGGTGAGTACGACGCTGCGTTCCGGTCTGCCGCGGGTGATGCGTTCGAGGACGACGTCGAAGGCGTCGAGCTGCTTCTTTCGACCGGCGAGCTCGGGTGGGCGCTGGCCGGCGCCGGGAGCGTAAGGGTTACGCACGGGGTCCATGGGGCCAAAGTTACAACGAATCGTGCAATATATGCGGACATCTAGCTCGTGTCCTAGAGATCCGTATTCGTTCGATACTTGCGGGACGCCCGAGGCCGGGGCTACTGTCGGCTCCGTGAAGCGCATTCTCGTAGTACGCCGCCGTAGCGGGGTCTGATTCGGACCGACCCCTCGCTGCGGGTCGTCGTGCTCTCTCGGTCCTCCCTTCACATTCGCCAGGACCACCCTCATGAATTCACTTGCTTCGACTTTCGCCACAGATCCGTTCCATGCCCGCTTCGGCTGCGCCCTGCCGCGCACGATGCGCGACGAGATCTCCGGGCAACACATGTCGTGGACGGCCTTCGTCGACCGCTTCTCGCCCACCACCGGCCCTCTCCGGCTGGGCTCCTGGTCCGGCACTGGGGCCACCGGAGGCAAGACGTCGTTCGACGCCACCTTCGGCATCTGTGACACCATCTTCGCTTGTGCCGCAACAACATACGGACCGATCGAGGCGTTGACATCGATGCTCCACGACGCCGGATTCCGCATCGAGATCCTCTCGTTCCACCAACAGCGCATCGGCGACGAGACCGCCACCTTCATCCTGGCCGAGCACGACGGTCGCCGCAAATGGTCGATGTCCATCGAGCTCGACGCAACCCTGTCGTCGATCCGGGCCATCATCGCCGGGGCCAATCTGCTGCATCGATAGCCACGTCCGACGCCGCGAACTCGAAGTTGGGGACGAGAATCCGTCGAAAAGTGTCCATAACTTCGAGTTCGTCGTCGGCGTCGGTAGTGCCTTCTACGACTCTCTAGCATCGGCGCAAGAGAGGCGAAGATCTCGCTAGGGCATCTCCACTGTCTGCGCGCGGTGAATCTCGGCGAGTGCGCGGCGCACATACGTCTCGGCGCGGCCTCGCCGAACCGCGAGCAGATCCGCCACCACCAGCAGGGCGTGCGCAGGCCGCGGCCTCGAACGTGATTGTTCGTCGACGTCCGTCACACCCAGCGCGCCGGTGAGCACCTCGACGAATCCGGCGATGTCCAAGCTCGGGAGCCAGTCGGCTCCGCGGACGGTCCGGCCGAGTACTTCCTGGACGTTCTCCCCGGTCAAGCCATCGCTGTATACCTCTTCGAGCAAACTCCGTACCATCTCCGCATGCACGTTCCCGGCCTTGGCCGCGTCCGAGCGGTCCAACAGTTCGACGGCCTCGTCGAACGCGATCGGATCCTGCGCCACGACAGCAGCAAGGGCATCGACTGTGGCGTCCGCGATTCGACGCACATCGACGGGCCACTCGGTGGGCCAGGCCACGGGCACGCTGCTCGGGGGAACAGCCGCTGGGGAGGGGTCAGTCATCGCAGAAGTCTCTCACTGTCCACCGACATGGTTCCTTTTACCTGTAACCGGTGTTTATACTAAGTCGCGCACTGTGGCAGCGGCCACATCGCGGACGTGGAGGAGGTCGACTCGATGAACGAGCGCAACGCCGTCGCATCGGACCCGGGCGAAGTGATGCTGCAGGCCAGGAACGTCAAGTTCGACTGGAGCGATCTGCCGATGCACTGGGTGCCCGGCGATCCGTACACCACGCACGTCCTCAACGTGCTGCATCTACTACTCCCGGCCGGCGAGCACTGGTTCGTCGACACGTTCAAAGAGGCCCTGCCCTACATCGACGACGAGAAGCTGCGCGACGACGTCATCGGCTTCATCGGGCAGGAAGCCGTGCACGCCGAGGCTCATACCGGCGTCCTCGTGCATCTGCAGAACAACGGGCTCGACCCCACTCCGTTCACCGATCAGATGGAATGGGCCTTCGGCAAGGTACTCGGATCGGATTCGGTGACGAGTCTGCGATCGAAGAACAACCTCGTCGAGCGGCTGGCCCTTATCGCGGCCATCGAGCACGTGACGGCGTTCCTCGGTGATTGGGTACTCAATGCCGACGGTCTGGACCGAGCCGGCATCCATCCGACGATGCTCGATCTGCTGCGGTGGCACGGTGCCGAAGAAGTGGAACACCGCTCGGTTGCGTACGACACCCTTCGTTACTTCGACAAGCGCGAGGTACGTCGCCTGCGCACGTTCGTCGTGGTCGTTCCGTTGATGGGGTACATCTGGATGCGCGGCATCATCTTCCTGATGAAGAACGACCCCGAGCTGCAGAGCGCGCCGAAGTCGGTCCGCAAGCCCCGATCGGCCCTGTGGCGCAGGTCTGTTCGCCGCGGCACGCTGCCGGCGCTGACGCACGTCGGCCGCAGTATGTCTCGCTACCTGAAGAAGTCGTATCACCCGAGCCAGGAAGGCTCGACGGCTCAGGCCGTGCGCTACCTGGCGTCGTCCCCGGCCGCGCAGGCTGCGGCGCGGTGAGGCTCTCGACGGGTCGCGTTCCGCGGCTGTTGCCCAAGGACGCGCCACCGGATCTGCGCGGACGCCCTCGCGCCGATCGCTCGATGCAGATGCTCGGAACGTTCCTCAACGGCTACATGCATGCGACTGCCGGCAAGGAGTACGACGACGCGGTAGCCGGCCACAATCCCGATTCCGCGCTGCGGTTGGTGGTCGTCGACCGCGAGATCATCGCCGAGGACGAGAACGTCGCCGCCCTGACCCTCGCCTCGCCGACGGGGGAGCAGCTGCCGACCTGGCATCCCGGCTGCCACCTCGATCTACATCTGCCGTCGGGTCGCCGTCGGCAGTACTCGCTGTGCGGCGATCCGTCCGACCGTAGTTGCTACCGGATCGCTGTGCGCCGAATCCCCACCGGCGCAGGTGGATCCATCGAGATGCATGCACTCGAGCCCGGAACCGAGGTCACCGTACGCGGCCCACGGAACGGCTTTCCCTTCGTCGCCGAGGGCAGCGCGCTGTTCGTCGCCGGCGGCATCGGCATCACCCCCATCATCGCGATGGTCCGTGCCGCACGGATCCTCGGGATGGATTGGCAGTTCGTGTACTGCGGTCGCTCCCGGGACACGATGCCTTTTCTCGACGAGATCGAGAGCTGGGAATCGGACCGCGTGTTGATCCGTACCGACGACGTGCACGGGTACCCCACCGAGGGTGAATTGCTCGAGCGCGCCCCGGCCGGCGGTGCCGTTTACTGCTGCGGACCTACCCCGATGCTCGACGCCGTCCGCCGCGACTTCCGCCAGTGCCCTGCCACCGCATTGCATTTTGAGCGCTTCGGTCCGCCGCCGATCCTCGATGGCACACCGTTCGAGGTGCAGCTGATCAGCAGCGGGGCCGTACTCGACGTCGCAGCCGACGCCTCGGTGCTCACCGCTGTCAAGGAACGCAAGCCCAATATCGCGTACTCGTGCCAACAGGGCTTCTGCGGCACCTGCAAGGTGCGTGTGCTCTCCGGGGAGCCCGAACACCTCGAATCGCGATTGACCCCGGAAGAGCAGCGCGACCACATGCTCATCTGCGTCTCGCGTGCTCGAAGCGCCCGTCTCGTACTCGATCTATAGAACGGAAAGACAGTGAGCAGCAACGCAGTTCGTACGACGGTCGTCAACGAAGGCATTCGGTTGGCGGTGTTCGAGAGCGGTAACCCCGAGGGCGAGCCCATCGTCCTCGTTCACGGGTGGCCCGATACTCACGAACTGTGGAGCCACATCGTGCCGCAACTCGAAGACCGTTTTCGGGTGATCAGCTACGACTCGCGTGGAGCCGGCGAGAGCTCGGTACCTGCCGAGCAGTCGGCGTACAAGTTGGCCCGGTTGGCGGCAGACTTCTATGCCGTGGCAGATGCGGTCAGTCCCGACGCTCCCGTTCACGTACTCGCGCACGACTGGGGTGCCGTCGAGGTCTGGGAGGCCGCAGCCCAGCCCCAGGCCAAGGATCGAATCCGCTCGTACACATCGATTTCGGGGCCGAACCTCGATCACCTCGGTAAGTGGTCGCAGTCGCGCCTGCGTCGTCCCACTCTTGCCGGAATCAAGCAGGTTCTCGCGCAGACCCGAGCGTCCTGGTACACCGTCACCTTCCACATCCCCGGCCTCTCGACACTGCGCATCAAGCGACAGTTCGCCAAGGGCTGGCCGGCATTCCTCCAGGAGTTCTCGGGCGTCGATCCGAAGCTCGTCACCCAGAACCCCACACTGTGGTCGGACGCAACCAACGGCACCAAGCTGTACCGCGCCAACATCATTCCGCTGCTGACCAATCCGCGGGATCGATACATCGACATCCCGGTGCATCTCATCGTCAACACCGAGGACGTCGCGGTGCGGCCGTACCACTACGACGACACCGGCAAGTGGGTGAAGAACCTCACCCGCAACGACATTCCGGCGGGGCATTGGTCGCCGATCTCGCACGCCGACGACATTGCACGATTGACGCGAGAGTTCATCGACACGTTGGATTGAACCCGTACCGGGTCATCCGGACAGATGGCCTCGCAGCGTCGAAGACGTGTATTCGGACCGAAACAGGCCACGCTGCTGCAGAATCGGGACCACGTGCTCGACGAAGTCGGCGAGTGAGTCCGGGTAGCGCGGGCACATCAGGTTGAAGCCGTCGGCACCGCGGCCGATCCACGATTCCATCTCGTCGGCGATGGAATCCGGTGTGCCGATCATCGTGGCGTGCCCGCCACCGGCCGCGAGGGTGCCCAGCAACTGACGCACGGTGGGCCGGTCCTTCTCGATGATGCGCAGGATGGTCTCGTACCGACCCTGCGGTCCCGTGAACTCGGCCGCAGGTGGCAGAGTCGGTACCGGTTCATCGAGTTCCCAAGCAGCACAATCCTGCCCGGTGAACGTCGAGAGCATCGCCAAGGATTGTTCCGTCGGCAGCAAGACGTCCAGTTCGGCCTTCTTCTGGCGAGCCTCCTCCATCGTCGATCCGATGTACGTCACCAAACCCGGCATGATGCCCACTGCCGCACTGTCACGACCTGCTCGATCGATTCTCTCCTTCACGTCCTCGTAATAGCCCTGCGCGGCAACGAGATCGTAGGCGACGGCGTAGATCGCCTCGGCGTACTTCGCCGCCAGGTCGCGGCCCGGTCCCGACGCACCGGCCTGGAACAGGACCGGCCTGCCCTGCGGCGACCGCGGCACCGTCAGCGGGCCGTCGACTCGAAAGTGTTTGCCGTCGTGGTCGATCGAGTGCACCTTGGCCGGGTCGGCGTACACCCCGGTGCGATCGAGCGTCAGGGCATCGGGCTCCCACGAATCCCAGAGTGCCAGTGCAGTATCGACGAACTCTGCTGCCCGTGCGTAGCGCTCCTCCCGAGCCGGTATGGCGTCCATTCCGTGATTGCGTGCTTCGGCGTCGAACATGGAGGTGACGACGTTCCAGCCGGCTCGGCCGCCGCTGATGTGGTCCAACGACGCCAGCATGCGCGCGGCATGGAACGGTGTGTAGAACGTCGACGACACAGTCGTGACCAGACCGATGTGGGTGGTCGCTCTGGCCATGGCCGACAGCGCCGTGATCGGTTCGAGAAACCAGGTTCCTGCGCCGGCCGGGTCGCGAACGGAATGCCCGTCGGCAAAGAACACCGCGTCGAACTTTCCCCGTTCGGCCAGCTGCGCAAGTTCCTCGTAGTACGCGATGTCGCCCAGGTCCTCCACTCGCGAATCGGGATGCCGCCACGCTGCACTGTGATGTCCGCAGCCGTACAGAAAAGCGTTGAGGTGCATGTCAGTTCTTGACCAAACCGCCGTCGACAACGAGGTTCTGACCGGTCACCGACCGCGCCCACGGGGAGGCGAAGAACAGCAGAGCATCGGCGAACTCCTCGGGCGTGGTGACGCGTTGCAGCGGGGTCGAGGCCGCGATGAAGTCGAACACCTCGGCCGGGGTCGCGGCACTGGCATCGGTGGTGCGAAGCAGTCCGCCCGACACCATGTTGACGGTGATGTTGTCCGCGCCCAGGTCCACCGACAACGTGCGCGTCAGTGAGAGCAGGGCGGCCTTGGAGGCGGTGTAGTCGTGGTACGGCACCACCGGATTCTGGAACAAGTTGGTGCCCACGTTGATGATTCGGCCGAAGCCCGCCTCACGCATTCCCGGCAAGGCCGCCTGCGTGGTGAGCAGTGCCGCGCGAACGCTGCCTCGCAGCTGAGCGTCGAACCGCTCCCAGGTGATGGTGTCGGCCTTCGGTCGAGCATCCCCGTCGAACGAGAAATCGGCCAGTGCGTTGTTGACGACGGTGGTGATCGGGGTGCCGAAATGCGCACGGGCCGAGTCGAACACCGAGGCCACCGCGCTCTCGTCGGTCACGTCGCCCTGAACCGCGAATGCACGGTCGCCGAGCCTGTCCGCCAACGCCTCCGCTGCCTCTTCGCTGGTGCGGTAGTCGATCACCACACGTGCGCCCTCACCGGCGAACGCCGCGGCAATCGCTGCTCCCAGCCCGCGTCCACCCCCGGTGACCAACACTGTCTGCTCGTCGAGTCTCATGCGCTCCGCCTCTCGTTCGAGGTCGGGACCGTCGCGAGGGACAGGAAATACCGAAACATCACGACATTCCCTTCGCTGGTCCTAACCAGATCAGGTTCGACGGGTGTGATCTCAGCCCTGACGGGCACCCCGTGTCGCGGTCGACTGTACCTGTAGGTCTCTCTACCGCTTTCTTACGCTCGACGTAGACAGCCGAATACAACCGTATGCAGCGATCAGCCGATGACAGCCCAGCCGTGCGCTGGAACGCTTACCCGTCCGTCGTTCAGGCTCGCTTCTCCGGCCAGTACTTCACTGCCCTGGGCCGGGTAGTCGATCGTGTCGTCGCCGAGATTGAGCGCCACCGTCATCGAATTGCCGTCCGCGTACACGCGGTAGAGCAGCGCGGTGTTGGTGAGCTCGAGCGTCTCGGTGCGCGCGGAGTACAACCACGGATTGCGACGCCGAACTGCGATCAGCTCCTGATGCACTCGGTAGACGGGCCAGCCGTACGGGGCGAGATCCTCGGGGGTGTCGGGGTATTCGGGACGGACCTCGTCGTCACCGCCGACGCGATCTTCCTTGATACCGCGGAACGCCTGCTCGTCGCCGTAGTAGATCATCGGCATACCGCCCACGGTGAACAGAACCACCAACGCGTGCAGCAGATGTCGCTCGTCCTCGATGACGCTGGCGATGCGATTGACGTCATGGTTTCCCACGAACGTGGCGGGCACGAAGGCGTCGAGCCAACCGTTGTGGCGCTCGAGGGCATGCGAGAGCTCGAAGAAATTCTTCTCGCTCAGCCCACTCCAGATCGCCTTCCACAGTTCGTACTGCGTCACCGAGTCCAACGTGGAGGCCGAGACGATCCGGTCGTAGTCACCGTGGATGACTTCGCCCAGAAAGTGTGCGTCCGAATGCTTCTCGCGAACCTTCGGCAGCACCGCGGCCCAGAAACGCGGCGGTACCGCGTAGGCCGCGTCGAGTCGCCAGGCGTCGACGCCGCGGTCCAGCCAATGCGACAGTACGTCCACGACGTACTGCTGCACGTGCGGGCTGTCGTGGTTGAGTGCGACCAATTCGTCGTGGCCCTCGAAGTTGCGGTGCGTCGGCTCGTCCCCGGACCAGTCGAGGTGAAACCACCCCGCGGCCTCGGAGTCCGGGCCCTCGGCCAGAGCCTCACGGAACTTCGGAAAGCTCTGCGCCACATGGTTGAAGACGCCGTCGAACATCACCTTCAGACCGCGGGAATGCGCCGCAGCGATCAGCGAATCGATATCCTCGTCGGTGCCGAGCCGACCGTCGACGTGGTAGTAGTCGACAGTGTCGTAGCCGTGCTTCTCCGACTCGAAGATCGGACCGAGGGCGATGCCCGACGCGCCGAGTTCGAGGGCGTAGTCGAGCCACTTCTCGATTCTGTTCAGCCGGTGCAGATCCGATTGGGATTCACCGTCCCATCCGTGCACCGGCGCACCGGTGAAGCCGAGCGGGTACAGGTGCCACCAGATCGCGTGCTTCGTCCACTCCATCAGGACGCCTCGATCGAGTCGCGACCGAGCTCGCCCGCGCCGGTATGACCGGACAGGCTGGTCACCAAGTCGAATTCGGCCAGTAGGCAACGTAGTACGTGTGCAACACCCTCCTGCCCGCCGAGGGCGAGACCGTACAGGAACGGGCGGCCGAGAAGAACCGCATCGGCACCGAGCGCAAGCGCCTTGGCCATGTCGGCACCGGTGCGCACACCGGAGTCGAACAGGATCGTCAGTTCGTCACCGACCGCATCCACGATGGACGGCAATGCGTCGAGAGACGGCCTGGCACCGTCGATCTGACGACCGCCGTGGTTGGAGACGACGATGCCGTCGACTCCGTGGGCGGCCGCTTCTCGGGCGTCGCCGACGGTGCAGATGCCCTTGAGCACGATCGGGCCGTCCCAATGCTCGCGCAGGAACGCCAGGTTCTTCCACGACAGCCCCGGGTTGGGGAACATGAGCGCCCAATGCATCGCGGCTGCAACGGGATTCTCCTCGACGGGCTGAGCGAGTCCGGCTTGGAACGCCGGATCGCTCAGATAGTTCTCGATGCCGAGGTTCGCCAAGAACGGGAGGTACCCGCGGTCGAGATCGGCGGGCCGCCAGCCCAGCAACGTCGTGTCGAGCGTCAGCACCAACGTGGTGAATCCGGTGTCCTTCGCACGCTGCAGGAAGCTCAGCAGTACCGATTCGTCCGTCGGCCAGTACAACTGATACCAGCGCGGCGCATCTCCGCCCGCCTCGGCGATCTGCTCGAACGAATGCGAGGCCTGCGTCGAATGTATGTACGGCACACCGAGTTCCGCAGCCGCGCGAACCGTCGCGAGTTCACCGTCGGGATGGGCGAGAGTCTGAATGCCCACCGGCGCGATCAGCAGCGGTGCAGGCATGTCGGTGCCGAGCACGGTGCACGCATGATCACGCGAGGCCGAGCTGCGCAGCATCCGCGGCGTGATGGCCCACCTGTCGAAGGCGGCCCGGTTCGCCCGCGCCGTCGAGCCACTGCCCGCGCTGGCGACGATGTAGCCGAGCGCCTCGGGCGAGAGCTTCTCGGCAGCCTGGTCCTCCAGCCTCGCCAGGTTGGTGGTGATCGACGGTGTCTGCTGGGCGAACATTCCGGCGGCGTAGATGCCGAGCTGGTGATCGCTGAAGTTGCTGGGCCTGGCCTCGGTCATCGTTCGACCCTACCGGGGCACCGCCGAGGATCGGGCGAGAAATGCGTCCAGCAGCGCCGAGCACCGCTCACGAGCTGCAGCTTCGGAGTCGGCAATGTCCTGCCTGATCTGGTGCACGTCCACCGCGTGTTCGACGCCGTCGCGGTCCCACGCGGCCGCCCATGCATCGTAGGTGTCGAGGTCGATCTCGGGGTGGAACTGCAACCCGAGGTGCGGGCCGCAGACGAAGGCCTGCTGCGCAGCCGCGTTGCGGGCGATGACCGTGGCCTCCGGCGGCGCGACGAACGTGTCGCCGTGGAATTCCATCCACGGGCCCGAGGCGACGAGCTCGGGATCGGACGTCTCGACGTCGACGAATCCGTACTCGGGGTACTCGGACTTGCGGACGGATCCGCCGAGCACGCGAGCAAGCAACTGGCCGCCGAAGCACACACCCAGAACCGGGACCTGCGCATCGATCGCCTGCTGCACGTACGCGATCTCCGGCGCGAGCCAGGTCAGCGTGTCGTCGTACGCGGCGTCGGGTGAGCCCATGACCACGACCACCTGCGCGTCGGACAGCGTCGGTGGTGCGACATCGGGACTGTGGTCGAAGGAGTGCACGTCCAACAGGAAACCCCTGGTGCGCAATTCGGCGGCGAGGGTGCCGATATCGCGACGCGCCAGGGACGAGTCCCGGTCGTGGACGAGAACTACGGCGCGCGGGTCGTTCGGGTATGTCACAGGGCTCCTTTACGGTGTTCGTGCACACCGTACGACAGACTGGATCCGATGCCACCTCGTAAACGCACTGCCCGATCCACCACTGCCCGCACCGTCAAGGCCGGGCAGAGCAGCGCTGCGCGAAAGTTCGCGGCTGCGAAGAACGGTGAGCCTGCGGCGAAGAAAGCTGCCCCGAAGAAGGCCGCACCTCGCAAGAGAGCAGCCCCGCGCAAGACGTCGCCCCGCAAGTCCGCCGCCCCCGATCTTCGGGTGCCCGATCCCGGCGAGCGCGTCTGGGTGTTGGACGTGCCGTTCGAGGATCGGTCCGCGGCGGGCGCAGCGGGGGCGCGCTGGTACCCCGGACCGCGCGTGTTCGCGTATTACGGAACCGAACTGCCCGAGTACCTGCAGCCGTACGAATCGATGCCGTACAGCCTGCAGCGGTGGCTCGAGGACGACGCGAACGACAGTTGGCGCGACGAAGAGGTGCGCGAACGGGCGATGCAGCCTCGCGACACCCAACTCGAATCGGTCCGACGCCATCTGGCCGCGCTCGACGCCGGCTTCCCGTACTTCGCGCAGATGGATTCGACAGGTCTGGGTAAGACGTTGGCCGTGTGCGAGGCCGTGCGGCAGATGTCGGCCGCCGAGATCGGCACGGTTCTGGTGGTGGCACCCAAGGGTGCGCTGCCGGGGTGGCGTCGCACCATTGCAGACAGCGAGGCCGACATCGAACCGTCCGACCGCAAGCGTTGGTTGCTGATCACCTATCAGTCCACCAAGAAACTGCTGTCGGTTCCCCCCGAGACCGATCTGGGCAAACGTAAACGGACGCAGAACAAGCGGACCATCTCGCTGGGAGAGCTGCGGTTCGACATCGACGTGGTGATCGCCGACGAGTCGCATGCGTTGATGAACATCGAGTCGCAGCAGTCGCAAATTCTGTGGCGATATCAGGAGGCGGCCCGATCCGTCGTGTGGATGTCTGCCACTCCCGGCTATCAGCCGCTGCATTTCGCGTACATGGCCCGTGCCGTGGAACGCAGCCGCGGCGTCGAGATCCTCGGTGACGACGAGTATCTCGGCTATGCCGTGACGATGAAGTGGGCGGAGTTCCTCATCGAGTCCGGCTTCGCCGTCAAGGCAGGGAAGGCGACGACGGGGTTGACCACGTGGCGGTGGGAGCCCGAGGACGCGACGACGCGAGCCCGCGACATCGCTTCGGTGCACGGCTGGCTCTCGGGAGGTGCTGTGCCGTGGTCGATTTCACGACCGTCGCCGCCGACTCCGCGGGAGCCCCTCGGCCAGGAACTCACGGCCGCGCAGAAGCGGCTGTACAACTCGGCGTGGGTGGACTACCGCAAGGAAGTCGGCCTGCCGATCTGGAAGGCCGTCGGCGGAAAGCGAGTGCTGCAGAAGAACCCGAGTACCCGTGCGGCGACGCTGCGATTTCGCCAGAAGTGCTCGTACCTGCGCATTCCCGCGTCTGCGGATCAAGTCCGGACGTGGGTCAAGGCAGGCAATCAGGTGTTCGTCTCGATGTTCTACCGCGAGTCGGTCGCTGCTCTGGCCCAGACACTTCGAGACGAGGGGCTCGAGGTCGCCGTGGTCGACGGGAGCATGAGCAGTCCCGAACAGGAGGCGTCGATCCGCCGTTTTCAGACCGGCGACGCGTCGGTCATCGTCTCGACCACCACGAGCGCGATCAACCTGCACACCAACGAGTTACTGCTCCCGGAGGGGACGGTCTCCACACTCGCACCGCGCGTGACGCTGATTCACGATCCTCGGTGGACACCCATCGACATCAGGCAGATCGAGGGCCGCGCCAACCGCATCGACAAGGACCACAACCACACCACGTCGACCTGCTACTACGGCTACGCCGAGGGCACCGTCGAGGAGGAGATGGTGCTCACCGGGATCGAGCGCATCGCGGATCTGGGATCGATCGTGGGGCAGGCGGATCTGATCGATCCGGAGGCTTTCCTCGCGGCGAAAGTGGATGCCGGAAAATAGCGACAATTGTAAGCAATCGTCCACGCGCCCGAGTAGGTTCGGTCCCATCGACAATTCGTCGATAGTGGGCTCACTTTGGCACCAGGAGTAGTCATGATCGTTCTCGGAATCATCCTCGCCCTCATCGGCTATTTCGCCGGCATTTCAATTTTGACGACTATCGGCATCATTCTGGTGGTCGTCGGCGCGGTTCTGACGTTGCTCGGTTCGATGGGGCGCGCAGTCGGTGGCCGCAAGACGTGGTTTTGACATCCGCATTAGAACATACGTTCGATTTCTGTTAGTCTGAGCGGGCCCCCGGAGTTGGCGATGCGGCCAGCGGAGCCACTTCGGGCGGTCCATATCGGGCGGTAGGCAGTGTCGAAGGCGGTTGCGCGCGATGGCATCCGAAGAGCGCGACACCGACCCGGTTGCCGGGTCGCTCTACCGCGTCGGCGATCGGTGGGCAGAACGAGCACCTACTCACTGCACCAACGGCCATCCGCTTGTCGCCGGTTCGGTACTGGTGGGTTCGCGTGCTTGCTCGTGTGAGCGGGGGCATCACCGTACCCATCAGTGCCAGAGGTGCAATCTCGTGCGGTTCACCCCAGAACTCGGTGCCACGTGCAGCGACGCCAGCTTCGATTCTCGCGCGGCGCGGTCACGTCCGGCGATCGTGGACAATCGGGGGCATGAGCAACAGTGACGCCGTCGTCGACCTGGTGCAGCTGAGGCACGATTTCACCCGCTTCATGATGAGTTACAAGTTCGGAATCGACGAACTGATCACCAAGATCAACATCCTGAAGCAGGAATTCACTCACATCCACCGCTACAGCCCCATCGAGCATGTCTCGTCGCGACTCAAGACGCCCGAGAGCATCGTCGACAAGGCTCAGCGCAAGAAGTGCGCACTGACGCTCGACGCCATTCGCGAGAACATCTTCGACGTCGCAGGTGTCCGCATCACGTGCAGCTTCATCTCCGACACCTACCGCATCGCGGACATGCTCAGTAGTCAGACCGACGTTCGAGTCGTCGAGGTCAAGGATTACATCGCGAACCCGAAAGCCAACGGCTACAAGAGTTTGCACCTCATCGTCGAAATTCCGGTGTTCATGTCCGATCGCGTCCAACCGGTCTTGGTCGAACTCCAGATCCGCACGATTGCCATGGATTTCTGGGCGAGCCTCGAGCACAAGATCTTCTACAAGTACCG
This sequence comes from Rhodococcus sp. 05-2254-5, assembly GCF_002258575.1. NCBI lineage: Bacteria > Bacillati > Actinomycetota > Actinomycetes > Mycobacteriales > Nocardiaceae > Rhodococcus > Rhodococcus sp. 05-2254-5. The sequence continues at coordinate 120,023 of NZ_NOZG01000014.1, read as the reverse complement.
CGGCCAGATTCCGCCCACCCTGTTGGCGGAACTGACCGAGGCCGCCGAGACGGCCAACACGCTGGACGAGAAGATGGAAAGCCTGCACGACGAGGTGGAGGAACTGAACGGCGATTCCGACAACTCCATCACTCTCGGCGCGATGCCTCCGATGGCATTGCCTCCCGAGCTGCTGCACATGTTGCTCACCGCGCAGGCCGAAGCAATCGACCCGGACTGACGATGCCTTCGAAAAACGTCAACCCCGCTGCTCGACGGCTGAGCAGCGGGGTTGTCGGTTCGTGCCTGCGTTATCCGATATGTACCGGGGTGTCGCCGACGGGCAGGTCGTCTTTCTTCGCGCGGACGAGCAGCAACACGACCGGGCTCACCAGCGCGACGAGGATCGCGGCGGTACCGAATGCCCAGGCGTAGCCGGAGACCTCGGCCGAGAACGCATGGTCGATAGTCGCGAGCACGAAGTTGCGGATCGGCTCCGGCAGCGCGGCCAACATCTCGTCGCTGGGCACTTCCTGTCCGGCGAGAGCTTCCGCGGGAACTCCGGCGGGCGGAGTCGGTGCCGGATTCTCGGCCAGGTATGAGGTCTTGGACGAGGTGTAGACGGTGGTGAACACCGCAGCACCGAGTGCGCCGCCGACCTGCAGGGTGGCGTTGATCAGCGCCGATGCGGCACCTGCGTCGTGATCGGGAACGCCGATCAGAGCGACGTTCTGCATCGGAACCATCAGCAGACCGAGGCCGAGACCGAGAAGTACGACGCCCGGCAGGACGTGCGTGAAGTACGAGGTGTCGACGCCGATCTGGGTCAGCAGCAGCAGGCCGACTGCGGACACGACCGGACCGACGGCCATCAGCGGCTTGGGTCCGATCTTCGGCACGAGCGCAGAAGCGAGCGCGGCCGTGATCAGGATGCCGCCGGTCATCGGCAGCGACGCGACGCCGGCGATGACCGGGCTCATCTCCAGCACGATCTGGAAGTAGAACGTGAGGTACAACGTGCCACCGAGCAGGGCAGCGCCGATGACGGCCGAGCCGATGTACGCGGCACCGCGGTCACGGTCGAGCAACACACTCAAGGGGAGTAGCGGGTTGGCGGACTTGGACTCGACGACGACGAACGCGGCCAGCAGAGCGAGGCCGAGCGCGATGAACGAGATGGTGGGTACCGTCGCCCAGCCGTCTTCGGCCTCGGTGAAGCCGTAGACCAGCGATGCCAGACCGAGAGCGACGAGGATCGCGCCGGGCAGGTCGTAGCGGGTGTCTCCGTGAGCCTTGCTCTCCTTCACCAGAGGCACCGCTGCAGCGATGGCGAACACTGCGACCGGGATGTTGACCAGCAGGCACCAGCGCCAGTTCGCGTATTCGGTGAGCACTCCGCCGAGGAGCAGGCCGACCGCTGCGCCGCCACCGGCAATGGCGCCGAAGACGCCGAACGCTTTGGCGCGTTCCTTGGTGTCGGTGAACGTCACCGTCAGGATGGCCAGTGCTGCCGGGGCGAGCAGCGCAGCGAACACACCCTGGCCGGCGCGCGCGATGAACAGCTGCCAGCCTTCCTGAGCGAGTCCGCCGATAGCGGAGGCAACGGCGAAGCCTGCCATGCCGACGATGAACGAGCGCTTGCGTCCCCAGTAGTCGGCGATGCGTCCGCCGAGCAGCAGCAGTGCGCCGAACGACAACGCGTAGGCGGTGATGACCCAGGCGCGGCTGCTGTCGCTTATGCCCAGGTCCAGCTGAGCCTGCGGCAGCGCAATGTTGACGATCGTGCCGTCGAGCACGATCGTGAGCTGCGTGATAGCGACGATGCACAGCACCAGCCATCGGCGTTCGTAGTTCGGATTCAGATCCGGCGCTTCGCGCTCGGAGTGCTGCGACATGCTTGTACCCCACTCGTACTCGTTGATTCTGGGCACGAAAAATGTCCCGAGCGAAAAGGTAGGCGACCCAGAACCAATAGTCAAACGAACTAGTTGGTTGGGGGTATGGTGACCGCCATGAAACCTGACGCCAGTGCGACCCGCGCCCGCATCGTCGTCGCCGCCCGAGACGAGTTCTCGGTACACGGGCTGGCCGGGGCCCGCGTCGATCGGATCGCGGCCGCGGCCAAGGCCAGCAAGGAACGTCTGTACGCGTACTTCGGGGACAAAGAAGCGCTGTTCCGGGCCGTCGTCGAGGATGGGTTCGCGCGGTTCATCGACGAAGTGCCCTTCGCCGTCGACGACCTCGGCGGATACGCAGCGCGCGAATACCTGCACCTCGCTGCGCATCCCGAGGAGCACCGCCTCCTGCTGTGGACTCAGCTTCAGGGCGGTATGGCGACCTCGGGCACCGACGACATCCACTCTGTCATCGCCGAGCGACACAGGGCCATGGCCGACGCCCAGCGAGACGGACTGATCTCCGACGCCTTCACCGTCGAGGATCTGATCACCATGATGTTCGGCATCACCTCGGCGTGGATGACCGCGCCGAGCCCGCACTGCGAGCCTGCCGACGACGCCGAAATTCAGCGTCGGGCGTCGAAAATCGAAGCCGCCGTGCGTCGACTCTGCGCTCCGTAGCGCTGTCTATCGTTATCTAGCTTTGATGCAAGAGTGCGGAATACTGGGGTAGCGGCCCCCATTTCCGCAAACGCGCGCGCGTCTGCCAGACGCGCACAAAGTAGACACCGATCACGTCGCTATGCTGCGCGCATCTGGCAAGTGCGCTCGCGTCTGCTCACGTCACCAACCCTCCGCCCGTCTCGCATTCGCCAGTATTGCCGCCTCACGATCGGCCGAGAGTCCGACGGTCGGCCGGTCACCTCTCGTGGGTGCCACACCGCCGACGGACTGCAGCCACATCCACGTGTCCGTGACGGTCTCCTCGATCGGCCGTGCTCGAAGCCCTGCCGCCATTGCCTTCGATACGTCGGACGCGTGCAAAGAATCATGATCTGCACCAGGCGGTATCCAAATCGGTAGCTCGGTCCATGGCTGTACGCCGGCAGCGCTGAGCACTTCCGGTTCCACCCAACACAGCCGAGCGTCGGACCGGGTTGCCGTGATACATGCCTGCAGCACCTCGCCCATCGTCGTGTGCCCGGGCCGACTCACCACGTCGTACGGACCCCCGAGCCCACGGGCCGCCGCATCGAGACTCCACCCAACGAGATCGCGCGCGTCGATGTATTGAAGCGGGAGGTCGGCGGGGCCGGGTGCCACCACGCCACTTGCACGCCTGTTCGGGTCACTCCGCAGGCTCCTCTCCTGCTCGATCCTGTTCAACCACCAGGGCAGACGGCCGATGTTCTCGTAGGGTCCGAGGATCAGTCCGGCCCGAACCAGCAGTGCTCGATCGCCCAACGCTTCGACGACCGCTCGTTCACCAGCAGCCTTCTGTCGGGCATAGTCGGTGCCGAATCCCGTTACGAGCGGCGATGTTTCGTTTGCGCCGACGGTCGGTGCGTCGTAGACGGATCTGCTCGAAACGTAGACGTAGCTCTGCACTCGATCCGACAATTGTGCAGCGGACCGTTCGATGGCAGTCGGATCCGAGGACCACGTATCGAACACCGTGTCCCAGTGTTGCTCACGTAGCGCCTGGAGTCCGTCGGCGTCGAGTCGATCTCCGCGCAGAGCAGTGACTCGCTCGTTCGGCGGGGAAGTCCCGCGGTTGAGCACAGTGACATCCCATTCGAGCGCAAGGGCATGCTCGACGGCTGTTCGCCCCACGAAATCGCTGCCGCCGAGCACCAGAAGTTTCATGGGTTCAGTGTGCAGGGCGACGTGAAGTGACTCGGTCCGATCAGGATGGTTGGAGCTCTGCTGACAGCAGAGACGCACAATAGCTCTCTATAGGCAACTCTTCCCCTCGGGCTAGAAAGCGGAATAAATTACTGACCGACGCGCTCGATGAGTTTCATGGCGTCGAAGGGTGCGTAGCCCTTGATGTCGTTGTCGAAGTACACGAAGACGTCCCGGCCCGCCGACGTCCACTCGGAGATCTTGGTGGCCCATCGATCGAGAGCGTCGTCGGTGTAGCCGCTGGCGTACAACTCTTCGTCTCCGTGCAGTCGGGCATACATGAAATCCGCTGTGGGGGTGTCGATGTACGGGTACTTTCCGGCGGTGTCGGCAACCACGATCGCAATATCGTTCTCGCGCAACAGTTCCACTGCCTCGTCGGAGGCGAAGCTTGCATGTCTGGCCTCGATACAGTGCCGCAGTGGCCGAGACGACTCAGCCGGCAACAGCACTCGGTCCTCGGCCAATTTGTCGTCCCGCGACTCCGCCAGAGTTACTGCAGCAGAAACAGTTCTGGGCAACAGGGCGCAGAAGTCCGTCATCTTCTGCGCGTCGAACTCAAGATTGGGTGGGAGCTGCCACAAGAATGGCCCCAGCTTGTCACCGAGGGTGAGGACCCCGGTGGCGAAGAAGTTCGCCAATGCCGACTCGACGCCGACAAGCCGCTTGATGTGCGTGACGTACCGCCCAGCCTTGATGGAGAACACGAAGTCGTCGGGAGTCTCGTCGTGCCACTTGGTGAAGCTCGACGGCTTCTGCATCGCGTAGAACGTGCCGTTGATCTCGATCGACGTCAGGTGCTCGGACGCGTACCCGAGCTCCTTGCGATGCGCGAGACCGCTCGGATAGAAATCCCCTCGCCACGGCGCGTACGTCCAGCCGGAGATACCGATCAGAACCCGAGGGCGATGCTGCGCGGACATGAGCCGACTGTAGACGGGCAGTAGCGTCGGACTCGTGCGATCAGACCCTCGACACGTCCGGATTTTGACGTACCTCTTCGCCGCAGTCTTCGCCTACGGCACAGCGGTTCACTTGGTGCAGCTGGCCGGCGGCGGGGAGAACCCCTACCCGGGCACACCCGCGGTGATCGTGTGGTTCTTCGTTGTGCTCGTCGTCCTCGATCCGCTTGCGGCGGTTCTCATCGCACAGCGCAGACGGATCGGGCTGCTGATCGGTTCCACAACATTGGTGGTCGATGCCGTGGCCAATGCCGTCGTGAACTACCCGCTGCACGGCCCGTCCGAGGGTGTGACGGCAGGCCGTATCGGCCAGGCTGTGGTCACCGCCCTAGCAGTGACCCTCGTCTTTGCAACTCCGCGGCTCTGGCGCTGGTATCGGTAGCCTCGATGGCATGAAGCGCCCATCGGCATTCGGCTCCCTGGCGCTGACCTGTGTGCTGCTCGCGCTCACCGGTGCCGATGCGGCTGCCGAGCGCCGCGACCACCCGACGCCTCGCCAGGCGGCTGCAGTACCGGGGATCGGGTTGACGACGGTGCCCGCGGCGATCACCACGTCCATGGTCGCGGGTGTCGCAGACGCACCGAATCCGCCGACTCACGAGGTCGGGGTCGAGTCGTCGACGACGGAGATGCGTACCTCGGGGTGGGACGAATACCCCTACCTCCGATACACCGCGACGTTCGCGCCGGGTACGGACACGGCGACGCTGACGTGGTCCGGCAGATCGGTGAACACCAACGATCTGGCGTTGCATGTGTGGGACGAGTCGGGCAACACGTGGGGTCCGGCCATTGCGACGGCCGACCCGGTCGCGCCCGGCGGTCAGGTGGAATTGAGTGCCGAGATCTCCACCGAGAGAGGCACTGTCGAAGTACTGGTCATCGACAACCCGCGTGCGGATCGTTCTTTCGCCGAGACCAACGCCACCCCCGACAGGGCTTTCGCCGACGCCGATACCTACGATTTCGCTCTTCAACACATCACCGACACGCAGTACATAGCCCGCGACGATCCCGGTGTGTATTCGGAGATGACGCAGTGGACCGCCGACAACGCCGACGAGCTGAAGATCGACTACAGCATGCACACCGGCGACCTGATTCAGAGCTGGATCAGCCCGGGGCGGCCGGATACTCAAGCGCGCAAGGAGTTCGAGGCCGCCAGCGAATCGATGCAGATCCTCGAGGATGCCGGCATCGCCCACGGCGTTCTGCCCGGTAACCACGACAACATCTGGAACGTCGCAGGCAAATTGGTCCCTGGAGAGCACGAGAAGAACCACGCGCTCTACAACGAGTACTTCGGCCCTCAGCGTTATCGGGATCAACCCTATTGGGGCGGTTCGTTCACCGACGAGGACAATTCGGCGCACTACGACCTGGTCGACATCGCGGGTGCCAGGTTCTTGATGCTGTACATCGGCTACAACCCGCCGGAGAAGGTCATGCAGTGGGCCGAACGAGTTCTCGACGAGAACCCCGACCGCAATGTCGTCATCGGCACGCACTACTACCTCGACGAACTCGGCGAGAAGAAACTGATGGGGTTCGGCGACATCGGGTCGAGCTCCGGCCAACAGATCTGGAATCGACTGGTCGTTCCACACGAGACCGTCTTCCTCGTCCTGTCCGGGCACGTCGACGGCCAGGTCGCGGTCGTCGACGAGCACGTGGGAGAGACCGACCGCACCGTCGTGCAACTGCTGGCCGACTACCAGTACTTCGAGGTCGACGGCGAACGCAGCACCGGCTTCCAACGCCTGCTCCAGTTCGACGTCGACGGTGGCTCGATGGCCGTCACCACCCATTCGCCGTCACTCGACGCGTTCGACGTCGAGAGCTACGACATCAAGAATCGATACGGCCCCGAAGACGGCGAATTCGTCACCGACTTCACGTTGCGCGCCGACGTTCCCCGAGCGGTGATCGCAGACTGACTGGCACGGTGCTCGGCATCGGACCATAATCGATTTTCATGCAGTCGGGTGGGCGAGCGTGGGTACTGACGCTGGTCGCCGCCGGTGTCTGGTTCCTCGCCACGCCGCTGAGTCCCGGAGTGCTGAGTCCCGGAGTGCTGAGTCCCGGAATTGTAGGCACCGACGTCCAGCTGCAGGCCCCCGAGGTCACGTCCATCCCCGTCGTCGAGCCGCCCCCGCTCACTCTCGAGGACCTCTCGGCGCGAGTGAACCCCACCGTCGTCACGATCTCGGCCACGGCCGGCTACTCCGGCGTCGCAGGTACCGGCTTCGTCGTCGCCCCGGACGGCCTGGTGCTCACCAACTTTCACGTCGTCGAAAACGCGACCGAGATCAGCGCGGTGCACATGGGCAACGGACTGATCTACGACGCCACCGTGCTCGGTTACGACAAATCTCGTGACCTGGCGGTCATGCAGTTGATTTCCGCGGCCGACCTGCCGGTGGTCGAGTTCGCTCCGGACTCACCTCCCGAGGTAGGGGATGCGGTCACTGCCGTCGGGAATGCTGCTGGCGCAGGTGTTCTGGTGCCTGCCCCGGGTGCGGTGACGGCTCTGGACCAGCAGGTGCGTACCCGTAGTTCGGTGGACAGTTCGCGGAACACTCTGGATCGGATGATTCGAGTCGATGCCGATGTGCGAGCGGGTGATTCGGGTGGCCCACTGTTCGATGCCTGGGGTCGTGTGGTGGGCGTCAATACAGCGGGGCTCTCGGACGAGGCGCGCACCGGCTCCGAGAGCAGGCCTCCGCAGGCACCCGAGGCGTATGCGGTTCCGATCTCGGAGGCTGCTGCCGTGCTCGATCAGGTCGTCGCGGGGCAGTCCGGCGGGACGGTTCATGTGGGCCGGACCCCGTACTTCGGGGTGTCGGTGCGAGATGTGTCCGTGTTCGACAACAAGCCGGCGATGGGTGCCGAGGTGGTGACGGTGGCTACCGATTCTCCGGCCTCGGCAATCGGACTGTCCGGCGACGATGTGATCGTCGCCTTCGACGGTGCCGGTGTCGGTTCGTCGTCGGATCTGGCCCAGGCCCTCATCGGACGGCACCCCGGTGATGTCGCCGTGGTCGAGTGGGTCGATCCTCAGGGCGTACGACGTTCCGCGACAACGGCTTTGGCGGAAGGGACTCCGGCTGCCTGAGCGGTCGAGTTCAGTCCTGCAGCACCGACAACACGTTGCCCGCCGGATCGGTGAACCAGGCGATGAGCGGTCCGCCGTGCCGGAAGATCCCCTTCTCGTCGGTGCCCATGTCCGGATACTGTTGGAACACCACCCCTTTGGCGATCAATGCATCGACTGCGGCCTCGATGTCGACCACCGGGAAGTTGAGGATGGTGTACTGCGCCGGCACGTGACCGGGCCGGGGATAGATCAGTACGGTCGCCGCTCCCAGGTGAAGTTCGAGCATCCCCATCTCGTTCTCGGTCACCTCGAGACCGAGGGTGTCCGCGTAGAACGTGCGAGCTGCCGGCAGGTCGTCGACGGCGAATCCGGAGAACGGTGCTCGGGCCAGATCGATGGTGGTCATGGACGAATTATCGCGCTCTCCCACGTGCTGCGGGCCGATATCCGAGTAGCGTGGCTCCCGTGACTATTCGCCTCGGTTACCAGATGCCCAACTTCAGCTACGACGGTTCGGTCGCGGAACTCTTTCCCCAGGTCATCGCGCAGGCGCGCGAGGCCGAAGCGGCCGGGTTCGACACTGCATTCGTGATGGATCACTTCTACCAACTCCCCGGAATCGGAAAGCCCGACGAGCCGATGCTCGAGGCCTACTCCGCCCTGTCGGCGCTCGCGACGGCCACCGACACCATCCAGCTCTCCGCCTTGGTCACCGGCAACACGTATCGCAACCCGGCGATCCTGGCCAAGACCGTCACCACGCTCGACGTCGTCAGCGGCGGCCGGGCCATTCTCGGTATCGGTGCCGGCTGGTACGAACTCGAGCATCAGAGCTTCGGACTCGAATTCGGTACGTTCACCGACCGATTCGAGCGCCTCGACGAGGCCCTGCAGATCATCGAACCCATGCTCCGCGGCCAGCGTCCCACGTTCGACGGCCTGTGGTACCAGGTCGAGAACGCGATGAACGAGCCCCGCATCCGCGATGATCTGCCGATCATGTTGGGTGGTGGCGGCGAGAAGAAGACCTTCGGCCTGGCCGCACAGTTCGCCGATCACCTCAACATCATCTGCGACGCAAACGAACTGCCCCGCAAGATGGCAGCCGTTCAGGCCCGTTGCGAGGAAGTCGACCGCGATCCGAAGGATCTCGAGACGAGCTTCCTCGCCTTCGTCATCATCGACGAGGACGGTGACAAGGCCAAGGAGTTGCAGCGGGAGTTCGTGCTGAAGCAGGGCCTCGATCTGACGAATCTCTCCGAGGAGGACGCAGCGAAGGCCACCGACCGCCACTTCTGCGGAACGCCCGACGATGTCGCCGAGCAGGTGCAGAAGCGCGTCCTCGATCAAGGCATCGACGGCGTCATCATCAACCTGATCACCAACGGACACCAGCCCGGTGCCGTCGAATTGGCGGGCAAGGCTCTGAAGCCGCTCGTCTAGATTTTCTCCAGCAGTAGCCGCGGGGGTGCGAGCGGTGGCATAGTTCCCCCGTGGCTCAGCTGAGGATGAACGGGCACCGTGTCTTGGTCGCAGACCTGACCGGTGACTCTCTGCGCGCGATCTCGGGTTCGATGGTTGCCTACGAAGGCGATGTCGCCTTCAAGAGCGCAGGCATGGGCGGTGGCGGCGGTTTTCGCGCCGCGCTCAAACAGAAAGTGACCGGCGAGTCGTTGTCCCTTATGGACGTGTCCGGCAAAGGCACCGTGTACTTCGCGGTCGACGCCCAGGACATCACTCTCGTCGAGGTGCAAGGCGACAACCTGCACGTCGAATCGTCTCAATTGCTTGCTCTCACAGGTCAATTGAAGACGGACGTGAAGTTCTCCGGCCTTCGTGGTGCGACGTCGGGGCAGGGACTGTTCACCACCGTCGTGAGCGGCTCCGGGACGGTGGCGCTGCTGTCGAAGGGTGGGCCGATCATCGCACTCGCCGTCGATCCGCAGTATCCGCTCGTCGTCGACCCCGACGCCTTCGTCGCCCATCGCGGACAGCTCAACCAGAGCTTCGTCACCGACGTCACGTGGCGCTCCGCCATCGGCGGCGGCAGCGGCGAGGCGTTCTCACTCCGCTTCGACGGCCAGGGCGTCGTCTACATCCAACCCGAGGAGCGCTGACGTGCCGCTCGAACTCGTCAACAGCAAAGTCGTGAAATCCGTTCTGGCACCGAATCAGAGTGTGCTGGCTCGGCGCGGATCGATGCTCTATTACACCGGCGACGTCCGGTTCGTCCCGCATTCCATGGGCGGCGGCGCGGGTGCCATGCCCGGCATGAGCGGTGTCGCGGGCATGGCCGGCCGCATGATGGCAGGCGAGCACGTGGCGATGATGGCCGCCGAGGGGCAAGGCGAGGTCTTCTACGGCCACGCCGGGCTGTACGTCGAAGTGATTCATCTCGACGGCTCGTCCATGCTCACCGTCGAAGCCGATCGCCTGCTGGTGCACGACGGATACCTGCAGAGTTCCATCGTTGCCCTCACCTCCCAGGGCGGCGTCCGCGGAGCAGTGCGCGGGGCAATGACCGGGCAGGGTCTGTTCACGACGCAACTCACTGGGCAGGGCAGCGTCGCGGTCCTGTCGCACGGCGGCGCGACACCGCTGCAGGTCGGGCCCAACAACCCCATGGTCGTGGTCGATCCGCAGGCGTACGTATGCCACATCGGCAACATCAACGTCGACATCTCCGCCAATGTCGGGTGGCGTGACGCCGTGGGTAAGGGCAGCGGAGAGGCGATCCAGCTGAAGATGACGGGCATGGGCACCGTGTGGGTCCAGGCGTCCGAGCAGAAGTTCTAGGGAGCGGCAATGAGTTTGGACATTCACACCCCGCACACCCTGCCGGTCAACGACAACGTGCCCGGTAACGACTACGCGTTCTGCGTCGAACTCGCCGGCCAGCCGTGGTTCACCTCCAAAGGCGCGATGATCGCGTACTACGGCAACGTCCGATTCGAACCACTCGGGCAGACGTCCATGCCCGCCATCGTGGCGGCGCGGTTCTCGTCGCCGCTGTACTCGAACGACTGGGTGCTGGCGCAGGGGCAGGGCAAGCTGATCCTCGGGGATCGCGGCTTCAACATCAACAGCTACGACCTCGACGACGGCAACCTGACGATCCGAGCCGCGAATCTGCTGGCTTTCGAGCCGACTCTGGACCTCAAGCAGTCCATCGTGCCCGGCTTCCTGACCCTGCTCGGTACCGGCAAGTTCTTGGCCTCGTCCAACGGCACGGTCATGTTCGCCGAGCCGCCACTACGCATCGACCCGGAAGCTCTTGTCGGTTGGGCGGATTGCCCGTCGCCGTCGCATCACTTCGATGCCGCCTGGATGCAGAACTTCCTCGGCGCCGCGCGCGGATTCCTCGGGGCCAACAGCGGCGAAGAGCGTCAGTTCGATTTTACCGGCGCCGGCACCGTGCTGATCCAGTCGAGCGAGAAGGTTTTGAACGACACCCACCTGTTGCGACACATCGAATCTCAGACGGTCTCGCTCGGCCAGAACTCACTGCGGGCTCTGCACAACACCATCGGGGCCCGACTGCAGCAGTAGCTTCTCGCCCATTCGGAGAAAACGCGCATACTGGAGTTTCACTCAGGAGGTAGCGCCATGGCCAACCAGGGACCCTTCGGATTCGGATCCGACGACTTCGACAAGTTCGCGCGTGAAGCAACCGAGGGCCTGCGCGAGGTCGTCGGTTCGCTGTTCGCCAACACGGGAGCACCCAAAGCCCCGCCGGAGCCGGAAACCACAGGCCAGAAGGGTGATGGCGTCTGGGCGATCTACAGCGTCGACGATGCCGGCTCGGCGCAGATCGATCAGCTCTACGCCACCGAACTCGATGCGTTGCGGGCACACAAGGACAACACCGACCCGCGTCGACGGGTTCGTTTCCTGCCCTACGGCGTGAGCGTCAGCGTTCTCGAGGACTGAATCGGGTGCAGCTGACCGCGCTCAGCGCGGCTGGCTGCACCGGATTCGCGCGAGAGCGGCGAGTATTTCGGCGATCACCCGGTCCATCCGTTCGGTCAGGTCCGCCCAGGTGTAGCGAAGTACCGTCCAGTCGCGCGAGATCGCGTTCTGCCTGGTTCGATCACGCTGGAAAGCGTCGCGATCGGAGTGGAAGGCCCAACCGTCGATCTCGATCGCCACCATCTCGACGATGAAGGCGATGTCCAGTTCGTAGCCGTCCCATCGATAGTTGACCGCCCACCCGGTGATCTTGCGGAGGCGTATCTCGCGCACCAGCAGGCGCTCACCTTCCGATCGGGCCCCACCTTCGGCGGCGGCCAACAGCCGCTCCGCCTTCGGAGCCCCGGTCCGCCCTGCATTACGGGCGTGCGCCCGTCGCAGGCTTTCCAGATTCGTGTGCCGCTGCAGTGCTCGATCCATGATGTGCGCCTTGCCGACCGACGCTTCGAGAACGGACAGTTCGAGCGAGGTGACCCGCACTCCGCGGCGCACCACGACATCGGTGCTGTGCACGTCCCGTCGGCGAAGCCGGCACCCGGCGGCCCGACTTCGACCGGTTCTGGGGACGGTGACCTCGATGGTGCCCGGCATCTCGGACACAACACGATGCCAGAACGCTGCGGCCTCTCCGCTGAGAACGGCTCGGTCGCCCGCGCCCCACACTGCGCATCGAATTCGCGCTTCCGCAGTGAAGGGTCGATCTGCAACGAAGAACACCCCGCGGTGAATCGCCTTCCACTTGCCTCCGCGCACCAGGCGGTCCACCGCATCCCCACTGAGTCCGCAGGCACCGGCCTGAGCACGGGTGATCACTCCGTCGTGCTGCGCCAGCCAGGATTCGAGCATGCCTGATTCGACGTCGACGGTTCCAGAATGGTTCCTCCATCGAATCGGGTGCAGCTGACCGCGCTCAGCGCGGCTGGCTGCACCGGATTCTCGACGTCGGTACCTTTGATTCTCGTGACTACACAGCAGGATGCAATCTCGATTCCGTTGGGCCGACCCGTGTTCGTTCAGGCGCTGAGGTACACCGCACTGTTCGATCAGAAGCCGTTCGCCGAGGCGTTGTTGATCTACACCGACAACGGCGCGTACAAGATCATGTCTCCGGGAGAAGATCATTACGGCAGCTATGTCTCGTACACCGACCCCGCCGAGAACCCTCGACACGTGATCTTCCTGTCGTGGCCGTCGGAGGATTGGGGCCGCAACGTCGCCTCGCACACTCTGACGTTCAATCCTGACTCTGCAGCGTTCACGCAGGTACTCGTTCTGCCCGGTAGCCCGGTGCCGCGCTCGCAGTACGGCTATGCGCTGCCGATCGCCGGTCCGGAGAGTGTGGACATGACGGCTTCCTGGGATCAGGTCCGAGACACGTACGCCGAGACGTTCGAGGAGTTGGCGACGCTGGCTACGTAGCCGCGCCGCCGGCATCGACACCGAATGCCTCGATCGCATTCGCGGCCTGGTCGACGCCGCCGTGCGCTCGCACCTCTGCGCTGATCTCACGTGCGCGCGGCGCGAGTCCCCGGGCTTGTTCGACGGCGTCGCGTAGTCCTGTCGCCGTCATCCCGTCGAAGTCGATGTGCACTCCTGCGCCGAGTTCGGCGAGCATCGCCGCGTTGCCGAATTGGTCGACTGCCTGCGGTAGGGCAACTGTCGGTACGCCGAACCACAGGGCTTCGGTGCACCCACCCATTCCGGCGTGGGTGACGAACACGGTGGCGGCGTCGAGCACCGCGAGCTGCGGAACGTGTTCGTGGACTTCGACATTCGCGGGCAGTTCCCCAAGTACGGCGGGGTCGACGCGTCGGCCGATGGAGATCACCACGTGCCAGTCCGTGTTCGCGAACGTCTCGATGCACAGCCGGTAGAAGTCGGGGCGTTCGTTGTACCCGGTGCCGAACGATACGTAGAGAACGGGCCCCTCGGGCGCGGACCACGATCGGTCGTGCAGTCGCACCGGATCGAGACACGGGCCGACGAACTGCACCGAGCTGGGGACTCGATCGGCGTTCGGCTGCATCGCTTTCGGGATCAACGACAGGCAGTGCTCCGGGTACGTGATCCAGTCCCACGGGTCGGCGTCGATGTCGTTCTCTCGCAACCAGGTCGCATAGGTTTCGCGATACGCAACGCCGGTTGTCGACTCGCGGATAGAGGTCATCCCGTCACCGAGATCCTCGACGTAGCCGTCCCAGGCGACATACGTAGGGGAGAGCTGCACGGCCGTCACCCCGTACCGGACGCCGAGGATCGGGGCGGTCAGGCCGCCGATGTCGTAGAGGATCACATTCGGCTGATCGTCGTCGTAGAACGCGGTGAGCACGGGAAAGGACGCAATCGCTTCGTCGAGGAACACCTGCATCGCCGACGCCGGGTCGTCCGGCCAAGAGCCCTCGCCGTCGGGAAGTATCGAGGGGAACGCCACCACCTCGACTCCAGCCGGTTCCACCGAGTGCCGCAACGACTCGCCGACGGCATAGGTGACGCGATGCCCGCGTCGGACCAATTCGGCGACGACGGCGAGCGAGGGGTAGATGTGACTCGGTGCCGTCGTGCCGATCATCGCGAAGTGCATGCCGCTCACCGTAGGACGCGAAGAGGGCGCGGGGCTACCGGTTTTCGTTGGCGATCAGATCGAGCAGACCGGGGAATCGCTCTTCGAGCTCGTGGCGACGCAGCGTCACTTTGCGACTGTTTCCGCGATCGACCTGAAACACCAGGCCTGCCTCGCGTAGCACTCGAAAATGGTGCGTCAGAGTCGATTTGGTGACACCGAGCTCGAACGACATACACGTCCGCTCGGCTCCGTCGTCGTCGCCGACGAGTTCGGTGACCACCTGGCGACGCAACGGATCGGCCAACGCGGACATCACCGCACCCAGTTGCATTTCCTCGGGCTCGGGATGCCCGTCCTTGTCCGCCATGCGCTCCTCCTAAAAGGTACGACTTGCGCCGTACCTTGAAACCTGGTCTAGTACGACAACCATCGTACCTACGTTTCAGGGGGACACATGAAGGCAGTGCTACCGGTCGTACTCGCGGCTCAATTCGTCGTACCCATGTCCATCTCGGGTACTGCACTCGCCCTTCCGGTCATCGCCGGCGACCTCGGCACCGACCCGACGCCTCTGCAGTGGGTCGTCAACGGCTTCAACATCGCGTTCGCGCTGTTCACCGTGGTCTGGGGCGCGGTGTCGGATCGAATCGGTCACCGCACGTCGTTCCGCATCGGGGTGGTGCTGACGGCCGTCGCGAGTGCGGTCAGTGCCGTCGCGCCGTCGTTGTACCTACTCGATGTCGCGCGGGTGTTCGCGGGCATCGGAGCCGCAGCGGTTCTGGTGGGCTCCACTTCCATTCTCTCGCTTCACTTCCACGGCACGGCCAGAGCAACCGCGTTCGCACTGTTCGGCACCGTGAACGGTCTCGGTCTGGCACTCGGGCCCACCATCTCCGGGCTGCTCGTCGCGGCGTTCGAGTGGCGGGGCGTGTTCGCCGCCCAGGCGGTCGTCCTGGCTGCGGCGGCCATCGGAACTGTCGCTCTGCCGACTCTGCGAACCGAATCGACGGCGCACCGCCTGCTCGATTTCTCGCTACTGCGCAACCGGAGATTCCTGGCCCTGTGCCTCGTTCCGGTGGCCGGGGCCATCGGATTCGTCACGCTGCTCACGTATCTGCCCGCTGCGCTGAGCGCTGTCGCGTCGCTGACGCCGGGGCTTGCCGGAGTGTTCATGCTGGCCATGACCGTCCCCGTTCTGCTCGCTCCGCTGACCGTTGCCCGCCTGAGCCGCATGTTCGACGCCGTCACCCCCACTCGCGTCGTGCTGGTCAGCCTCGGCTGCCTCGTCCTCGGCAATCTGGGCATGTTGGCGCTGCAACCAGGTGTCCCGCTCGGTGCCGTCGTGGTCCCGATGATCGCGTTGGGGCTCGGATTCGGACTCCCGATCGGCTTGGTGGACGGCGAGGCACTGGCTGCGGTGCCGCCGCACAGCAGCGGTACCGCGGCGGGCGTGCTGAACCTGTTTCGCATCGGCAGCGAGGCCCTGATGGTGGCCGGATATGCCTGGTTGTTGACCGTCCTGGTCCGCGGCGAGCTACCCGACCGAGCCGACGCCGATGCCGCGGCAGCCGGACGCCCCGGGTTTGCCGACGCCTACGCGCACGCCTACACCGAGGTCGTGTCGATCGTCGTCGTAGCTCTCGTCGTGACCGCGGCGGTGATCTTCTCGCTGTTGCGAACACCACGCCGGGACGTATCGTCGGCCAATGTCCTTTCTGCAACCGGTGACCCTCACTGACGATCTCGTGACCCTGGAGCCGCTGAGCCGCGATCACCTCGAGGGGCTGTGCGATGCCGCCCGCGACGGCGAGCTCTGGAACCTCTGGTACACGAGCGTTCCGAAACCGGAAGACATGGCCGCAGAGATCGATCGCCGGCTGGGACTGCTCGACGCGGGAACCATGCTTCCATTCACATTGCGGCGCAACGATACCGGGCAGATTCTCGGCGCGACGACCTTCTGCAATGTCGATGCGAACAACCGTCGCGTCGAGATCGGGTACACCTGGAATGCGCGCTCCGCCCACGGAACCGGTACCAACGCGTCGAGCAAACTGCTGTTGCTGACGCACGCTTTCGAGGAACTCGGTTGTATCGCGGTGGAATTCCGCACCCACTGGATGAACCTCCAATCGCGGACGGCCATCGCGAAACTCGGAGCCAAGCAGGACGGCATTCTGCGCAATCACCAACGCATGGCCGACGGTTCACTGCGCGACACCGTCGTGTTCTCGATCATCGAATCCGAATGGCCCGCCGTGCGCAACGAACTCCGTCGGCGTACCGCACGGTAAGTTGAGCCCATGCGCGTGGATGGGCGGGACGTTCCCGTAGCGGGAAACCTGCTGCAGCCGCTGGTGAGAAGAACCAGTGACATCATTCGGGTCGTTGCCGCCTCGGTGTTCTTGAGCTTGGTCATCGCCGGCTCGCTCATCACCCGAAATCAGTGGGACGCACTCGAACAATCGGTGTCCAACATCGTCGGCGTGCTCAGCCCCGATCAGTCCAACGCTGTCTACATCGTCTACGGCGTCGCGATCCTCGCCCTCCCGTTCGGAGTGTTGATCGGGCTGATCGCCGGGCGCAAATGGAAACTGTTGGCCGGGTACGCGGCAGCAGCTCTGATCGCCGCGCTGGCTCTGTCCATCACCGGTACCGGCATCTCGACTCCGACGTGGGACCTGGACGTGCCCGAGCGACTCGACACGTTCCTGTCGCAATTCCTCGACGATTCACGCTGGATCGCCATGCTCGCCGCGGCGCTCACGGTGTCGGGCCCGGGCCTGCCCGCGCGGTGGCGTCGAGCATGGTGGGCACTGCTGCTCGCCTTCGTACCGATACACCTGGTGGTGTCCACTGTGGTCCCGGCCCGTTCGCTGCTCGGGCTGGCCGTCGGCTGGCTCGTCGGTGCGATCATCGTGCTGCTGGTCGGCACTCCGGCACTGGAGGTTCCACTCGACGCGGCCGTGCGCCTGTTCCGCATCCGGGGCGTCGACGTCCGCAGCTTCACCGTCGTGCGCCCCGCGGGCCCGGGCCCGTTGGTGTTGAACGCACACACCCCGGACGCCGATGTGGTGGTCGAACTCTACGGACAGAACCAACGCAGTGGCGGTGCGCTGCGCCAATTCTGGCGATGGATCACCCGGCGCGGCAGCGAGACAGCACCGTTGCACGCGTCCATGCGCCGCGCCGTCGAGCATCGCGCATTGATGGGCCTGGCCATCAAGAGTATGAACGCCGCAGGCAGCGACCCGTTGGCGGTAGCAGCACTCGACCGCGGCTGGACGTTGTACGCGCACAGCCAGCCCATCGGCGACCCCATCGAGGCCGAGCTCGACGATGCCGCGCTCAGAGCTCTCTGGTCGGCTCTGAACACGTTGCACGAGAACCAGATCTCGCACGGTGACCTGCATCGGGGTGAACTGCGGCTCCATGACGGCGCGGCACTGTTCTGCGGGTTCGGGCACGCAGAACTCGGCGCGTCGGACGCCCAGATGCAATCCGATGTCGCACAGCTGTTACTCACCACCGCAGACCTTTTCGGCTCCCATCGCGCCGTGGCCACCGCCGTCGAGGTACTGGGAATCGACGTCGTGATCGCGGCGTCCGGTCGATTGACCAAGTCCGCCATCCCTCTTCGGGTGCGTCAGTCGGTTGCCGATGCAGGAAAGACGATGAAGTCCGTCCGGCTCGAAGTGCTCGATCAGACCGGTGCCGCGAGGATCGAGGCCGAGCAGGTCACTCGATTCAGCCGCAACCAGATCATCTCGCTCGTGTTGCTGATCGGATTGGTCTACGTCGCATACCCGTTCATCAGTGCGGTTCCCGCGTTCGTCGTCGAATTGGGCTCGGTCGACTGGTGGTGGGCGCTGCTCGGTCTGGCCGTCTCCGCACTGACCTACATCGGTGCGGGTGCCGCATTGTGGGCCTGCGCATTCGGCAAGGTCAGCTTCCGGAATCTGACGATCATGCAGGTAGCGAACACTTTTGCCGCGACCACGACACCTGCGGGCGTCGGTGGCCTGGCCCTGAGCGTTCGCTTTCTGCAAAAGGGTGGATTGGGTACCGTCCGCGCGACAGCCGCTGTGGCTCTGCAACAGTCGGTTCAGGTGATCACCCATGTCAGCCTGTTGATCTTCTTCAGCGTCGTCGCCGGAACGTCGTCGGGGCTGTCCAACATGGTGCCGGGCAACACCGTGCTGTACCTCATCGCCGGCGTCGCATTCGGAGTCGTCGGGACCTTCATGTTCGTGCCCAAGCTGCGACTGTGGCTGAAAGTGGCCGTCCGGCCCCAGGTTGCCGAAGTGCTCACCGAGCTCGGCGAACTCGCCCGCGACCCGAAACGGTTCTCGATCATCATCTTGGGTTGCGCCGCAACCACTTTGGGTGCTGCGCTCGCCCTGTGGGCGAGTGTCGAGGCGTTCGGCGGCGGAACGACGTTCGTGACGGTGACAGTGGTGACGATGATCGGTGGCACATTGGCCTCGGCCGCCCCGACGCCGGGCGGTGTGGGGGCCGTGGAAGCAGCCCTCATCGGCGGGCTTGCCGCGTTCGGCCTCCCCGCCTCCATCGCAGTCCCGTCCGTGCTGCTCTATCGCGTACTGACCTGCTGGTTACCGGTGTTTCTCGGCTGGCCGACGTTGCGCTGGCTCACCAAGCACGACATGGTCTGAACGGCTGTATCCCCACTACGGGACCAGGTGTGGGTGCTAGCGTTCACGCAGGTTAGTGGCTGGTTCTACGGAGGGTGTCACCATTTCCGCACCGGGAGACTTCGCACCCACCGCGGAGGAACGCTGGGTGCGGCTGTTCATCAGCGGAATGACGCTCACATTCGGCCTCGCCGGGGCCCTGATGGTCCCCGCCGGTCAGTTCTCCGACCCCGTGTCGATCGCCGTGCTCCTGGCGTCCGCCACCACGGTGCCGGTTGCGATTGCCTGGTACCTCCGGCCGTGGGCATCCCCGAGGATGGCGATCGTCTACATCCTCTACGCGGACGTCGGCATCGTGACCGTTCTGTTCGCCTTCAAAACCCACTTCGACGCGATGCCGGGCTGCGCGATGTTCTCGATCGTCGCAGCGTTCATCGTCGTCGCGAGCTCGCACCGTGTCATGTTGATTCACTTGGCAATCGGCGCACTGACCCTCGCTGGCCTCGCCGCTCTGGCTGTCTCGGAGGGTGCCGATCCATGGTCCACCGCTTCTCGAATGGTCACCATCGGATCCCTCTACGCCGCCCCCTTCATGATCAAGTCGTACATCGGTCAGCTGCGAACGAGCGCGGCGAGGGCATTGCGAGATCCGTTGACCGGCCTGTGGAACCGACGTGGGCTGCTCGATACCGTCGACTCGTTGCGCCTGTCCCCAGCAGAGGATCGCGCACAGCAAGCGGTCGGGGTGACCGTCCTCGACATCGATCGGTTCAAGCACATCAACGACAAGTTCGGCCATCCCTCCGGTGACGCAGTGCTCGTCGAGGTCGCCCGTCGCCTGTCCTGTGCGGTGGGGGACAAGTCCGCGGTCGCACGACTCGGCGGCGACGAGTTCGTGGTCGTCAGCGTCGGCACCAGAGAGTCGATCGCCGAATCGGACAACAGGATTCGCGCATCGCTGGAGGAATCGTTCGACGGCCCGCCGTTCACCACCAGTGTGGGCTCGGCCGTGGAGACGCCACCCGCCGACACCGGCCTACACGTACTGGTCCGACGGTTGATCGCTCTCGCCGACATCGAGATGTATCGCTTCAAAGCACGGACCTCGGGAAAGTTTCCGGAGACGGGACTGTCCGCAGCGGACGCCCGCGAACAGGCCAGGCAGAGAATCGATGCGCTCATCGAATCCGGCGGTCCCGACATCTTCTTTCAGCCCATCTGCGACACGGTCACCGGTTCGACCGTCGGCTACGAGGCACTGTCGCGGTTCCCGTTCGGCCACGGATCGCCCCTGTCGTGGTACCGCGACGCAGCCGAGGCCGGCGTCGGTCCACGGCTCGAACGCGCCGCACTGGAACGGGCACTAGCGGATGTTCATCTGCTGCCACCGGGGCCGTTCGTGTCGGTCAATGCGTCGGCCGACACCATCCGCACGACCGACCTACTCGACCGGTTGCGTCCGCATCTGGCAACCCGAACCTTCCACCTCGAGATCACCGAGCACGAACGTGTCGACGACTACCGTGCGGTGACCCGCGCCATCGAGAAGCTGCGCGACACGGGGGTTCAAATCTCCATCGACGACGTCGGAGCCGGATTCGCCGGTATGCGCCACATCGTCGAGCTCAGGCCCGACACCCTCAAAATCGATTACGCACTCGTGCACGGAATCGACCGGGACTCGTTCCGTCGCGCCGCGGCCACGGCGATCATCGACTTCGCCCGACAGATCGGTGCCGGCGTGATCATGGAGGGTGTCGAGACCGACGCGGAATTGCGGGTGGCGGTCGATCTCGGTGCCGACATGGTGCAGGGGTTCCTCACCGGTCGACCACAACCGGCCACCGTGGCCGGTGGCCGGATCGACGAATCCGCTACACCGAGGAATCGACGGTGAATTTAGTCAACGACGGTGCTGCGGCGAGCAGCGGCGGCAATTCGACGATCTTGCCCGGTCCGGCGCGGAACTCGCGGTACTTCGCGTCGGCCTCCGCCGATTCCCACGTCTCGTGCGCGACGACGTGCGCTTCGTTCTCTTCGTCGACCCACACCTCCACGCCGAGGCACCCCTCGAACGCGCGGGTGTCCGCGAGAACGGTCCGCAGCAGCGCCCGTGCTTCGGCAAGGGATTCGGGCTTGAACGTCAGATCCAACAGTGCAATGAGAGCCATACCGTCACCCTAGACCCGCTCCGCTGCGCCGACGCTCCGGCGGGCTTACGATGTCGCAGCAACTCGAAAGGCCGACGACACATGACCACCGTGATCTCCAATGCGTATATCGCCCCCATTGTCGGCGACGAGATTCCCTCCGGCTATCTCGTGATCGAAGGAACGAAGATCACCGCCGTGGGATCCGGCTCGGCACCGGTCCTCGCCGGGGCAGAGAACATCGACGCGTCCGGCTGCCTCGTCACGCCTGGACTGGTGAATACCCATCACCACCTCTATCAGTGGGCCTCTCAAGGTCTCGCCAAGGACAACACGCTCTTCGAATGGCTTGTGGCGCTGTACAAGCCATGGTCGAAGATGGATGCCGAGGTCGTCGGTGGCGCAGCTGCTGCCGGCCTCGGCTGGCTGGCGAAATCGGGATGCACGACGAGCACCGATCATCACTACATCTTCCCCAAGGGCCGGGGCGACCTGTTCGCCGCCGAGATCGACGCGGCTCAGCGCATCGGCGTCCGATTTCAGCCGTGCCGCGGCTCGATGGACCGGGGTGTCTCCGACGGCGGTCTGCCGCCCGACGAGGTGGTCGAAACGCTCGACGACATCCTCACCGCTACCGCCGAGGCCATCGACACCTATCACGACGCCGCCTTCGGCTCTATGCTCCGCATCGCCGTCGCGCCGTGCTCCCCGTTCTCGATCAGCAAGCAACTGCTCGTCGAGTCCGTACAACTCGCCCGCGCAAAAGGTGTTCGGCTGCACACCCATCTGGCCGAGACTCTGGACGAGGAGGAGCATTGCCTCGCTCAGATGAACTGCACCCCGGTCGAATACATGGAGCAGGTCGGCTGGCTCGGTGACGACGTGTGGTTCGCCCATGCGGTACACCTGCACGACTCCGACATCGCGAAGATGGCGGCCACCGGCACCGGCATTGCGCACTGCCCGAGTTCCAATGCACGTCTGGGCGCAGGCATCGCGCGAATCTCGGACCTGCTCGCGGCCGGCGCACCCGTCGGCCTCGGTGTGGACGGTTCCGCTTCGGCCGAGATGGTGCCGCTTGCCGGCGAGGTCCGCCAGGCGATGTACATGCAGCGAGCCAAGTACGGTCCGACAGCACTGACCGCGCGTCAGGCACTCGAGATCGGAACCCTGGGCGGTGCAAAGGTACTGGGACGGCAGAGCGAGATCGGTTCGCTCGAGGTCGGCAAGCTGGCCGACATCGCCATCTGGCGCACCGATGGTTTCTACTCGGCCGTGGACGACCCTGTGGTCGCGTTCGCCTACGGGCAGACGCCACCGCTTGCTCGCTTGATGGTGGGCGGTCGAACGATCGTCGAGAACGACGTCCTGATCAGCGCACCGCAGGACGAAATAGGCCGCGCCGGAGCCGATGCGCACCGTCGCCTGATGACACTCGCGCAGGACGTGCTGTGAGCGGGTCTTGGAACCCAGTACTTCAATCCCGCAACATCTTTGCATCACGCGCGAAAGACCGCACCTGCTCGGTCAACCACACATGCGCCGGGACTGCTCCGCCGAGAAGCTCCCGCGCCAGAGCCGGGGAGTCCCCGATCGGGACGTCACTGCCGGCAATGATGATGTTGCCGTAGCGCCTGCCCTTGAGCATCGCCGGATCGGCGACGATCGCCGTGTGCGGAAATATACTTCCGATGGTCGACGCCTCCTGCTTCGCGAGCGACAGATCGCGTCGATCACCGCAGTTGACGACATACATGCCGCCGGGCGAGAGAACGCGTCGAACATGCTCGGTGAACTCGGCGGTGAGCAGCGGGGTCGGAGTTGTGGCTCCGGAGAACACATCTCGCACGATCAGATCTCGACTGTTCTCGCTCAGCGTCTCGGTGACGGCCCGTGCCTCGCCGACGCGGATGCGGAGCAGCGGTGCCCGAGGCAGGTCGAACCACTCGCGGACCAATTCCGAGAGCTTGCCGTCGAGCTCCACGACCACCTGACGCGCACCGGGAAATTCGGCGGTGAAGGAGCGGGCCAGCGTGCAGGCTCCACCCCCGAGATGCAGCGCCCGCAGCGCGAAGCTCGAATCCCACTGTGCACGTACCAGTCCCGAAATCCACCGCATGTACTCGAATTCGAGCACGGTGGGGTCGTTCATGTCGATGTGCGAACTGGGAACATCGTTGACGTTGACGACCCACCCGTCGTCCGAGAAGGTGTCGCGGACCAGTTCGCAGGTGCCCGAGTCGATTTCGAACAGGCCGGGCTTCAGCCCTCCAGCGGACTCACGCTTCCTACCCATGGGAGTCCTCGAGCCGGAAGTCCTCGAAATCGAATCCCGGGGTGACGGTGCAGCTGACCAAGCTCGGCTCGTCGCCCATCGGACGCGCCCGCTGCCACACCGACGGTGGCACGATCTGCTGCGGAGATTCGGGTGCAACCAGCAGCGAGGTCACCTCACCCGGCTGGGTTCCATCACTGCCCAGGTCGAGTTGCACCGGACTGCCCCGGTGATAGAGCCACATCTCGGTGCCGCGGACGGTGTGCCAGGCCGACTGCTGACCGGGCATGAGTAGGAACAGAATTGCCGTCCCTGCCGCGCGGGGACCGGGATAACCGTCGGGCAGAGCTGCCTGTGGAATCGTGACCTCGCTGCGCCAGGTCTCCTTGAACCATCCACCCTCCGGGTGGGGTGCAAGGTCCAGGCTCTGAGCCCAGTCGGGCAACAATGTCATGCCGGCAAGCCTAGTCAGTCCGTGGCGACCTGAACCCGGAACCTGTCGCGCTCGGTGTGCAGGCTCCACAGCTGCTCGGCGAGAGCCTCGGGGCTCTTCTTCGGATCCTTGCCGTCGATGGCACCGCCGATGATCAACTGCGACACCTGAATTCCTTCGTCGGCCAACTCCTCGTTGAGCAGCTGCACGTACGCGGCCTGGCCGGCGAACGCGATGGACGTGCCGGTGACCGTACGACCGGGCTTGACTGCGGAACCGCCGTTGACGAACAGGATGGTGCCTTTGTTCTCGCCGAGGAAGCGCATTCCCGGCAGCACCTGATGAACGGCGGCGATGGGTCCGTAGATGGAGAACTCGACCGGACCGACCATGTCGGCCGGGGTGGTCTCGAGCACGGGCCGCATGAAGTCCTTCTGCGGAAGCGGGCTGTACTGCAGCACCTCGATGGGGCCGAGGGTTTCTGTGACCTGCTCGAGCGCTGCGGCGATGGAGGCCGGATCGCGCACATCGGCGACGAATCCCTTGGCGGATACACCGTCGGCAGCGAGCTGATCAGCGAGTGCGTCGACACGGGACCGGTTGCGGGATATCAGGCCGACCGAGAAGCCCTCCGCGCCGAACTTACGCGCCACTGCTGCTCCGAGACCTGCACCTGCTCCGACTATTGCTATCGATGTCATGTCGAATGCAAGGAGCGAGAATCCTCGACTATTCCGACGACCGCCTCGAGCAGGGCTTCCGCACTCTCGTGCAACGCGCTGACATCCGCGGTCCAGCCGAGCACCCGCAGGGCGGCCTCGGCAATCCCCGCCGCATCCACCGTCGGGTCGCGCCGTCCGTTCTCGCGGTCAGCACGCGCGTTCACCACGGTCTCCACCAGGCGAAACGGCAGGTCCTCGGTGCCCGGCCGACGCTCGGAACCGAGTTCAACCAGCGTGTCCGACGCGATGGCGGCATACAGGCTCATCAATGTGTAGCGGTGGTCTCGAAAGGCCTCGAAACGCTCACTGCGCAACTCGGGCAGCAGGTAGAGAGCGCCCAGATTCCAGGTGGACGCGGCCAGCTGCCCGGCGTCGAAGTAGGCGAGGGCGTACATCTGGGTCGGGGCCTCGGCTCCGGAATCGCGGATTCGCTGCGCAACGGCCAACGGCGCGTCGACGGTGCCGCTGAGAAGTGCGTCGAGGATGTCGTCCTTGGTGGCGAAGTGGTGATAGAGCGAGGCCTGACGCAGTCCGACAGCGTCGGCGATGACGCGGGTCGAGGTGTTGGTGAATCCGCGAGTGGTGAACAGCTCAGCCGAGGCGTCGAGTATTTCCTCGCGAGCGGTGTCCCCTGCCCGCTTCTTTGTGCTCAGCCGTGGTCTGCCTGCGCCGGTCATGACTGCATCTTGTCAGGTCCACGTGACGGTGAGATTTCTGTCATCTGATCGAAATAGACGAAACGAGCTTGTTTCACGACGGACACCGCCCGGGAACGGCGGTGCCGAAAACTATCAACTGACAGAAACCCGCCTCGGCGATGCAGCGGGCGGTCACTCACCACCCACCTCGCCCGTAGGAGTGAACATGAGCTCGACAACATTGCCGGCCCCCGGCGCGGGTTCGGAACCGGTTCGTACGACGGACCATTCGGATCTCGCTGCCCTCGGTTACGACCAGCAGCTGCACCGTAGCCTCGGTAAGTACGCGTCGTTCGCGGCCGGCTTCTCGTTCGTCTCGATCCTCACCACCATCTTCCAACTCTTCGGCCTCGGGTTCAGCTTCGGCGGCCCGGCCTTCTTCCTCACCTGGCCGCTGGTGTTCCTCGGCCAGTTCATGGTCGCCTTGAACTTCGCCGAACTCGCCGCGCGCTACCCCATCTCGGGGGCCATCTACCACTGGTCCCGGCGCATGGGCGGTGAACTGGTCGGCTGGTTCGCCGGGTGGTTCATGATCATCGCGCAGATCGTCACCGCCTCCGCCGCCGCGATCGCGTTGCAGGTGGTGCTGCCCAGCATCTGGGGCGGATTCCAACTGATCGGCGAGGACACGGCACTCACTTCGTCGAGCGGAGCCGCGAATGCCGTTGTGCTGGGATCGATTCTGCTGGTACTCACCACAACCATCAACTGCATCGGTGTGAACTGGATGTCGCGCATCAACAGCATCGGCGTCACGTGCGAGATCATCGGCGTCATCGCCCTCGTGCTCGTCTTCTTCACTCACGCCGAGCGCGGCCCGCAGGTGGTGTTCGATACCGGCAGTGCCGGAGCAGATCCCGGCTACATCGGTGCCTGGATCGTGTCAGGTCTGATGGCCGCCTACGTCATGGTCGGCTTCGGCTCGGCAGGCGAACTCGCCGAGGAGACCCGCAATCCCCGACGCGTCGCACCGCGCACCATCCGCCTCGCCCTGTCCGCTTCGGCTCTCGGCGGCGGTCTGATGATCGTCGGCGCACTGATGGCCGCACCGAGCCTCACCGACGGTGAGCTTGCGACGCAGGGCCTTCCGTACGTCATCGACTCGATCCTGACGTCCCCATGGGGCAAGGTCCTGCTCGTCGACGTCGCCATTGCCGTGTTCATCTGCACCCTCGCCATCCAGACCGCGGCCTCGCGACTGATGTTCTCGATGGCCCGCGACGGACGACTGCCCGCCTCGGCAGCTCTGGCGAAGGTGAACTCGCGCACCGGAACCCCCATTGCACCCTCGGTGCTCATCGGTCTCGCCTGCATCGCGATCCTGGCGGTCAACGTCGGCAACTCCGCGATCTTCACCACGCTGTCGAGCGTCTGCATCGTGCTGATCTACCTCGCGTACATGATGGTGACCGTCCCGCTCCTGATCCAGCGACTCAAGGGCTGGCCGCACGGCGGAGTGCAGAAAGACAGCGACGGCGAGAAGCTCTTCACACTCGGCCGTCTCGGCTTGCCCGTCAACATCGCCGCAGTTCTCTACGGCGGACTCATGGTGATCAACCTGTCGTGGCCGCGAGCCGAGATCTTCGACCCCACCGGCGAATTCCCGCTGCTGCGCTGGGCCGCACCCCTGACCGTCCTCGCCGTGATCGTCGTAGGTATCGCCTGCCTGCCCCACGGCAAAGCCCACCCCAAGCCCGTCACGATCGGAGCCTGAACCATGAGCACGGCAACAACGTATTCCGCCAAGGAACACGCACGATCCCAGGCGACCGTCGCGCCGGCACCCACAGCACCGGAGGGCGTCTCGGAGCTCACGTGGGCAGAATCGGTGCCCGGCGGCAGCTACACCACGAAGGTTCTGGCTCGCGGAACCCGCTTGCGCCTCGTCGACGTCGACGGTGCCGCCTGCGCCAACCTGCTGCTCTATCGCGTCGACGCACCATGGGAGCGCCTCAACACCGCGGACACCGTCAAGGTTCCGTGGCAGGCGTACCTGAGCGCGGGCCACCCCCTGCTCTCGGATCAGGGCCGCGTGCTGGCGACCATCGTCGCCGACACCTCCGGTCACCACGACGCGCTGTGCGGTACCACGTCCACGGCGACGAACATCGCCAAATACGGAGTGAGCGGACCGCATTCGTCCGCTCCGGCCGGACGCGAGCTGTTCACCCTTGCCGCGGCCAAGCACGGACTCGAGCCGCGCGACGTTGGACCGTCGCTGTCGTTCTTCCACGGCATCACCGTCGACGCGGACGGGAGCCTCGTCAGCACCGGCTCTGCCGGACCGGGCCGCTCGGTGGATCTGCTGATCCACCTGCCGGTGATCGTGTTGCTCGCCAACACCGCTCACCCATTGAACCCCAGTCCCGAGTACGACACGACGACACTCGACGTACTGGCCTGGCGCGCACCGGAAGAGCTGCTCACACTCGACAACACCGAGCCGGAATACCAACGCGCAGTGCAGAACACCGAGAACGCATGGAAGGCAGCGCAGTGACCACCAGTGCAGTGATCATCAGAGACGAGATCGCCCCCGCGTTCGGGCCCTGGTCCGCAGTCGTCGAGGCCGGTGACGTCCTGACGATCGTCGATCTCTACGGTAACCAGGCCGTCGACACCCTGCTGTACGGCGCACACGATCATTCGCTCCGGTACTCCGCCGCCGCGACGGTCACCGCGCAACGGAACCTGTTCCTCACCACCGGAACCGTCCTGCGCAGCGATGATTCGACACCTCTGATGACGATCATCGACGATGAGGTCGGCAACCACGACACCGTCGGCGGCGCGTGCTCCAAGGAATCGAACACTCTGCGCTACGGCCATCACACCCAGCACCAGCACGCGTGCGTCGAGAACTTCCTCATCGAGGGTTCCAAGTGGGGTCTCGGCAAGCGAGACCTGGCCCCCAACATCAACTTCTTCATGAACGTCCCCGTCGACGCGGACGGCACCCTCGGCATCGTCGACGGTCTGTCGGCTCCCGGAAAGACGCTCTCGTTGCGTGCCGAGATCGACACGCTGGTGTTGGTCTCGAACTGCCCGCAGATCAACAACCCCTGCAACGAATTCGACCCCACCGCGGTGCAGATGATCGTGACGCGATCATGACCGCGACCAAGATGACCGTCCAGCGGCCCGGCATGATCACCACGGTGCAGGACTGGCCAGGACGCGTCGGCTACTGGAAGGTGGGCGTGCCGCCGTCGGGACCGATGGACGATCTGTCGTTCCGGCTCGGCAACACCGCGCTCGGTAACCCCGAGGGTCTACCGGGTCTCGAATCGACCATGGCCGGGCCGGCATTGACGTTCGACGCCGATACCTACGTCTGTGTGACCGGTGCAGCGGTTCCGGTACGCATCGACGGCCGATCGGCCGCGCAGTGGAAACCGGTCCTGGTTCCCGCCGGTGCCACCCTCGATGTCGGCACCACCACCGGCCACGGGCTGCGGGTGTACGTCCTGATCCAGGGTGGCCTCGACGTCGACGACTACCTCGGCAGCGCAGCCACATTCACGCTCGGCAAGTTCGGCGGGCATCGCGGCGGCATCCTGGGCGAGGGTGACATCATCGGACTGGCCGGCCGCTCCGATGACTCCTCCGTCCTCGGGCCGATCCCGATGGAACACCTGCCGGTGCTGACGTCGAGCTGGGACATCGCAGTCACCGAGGGCCCGCACGGCGCACCGGAGTTCTTCACCCGCGACGACATCGACACCCTCTACGCCACCCGCTACGAGGTGCACTTCAACTCCGATCGCACCGGAGTTCGGCTGATCGGCCCCAAGCCGCAGTGGGCGCGCGCCGACGGCGGTGAAGCCGGACTGCACCCGTCGAACATCCACGACAACGCCTACAGCGTCGGCGCATTGGACTTCACCGGTGACACCCCGATCCTGCTCGGCCCCGACGGCCCGAGTCTCGGCGGATTCGTCTGTCCTGTCACCGTTGTCGCGGCCGAACGCTGGAAGCTCGGCCAGCTTCGGCCCGGTGACACCATCCGATTCGTGCCGGTCCGGGCTGCAGCCACCGCGCCGCTGGGATCGCTCGGCCTCGCCCGGCGCGCATCACTGCCCGCGGTCTTCTCCGCCGGCGGTGACGGGGACGACGGCGTCATCGCTCGGCGTGACGCCGATACCTGCGTCACCTACCGGCGATCTGGTGACGACAACGTGCTGGTCGAATACGGCGACATGAAACTCGACCTCACCCTGCGAGCACGGGTGCACGCGCTGCATCAGCGTGTCGAAGCCATCGCGCCCCGAGGCCTGTTGGATCTGACCCCCGGCATCCGCTCACTGCAGGTCAAGGTGAATCCCGATGTGCTCTCGATCGATTCGTTGATGGGGCTGCTCGCCGAGGTCGAGGATGATCTGCCTGCCGCCTCGGAACTCGTGGTCCCCAGCCGTCAGGTTCGGCTCCCGCTCTCGTGGGACGACCCGTCGACCCGCGAAGCAATTCAGCGGTACATGCACGGCGTGCGTGCCGACGCCCCGTGGTGTCCCTGGAACATCGAATTCATCAGGCGGATGAACGGACTCGACTCCGTCGCAGACGTTTTCGATACCGTTTTCGCGGCGGACTACATGGTGCTCGGGCTCGGTGACGTGTACCTCGGTGCCCCGGTGGCGACTCCGCTGGATCCGCGTCACCGCCTGGTGACGACGAAGTACAACCCGGCACGCACGTGGACGCCGGAGAATGCCGTCGGCATCGGCGGGGCATACCTGTGCATCTACGGCATGGAGGGTCCCGGCGGATACCAGTTCGTCGGCCGAACCACGCAGGTGTGGAACCACAGTGCCACGTACAGCGGCGGGCCGTTCGAGGAAGGAACCCCGTGGCTGTTGCGGTTCTTCGACCGAATCTCCTGGTACTCGGTCGAACCCGAGGAGCTGATGGACCTGCGCGCCGATCTGGCAGCAGGTCGCGGCGGTGGAGTCGAGATCACCGACGGTGAGTTCTCGCTCGCCGAGCACGAGAGTTTCCTCGAGACCAACGCCGAATCCATCGCCGAGTTCCGCGCGACCCAGGCCGTGGCCTTCGGGGCCGAGCGGGACGCGTGGTCGGCCGCCGGAGAATTCGACAAGAGAGGCAAGATCGATGCTGCCTGAGGTACGGGAACGAGTTCTGCAGGCCTACAAGCGAATCGCGGAGGTCGACCGACCCGAAGTGTGGATCACCCTGCGCGACGAGGACGACGTACTGGCCGAGGCGGTGGCGCTCGAACGCGCACTGGAGGCAGGTGCAGATCTGCCGCTCGCCGGCGTGCTGGTTGCCGTCAAGGACAACATCGACGTCGCCGGTCTGCCCACTACTGCGGCGTGCCCCGAATTCGCCTACACACCAGCAGTCTCCGCCGTCGCCATCGAACGATTGACGAGCCAGGGCGCACTGATACTCGGCAAGACCAACCTGGACCAATTCGCCACCGGACTGGTCGGCACCCGAAGCCCCTACGGAGCAGTGCGCTGTGCCTGGGACCCCACGCTGGTCTCGGGCGGATCCAGTTCCGGCTCGGCAGTGGCGGTGGCACTGGGGATCGCGGACATCGGAATCGGCACCGACACAGCCGGATCCGGGCGAGTCCCCGCCGCGTTCCACGGACTCGTCGGAATCAAGGCGACACTCGGGATTGTGCCGAACACCGGCGTCGTTCCCGCCTGCGCCGACTACGACTGCGTCACCGCGCTCGCCCACGATCTCGACAGTGCCACGGCGGCGATGAAAGTGATGACCGGTCCGACCACCACCGATCCGCGCAGCCGGGCCTGGCCCGCCGACATTCGACTGGCCGCGTCGCCGGAGCCCCGGGTCGCCGTTCCACGTGCCGCGGATCTGGTATCGCTGAGCCCGGAATACCGTCGGGCATTCGAGGAGACGGTCGCCGGCCTGGCCGAGAAGGGCTTCAGTCACATCGAGGTCGATATCTCGGGGCTGCTCGATGCGGCGACGCTACTGTACGACGGAGCCATTGTGGCGCAACGCTATTCGGCCGTCGGAGAATATCTCGACACCGCGCCGGACGGTGCCGATCCCACGGTCGCTGCCATCGTCCGCTCTGCAGCCGGCCCGTCCGCGCACCGCTACGTGGACGATCTGGGCACACTCACCCAGGCCAAGACGGCTGCCCGCGAACTGCTACGCGAGGTCGACGGTCTACTGCTGCCCACCACCACCGAACATCCGAGTATCGCTACAGTGCAGGCAGATCCGGTCGGCATCAACCGACGCCTCGGCACGTTCACCAACTTCTGCAACCTGCTCGACATGGCGGCGGTCGCGGTCCCCGGTGCCCCGACGTCGGACGGCAATCCGTTCGGAGTGATGTTCGTCGTCCCTGCGTTCGAGGATCAGATCGCGATCGACCTCGCTGCTCGGCTGAGCGAAGTGCCGTCACCCTCGCTGATCGACGACGGTATCGAGGTGTTGGTCGTAGGAGCGCACCTGCACGGTTTTCCGGTGCACAGCCAACTGACCGATCGGGGCGCACGGTTCAGCGGCGAGGTGACCACGTCTGCGGACTATCGACTCGTGGATCTGCACACCACACCGCCCAAGCCCGGTCTGGTGCGGCGGGAAGGGGACGGCGCACCCATAGCCGGAGAGCTGTACCGGATGTCCGCCGCCGCGCTCGGCACCTTCCTCGCCGGGTTGCCCGCGCCGATGGGCCTCGGTCCCGTCGAGTTGTCGGACGGACGTTGGGTCACCGGGTTCTGCTGCGCCCACGACGCGGCCGAGAAGGGCACCGACATCACCGAGTACGGCGGTTGGCGCGCCTACCGCGATCAGGGGTTACTATCCTGAGCAGCTGACTATCATGGTGATAGTTACTCGAGGACAGGCGAGACACATGATCACTGATGAGCAACGACGATCGCAGACCTTCTCGTGGGTCGACCCCGCCGAGGTGCTGAAGACTGCGTCCACCATGAGCGGTCTCGACGCCATGCGTGCGCTGGTCAGTGGCGAGCTGCCACCTCCGCCCATCGCCGCCCTCATGCAGTTCTCCCCGGTCTTGGTCGAGACCGGCAAAGTGGTGTTCGAGTGCGAACCGTCCGAGGCGCACTACAACCCGATCGGCATGGTGCACGGCGGTCTGGTGTGCACGCTTCTCGACACAGTCCTCGGTTGCGCGGCCCACACCACGCTCCCGGCAGGCACCGGGTACACCTCCATCGACATCAACGTCAGCTACCAACGCCCGGTGCACTCTCACAGCGGACCTTTGACGGCCACGGGGACCGTGGTCAAGAGCGGCTCGCGAGTGATCTTCACCGAGGGTTCGGTGGTCGACAACACCGGCAGGGTCGTCGCAACCGGGACGAGTTCCTTGCTCGTCATCCCTGGAAAGTAGCAATGCAACGCCGTAGTTTCGCGGACATGGAGTGCCCCATCGCCGGGGCGCTCGAGCAGGTCGGCGAATGGTGGACGCTGCTGATCCTGCGGGATGTGCTCGACGGCTTCTCTCGCTTCGACGAGCTGGAGTCCAATCTCGGTATTGCTCCGAACATGTTGGCGCGCAGACTCAAAGGCCTGGTCGACGGCGGGATGCTGACCAAGGTGCAATACAGCGAGCACCCCCCGCGCCACGAGTACGTACCGACGGCGCGGGCCCGTGAACTCAGCACGGTCATCGTCGCTCTGTATGCATGGGGAAACAAGCATGTGCCGCAACAGGATCGGCGGGTGGTGCTGGTGGACGGAGATGGCCGACCGATCGATCCGGTCCTCGTCGACCGCGAGACAGGAAGGACTCTGCGCGAGAGCCACGCACAGTTCCTTCCGGGGCCGGCTGCATCCGAAGGCATACGACGACGGTTGGATCCGGATCTGCGTGCCACGCGTCGATCACGCCGGGAGCGGTCGCCCGCCGTCGGTAGCGACACGGACCGCCAGTAACCCGAGCACTGTGCCCATCAGGTAACGCTGCACCTTCAGCCACGTCGGCCGGACGGCGAGAAATCGGGCGATCGATCCCGCCAGCACCACGATGGCCAGGTTGATCACAACCGCTACAGCTATCTGCACGCCGCCGAGTGCGAAACCCTGCAGCAAAACGGGTCCGGCAGCAGGATCGACGAACTGCGGAATGACCGAGATGTACATGATGGCGATCTTCGGGTTCAGCAGGTTGGTCACCAGCCCCATCATGAACAGCCTGCGGTTCGAATCCTGCTGCAGCGCAGTCGGCTCGAAGGCGGAGACCGTTCCGCGTAGGGCCTGCACCGCAAGCCAACCGAGGTAGGCGGCACCGGCGAGCTTGACCGCGACGTACAGCGCAGGCACGGCCGTGAACACTGCAGCCAAGCCGAGATTGGTCGCCGTCAGGTAGACCAGGAAGCCGACAGCCACACCTGCGAGGGACACCATTCCCGCCCGCCGCCCCTGCGAGATGCTGCGCGAGACAAGGTAGATCATGTTGGGACCAGGTGTCAGAACCAACACGAGGGCGACGGCGAACACGCCGAATACTGCAGACCACGAGACCATACGGTTGACACTTCCCGATAGTCGACCGCCCGGGTAGAGCCAGTTACCTTCTCGTGGACACCTATTCGCTTCGCACGATCGCGGCGACCTCGTCACCGATGGCGGCCATGCCGGCTGCCGTCGGGTGCAGTGGCGCTGCGGGGTTCTCCGGGATGACGCCCTCGAAGTACCGTTGATCGACTGCCGCGCAGACATCGTGGCCGACGCTCAGTGCCTCGGTGTCGACGAACTCCGCCCCGTGCTCCTCGGCCTGTGTCTTCAGCGCCTGGTTCATGGCGGTGATGCTGCTCTGGATGTAGTCGGCGTCCTCGGAGAGAACCGGCTGAGTGGGGAAGCAGCCACCGTCGGGGAGATACGTTCCGTACCCGACGACGAGGATCCGCGCGTCGGGCGCACGCTCGGCTACCGCGTCGAGCATCGCTCCCCAGCCCGGAGCCTCGGCCTCGATGGTGGCGGCGACGGTGTCGACTCCGCCGGCGGTGAGTCGGTCCTTGCAGACGTTGCCGGTCGAGGAATTCGCGAACGTCAGGCAGCCCACCGCGGTCGAGACGAGGCCGATGTCGTTGCCACCGATCGTCACAGTCACCAGATCGGTCTCGGGCGTCACCGCGTCGAGTTGGACGGGCTGATCCCCGCTGGAGGTGCTTTGGGGCGTCGAGACCAGGTTCTCGGTCACTGCCCCGCCGCACGTGACGTCGACGAAGGACGCGACCTCGAGCTGAGCCGCGACGACGTGTGGGTAGTTCGAGTCGGACTGCTCGCAGCCCGGCACACCCACCTGCTCCGGGATGCGTGGCCCCGACGCCGCGGAATCACCCAGCGCCACATAGTTCAGTGGCGCCGAAGCCGGGGTGTCCGGGACGTCGGCGTCCGGTGCACTGGGCGAAGAACACGCCGCAAGCAGGCTCACGGCAACAGCAATCCCGACGTAGATCCCAGGGTTCCTCACAGGTTCGACGCTACCGCGGCCGGTAACCTCGACCGGGTTGTCCCACGAGTACGTCTACACATCGAAGCAAAGGAACATCTCATGATCACCAACTTCATCAACGCGATCCTCGCCGGCTTCGGCTCCATTTCCGCTGGTAGCAGCGGCTTCGAACTGGCACCGGGAACGCTGCCCTTCGGACTGTAGGACCGGCAGTATGCTATCCGTGCGGTGCCGACGGTTCGTCCGGCACCGCACGGGTACACACCTCACATGACTGATCCGAAGCACGACGAGAACTCGACCCCCGACGCCGAAGAAGACGTGCAGTCCGACCCGGCTGCGGGCGCAGACACCAACGACTGGTCCAGCGAGGGCGGGGCCATCGAAACCGGACCGGCCACCGACGACGAGCGAACCGACGGCAACTAGCCGAACAAGCGGCGAGGCGCGGCGCGCACCGTTCGGACGTCACCGTCGGCCACGATGTGTTCCAGCGCTTCTCCGCGCGCTCGCATCGATGCGTCGGCGGTGAAGTCCACTCGAGCGTCGCCGAGCCAGTCGATGCCTACGACGATCCCCACGGTTCCCTTGGGAATGCCGCTTCGCCACCGCACGCGGCCCAGATTTCGGATAGCGACGACCGTATCCCCGATGTGGAAATTCCCCATAGCGCCCCCAACTTGTTCCTGCCGACCAGTACACCGCAACCGAACAGCCTGTTCAAGCGGTGGATCCGCGCTTACGGCTGGCGATGGCGACCGGTGACGTTGTCAAGGCGCCGAAAAACGGGGTAGCTACCTCGTTTCGAGTGCGAGCACCGCCTGGAAGTACTTTCGTCTTTCACGAGTTGCTGTTTTGGCAATTTATCTTGCCAAGGCGGTAGTCCCGTCTGCACACTGCAGACATGACTTCAGATAACGCCCCAGCGCCCACCGAGAATGTCCGCGTCGATGCGATCATCGTCGGCGGCGGAGTCGCCGGGCTCAGCGCCGCGGTAGCTCTCGGACGCTCGCGCCGATCCGTGACGATCATCGACGCCGGCGATCCGCGCAACGCTCCGGCCGCCCATTCGCACAACTACCTCACGCGCGACGGCGAATCTCCGCTCGAGCTCGTTCGCCTCGGCCGTATCGAGGCCGAGCACTACGGCGTCCGCATCGTCGACGGCACCGCGACGTCGGCGGTGCGGACCGACTCCGGGTTCGACGTGTCCCTCGCCGACGGCACCGTCGTTCGAGGCCGTCGCGTTCTGGTCACCACCGGTCTCACCGACATTCTTCCCAGCATTCCGGGGCTCGCCGAGCGCTGGGGCCGCGATGTACTGCACTGCCCGTACTGCCACGGGTGGGAGGTCCGAGACCGGGCGATCGGCATCATCGGCAGCGTCATGTCCGGACACCAGGCCCAGATGTGGCGTCAGCTGTCCGAGAACGTCACCGTCTTCACCCACACTGCAACGGAACTGAGCCCCGAGGATCTGACGCGGATGCGCGCCCGCGGGATCGTCGTGGTCGAAGAAGAGATCACGCGAGTCGACGTCGAGAACGACGCCATCGTCGGCGTCACGTTGGCGAACGGCGTCGCCGTCGCGCTCGACGCCGTGGTCGTCGGCCCCAACTTCACTTCCCGCGCGGACGTTCTCGAGTCATTGGGACTCGAGACAACCGAGATGGTGATGAACGGGCACGTCCTGGGCACCTACATCGAGGCCGACCCGGTCGGGGCGACGTCCGTGCCAGGAGTGTGGGTGGCCGGCAACGTAGCGGCACCCATGGACACCGTCGTCGCGGCATCTGCGGCAGGCGTGAAGGCCGGTGCCGCGATCAACGGTGATCTCATCGAGGAGGACGTTCGGTTCGCCGTCGAGCAGGCCGAAGCAATGGCCTCCTGACGGCGGTTCATCAGCTTCCCAGCGCGGTTGCCAGTCCGCTCTCGATGGCGTCTTTGCGGACCCCGAGCTCGGTCAGGGTGGCATCCTCGTTCTCGAGCAACGCCAACAGGATGTGCTCGGTGCCGATGTAGTTGTGTCCCAACCGAAGCGCCTCACGGAAGGTCAATTCCAGTGCCTTCTGGGCACCGGCGTCGAATGGAATCAGCGCCGGCAGGGGATCGGCCGGTGCGGGCAGCGTCGCCGTCACCGCGGCGCGGATCTGCTCGTCGGTGAGCCCCTGCGCACCCAGCAGCTTCGCGGCGAAGCCCTCGGGCTCGCCGAGCAGGCCGAGGATCAAGTGGCCCGTGGTGATGTGGTCGTTGCTCGTCGCCCGGGCTTCGTTCTGCGCCCCCACCACCACATTTCGTGCGCGCGGAGTGAAGCGAGAGAAGCCCTGGCTGGCGTCGAGCTCGGCAGGGTCGTCGCCGCCCTTGGCCACGAAACGTTTCTGCACCGCCTGCTTGCTGACACCCATCGAGGCGCCGATGGCAGTCCAGGACGCACCTGAACGACGTGCTCGATCCACGAAGTGTCCGATCAGATGGTCGGCGATGTCGCCGAGCGCATCGGCGGCGATCACCGCGTCGGAGAGCTGATCGAGGGCGTCGGTGTGCACCTTCTCGATGGCGGCGATCAGGTCGTCGAGTCGGACTGGATTGGTGATCTTCGTTGATTCGGTCATGCGTCAACCTTAGGTTGACGACCGCCTGCCGTCAACCTTCGGTTGACGTCAGTTTTCGACGGGTGGGTGGAGCCGAGGTCTGTTCGAAGGCAATTAGTGACCCTGGTCACCGTTTGTGCAGGCAAAGACGTATATTCACCGATGAAGGCGTCAGCGGAGAAGGTGCGAGCGCCGCACGGCGAGGGGAAGTGGGGTCCTTCGATGAATGCGAAGGCCGCTGCGCCATTCGCCGTGCCATCGGTGCGGACCGCGTTCCTGGCTGCGGTGGCCGTCGTCGCGGTGGCGGTGTTCGTCCAGGGCAGTGCCGACGTGCGTGCCGGCGTGCTGGCCGTTGTCGCCGTGGGATCGGTCGTGGCGATCAGTGCGGCAATTCGTCGCTACCGTCCGAGCGACGCCCGATGCTGGTGGGCTCTGTTCGGAGCCTCGGTGCTCTTCATGTTCGGAGTCTCGTTTCGCAGCGATCCGGACGCACTGGATCGATCGTTCTCGCTGCTCCCGGATCTCTTCACTCTCACCGGGTACGCCCTGGTGGGATACTCCCTGTCTCGGTGGATCCGAGACCGCCGGTCGATCGACGACATCACCCCCCTCGTCGATGCAGGCCTGATCTTCCTCGGCACGTTGTTCCTGTCGTGGTTGCTGCTGATCTCTCCGGCCCTCGACCTGCCGCGTTCGTCCGTGTCGACGGTGATGAACGGGATCTATCCGGCGATCGACGCAGCGTTGATCACGTTGACGACGTATCTGCTCTTCTCCTCGAAACCCCGCTCCGCCGCGCTGTTCTGGGCGCTGCTCGCCCTGGTGGCGACGTTCGTCGGCGACGTGTCCTACGCCTTCGCGGCGACGACCGACGACGCTCCGTCCTCGGGGTTGCTCGACGGCATCTATCTGTTCGCGTACCTGTCGCTGGCAATGGCAGCGCTCGACCCGTCGATGCGCACGGTGTCGCACCGGCAGACCCCCGCACCCGCCCACAGCAGCCGTCGGGTGGTCTTCGTGGTGTTGATGTTGGTGGTCTGCGCGACCGTGCCGCTGCTCGGTTCGGCGGTCTCCACCGGCGACCTGATCGTCCGCTCGCTGTTGCTCGCCTCGATCCTGGTCGGTGCCTTCCTGCGCGGCGAACGCGCCCTGGCCCGAGTGCAGACCGGCGAAGAGCATGCCCGCTACCTCGCGGCACACGACCTGCTCACCGGACTGCCGAACCGCACGACGCTCGACGCGGAGTACGCCCGACACGAACGCGCCCAGCGACCCGGACGCACCTGCACTCTGTTCGTCGACCTCGACAACTTCAAGATGGTCAACGATTCGTACGGCCACCGCGTCGGAGACGAGTTGATCGTCGCCGCGGCACGTCGCATCCGCGCGGCCGTCGCTGCCGCCGACACCGTCGTTCGGTATGCCGGCGACGAGTTCGTGGTGCTCACCCGCCGCGACCGTTCCGGTTCGGAACTGTTGGCGCGCCGCATCATCGAGCGACTGAGCGAGCCGTTCCCGCTCAGTGCTGCCACCGCCTACGTCTCGGCCTCGGTGGGCATCGCCGACGCCGAACGACTGCACGACGCCATCCGCGAGGCCGACACCGCGATGTATCACGCGAAATCTCTCGGGGCGTCTCGCTACGCGTTCTTCGACGAGTCCTTGCGTGCGCGAGCAACATCGGCGATCGAGACCGCCACCGCACTTCGCGGCGCGATCCGGCGCGGGGAGCTCGAGGTCTACTACCAACCGATCGTCGCGACGAAGTCCCGCAAGACCGTTGTCTACGAGGCGCTCGTGCGCTGGAACTGGCAGGGCCGAGTACGGACGCCGAACGAGTTCATCCCGATCGCCGAATCGACCAATCTCATCGAGGAGATCGGTGAGTGGGTACTGCGCACCGCGATCTCCGATCTAGTGACACTGCGCGCGAACGGGCAGGACGTCACCATGTCGGTCAACGTCTCGCCGATGCAGTTGCGCGACGACTCGTTGCCGGGCATCGTCCAACGGGTGCTCGATACCTTCGGCGTCACCGGTGCGGACCTGGCGCTCGAGATCACCGAAAGTGTTCTGATCGACGACATCGGCGCAGCGAAGACCGTGCTCGATCGGCTCGCCGCCATGGGCGTACTCATCGTGCTCGACGATTTCGGTATCGGCTACTCCTCGCTGAACCGGTTGCGCAAGATGCCGATTGCGCTGCTCAAGATCGACAAGTCCTTCGTCCACGAGATCGGCGTCTCCGATTCCGACGTCCAGCTGATTCGCGCCATCACGGCCATGGCGTCCGCGCTTCCCGTGGCGACCGTCGCCGAGGGGGTCGAGACCGAGGAACAGGCCGCGATCATCGAGCAACTCGACTGCCGTTACGCGCAGGGCTATCTGTACGGCAGGCCCGCCCCCATCGCGCATTGGCTTCTCGAATCCGCGCAGCAACGGTGACCACGG
Organism: Rhodococcus sp. 05-2254-5; assembly: GCF_002258575.1. Lineage (NCBI taxonomy): Bacteria > Bacillati > Actinomycetota > Actinomycetes > Mycobacteriales > Nocardiaceae > Rhodococcus > Rhodococcus sp. 05-2254-5. Next base: position 80,248 of record NZ_NOZG01000014.1, on the reverse strand, counting down.
TGTTAGCGTCGAGCGGTGTCTGCAACCGGAATGCGCCCTGTTCGCTACACCGCCCTCGCCTGTGCTCTCCTACTGGTGCCGCTCGTCGCGTGCAGCAGTAGTGACGACGCCGGTACCGACACCGCCGCTGCGGACAGTTGCGTACTCGGCGCCAGTGGCGGCACCCCGGTAGGAAAGACCCCGAGCACCGGCTCGGGTGACATCTCCACCAATCCGGAAGTGGCGACCGGATATCGGTCGAACATGACTCCGGTGGAGACGCCGTCGTACTCGGTCTCCACCGCCAACCCGGTCTCCACTGCAGCCGCGTGCGAGGTCCTACGCGACGGCGGCACCGCGGCCGACGCCCTCATCGTGGCGCAGACCGTGCTCGGGCTCGTCGAACCCCAGTCGTCGGGAATCGGCGGCGGCGCTTTTCTGATGTACTACGACGCCGCGTCGGGCGAGGTGCAGAGCTACGACGGCCGCGAGACCGCGCCGATGAGTGCCACCGGCGACTACCTGCGGTACATCGACGACGTCAACCGCACTGTGCCGCAACCCGATGCGCGGTCCAGTGGCCGATCGATCGGCGTGCCGGGCGTTGTGCGCATGCTCGAGCAGGCGCACGAGGATCACGGTGACAAGCCGTGGGGGGATCTGTTCCGACCCGCGATCGAGCTCGCCGACAACGGAATCGAGATCAGCCCGCGCATGGCCTCGTCCATCGCGGACTCGGCACCGAAGCTCGCGCTCGACCCGGCGTCCAAGGACTATTTCTTGCAGCCCGACGGAACCGGTAAGCCTGCCGGCACGGTGCTGAACAATCCGGCGATGTCGAAGACGTTGTCCACCATCGCAACCGACGGTGCCGATGCCTTCTACACCGGCGACATTGCCCAGGCGATCGTCGACGCGACAGCAGATACCACCGCCGGCCGTACCCCGGGGCAGATCACGGTGGACGACCTCGCCGGCTACGAGCCGAAGACCCGCACCGCAGTGTGCACGCCGTACCGCGATCACGACATCTGCGGAATGCCGGGGCCGTCCTCCGGCGGCATCGCGGTGGCGTCGACGATGGGCATTCTGTCGAACTTCGATCTGGCGCAGTATGCCCCGACGGACATGGACGCCAACGGCGGCAAGCCGACCGCCGAGGCCGTGCATCTGATCTCCGAGGCCGAGCGTCTGGCGTACGCCGATCGCGACAAGTACGTCGCCGATCCGGATTTCGTACCCCTACCCGGCGGCTCGCCCGACGCCCTGCTCGACCCCGAGTACCTCAGCAGCAGAGCAGGACTGATCGACGAGGGCAAGTCGATGGGTACCGCGAAACCGGGCGACTTCGGGCCCGTGCAATTCGCCTCGTCCACCGATCCCGAGCACGGCACCAGCCACATCTCGATCGTCGACGGCGAGGGCAACGCGGCCTCGATGACGACAACTGTCGAGTCGGCCTTCGGCTCGTTCCACATGGTCGACGGCTTCCTGCTCAACAATCAGCTCACCGACTTCTCCGCCGCGCCGGTGGCCGAGGACGGAACTCCCATGGCCAACCGTGTCGAGCCAGGCAAGCGCCCGCGCAGTTCGATGGCCCCGACCCTGGTGTTCGATCGCAGCGACGACGGCACACGCGGAGATCTCGTTCTCGTCGCGGGCTCACCCGGCGGGTCGGTGATCATCCAGTTCGTCGTCAAAACACTGGTAGGACTTCTCGATTGGGGAATGGGCCCGCAGCAGGCGGTGTCGATGGTCGACTTCGGAGCGGCCAACACCCCGTCCACCAACTACGGCGGCGAACATCCCAACGTGACCGGAGAGAACGATCCGGTCGTGGTGACGCTGCGCGAGAAGGGCCACCAGGTCTCGGTTGCCGACCAGTCGAGCGGGCTGAGCGCGCTGCAACGCACCGACGGTGGCTGGATCGGCGGAGCGGACCCACGCCGCGAAGGTGAGGTACTGGGTGGATAGGTGCGGGCGCGGGTAGCGCTCAGCTCACGAATCGATAGCCCATGCCGGTTTCGGTGATCAGATGCACCGGTGCCGCTGGGTCTCGTTCCAACTTCTGGCGTAGTTGGCCGAGATAGATTCGCAGATAATGTGTTTCGCGTTCGTGCCCGGGTCCCCACACGGTACGCAAAATCTCCTTCTGCGACACCAGTTTCCCCTCGTTGCGGACGAGCAGTTCGAGGACGCCCCATTCGGTGCGCGTCAGGTGCACGTTCTCACCCTGTCGAACAACGGTTTTGGCGGCGAGGTCGACCGTGAAGTCCGCGGTCTCGACGATGGGATCCGCCACCGATTGCGGACCGCGGCGCAGGGCCGCGCGCAGTCGCGCCAGCAGCTCGTCCATGCCGAACGGCTTGGTCACGAAGTCGTCCGCCCCGGCATCGAGTGCCTCGACGGTGTCGGCCGAGTCGGTGCGCGCCGAGAGCACCAGAATCGGCACATCGGTCCATCCGCGCAGACCTGCTATGACGTCGATACCGTCGATGTCGGGCAGACCGAGGTCCAGGATCACGATGTCCGGGTGGAAGTTCGCGGCCACCCGCAGTGCTTCCCCACCCGTAGCCGCGCTGACGACCTCGAATCCGCGGACGTTCAGATTGATCCGCAGCGCCCGCACGATCTGTGGTTCGTCGTCGACGACGAGCGCCCGTACCTTCACCTGCTCGCCGCCTTCAACTCGACCGTCATCGTCAGCCCTCCGCCGACGGTGTCCGACGCCGTGACGGTACCGCCCATGGCCCGTACGAATCCTCGCACCACCGACAGGCCGAGTCCGACGCCCACCGAGTTGTCACGGTCACCGAGGCGTTGGAACGCGTCGAACATGGTCGCTTCGGCCCCGACGGTGATGCCGGGGCCGTGGTCGACGACGGAGATGGCGGCCATGTCCCCGTGCACTGCGGCGCACACGGTGATCTCGCCGGTGGGGGCGTAGCGGGCACTGTTCGCCACCAGGTTCGCGAGCACTCGTTCGAGCAGACCCGGATCGGCGAGCACTTCGACGTCGCCCACCTCGACCCGCACGCGCTCGTCGGCCCCTACCAGCGCGCCTGCCAGTACGTCGTCGACGAAGACGGGACGCAGACTGGGTTGCACCACACCGGCTTGCAGCCGCGAGGAGTCGAGCAGATTGGTCACCAATGCCGTCAACTGGTCGGCCGACTCGTCGATGGTGGCGAGCAGTTCGTCGGTGTCCTCGGGCGAGAACTGAACGTCGGTGCTGCGCAGCGACGACGAGGCTGCCTTGACCGCCGACAGCGGCGTCCGAAGATCGTGGCTGACGGCCGAGAGCAATGCTCGACGCAACGCGTCGGCCTCGGCCAGTGCGTTGGCGCGGCTGGCTTCCTCGGCCAAACGGGCTTGGCGCACCATGCCCGCGGCTTGGTTGGCCACGGCTGCGAGGACGCGGCGATCGTGGGCGCGGGTGCGTTCGCCGACGAGCAGCAGCGTGAAATCGCCCGCGTCGATCTCGGTGTCGGCCCCGTTGCGATCGGTCGGCGGGTGTTCGCCCGAGCTGCCCACGATGGACCGGGACTGGTTGTCCCACAGTGCGACGCCGGACTGGCGATATGTCTCCCGTGCGCGCTCGAGCAGCGCGCCCAGATCGGCCCCGCGCAGGACGGACCCCGCGAACAGGGTCAACAGTTCGGCTTCCTGCGTCGCGCGCCGTGCCTGACGCGTCCGCCGAGCGGCGGCATCCACCAGGGCCGCGACCGCAACAGCGACCAGCAGTAGTACGACGGTCACGACGAAGTTGTCCGGCTCGGCGATCGTCAGGCTGTATCTGGGTGTGGTGAAGAAGTAGTTCAGCAGGAATCCTGCGATCAGCGCCGAGAGTGCCGCCGGTGCAACACCTCCCAGCAGCGCCACACACAGCACCACCATGAAGAACAGGGCACTCTCGCCGCTCGAGTCGAAGTCCGGACCGACCGTGCTCAACACTGCAGCGGCCAGGCAGGGCACCAGAACCGCGGCCAGCCAGGCGATCACCCGTCGACGCCCCGAATCGACCTGCAGACTCCGCCGACGGGCCTGCTCGGCGTGAGTGACCATGTGTACGTCGATCTTTCCCGAGTTCTGCACCACGGCCGCGCCGATACCCTCGTCGAGAATGCGGGCGGCACGTGACCTTCTCGAGGTACCGATCACCAACTGCGTGGCGTTCACTCCGCGCGCGAAATCGAGCAGGGTGGTCGGCACGTCGTCCCCGACGACGCTGTGCACACTCGCACCGAGGCCGGCGGCGAGCTTGCGCACGGAACCCATCTGCGGTGCGGACACGCCCATGAGGCCGTCTCCGCGAACGATGTGCAGCACCATCAGTTCGGCACTGGACTTCGAGGCGATCCGACTCGCCCGCCGCAGCAGGGTTTCCGACTCCGGGCCGCCCGTCACCGCGACCACCACCCGCTCGCGCGCCTCCCAGGTGTCGGTGATGCGATTGTCCTTGCGGTACTTCACCAATGCGGCGTCGACCTGGTCGGCGATCCAGAGCAATGCGAGCTCACGCAGAGCCGTCAGGTTGCCGCCGCGGAAGTAGTTGCTCAGCGCGGCGTCTACTTTGTCGGCAGCGTAGACGTTGCCGTGCCGCAGCCTGCTCCGCAGCGCCTCGGGTGTGATGTCGACCAGCTCGACTTCGTCGGCGGCCCGAACCACGCTGTCGGGAACCGTCTCTCGCTGCGGAACACCGGTGATCTGCTGCACCACGTCGTTCAGAGATTCGAGGTGCTGCACGTTGAGGGTGGAGATGACATCGATGCCCGCGTCGAGCAGCACTTCGACGTCCTGCCACCGCTTGTCGTGGACGCTGCCCGGAGTGTTGGTGTGCGCCAGCTCGTCGACGAGCACCACCTCGGGGCGGCGCGTCAGGACCGCGTCGAGATCGAGTTCCTGCGCCGAGGCTCCTCGGTAACGGACGGTGGCCATCGGCAGAACTTCGATGCCCTCGAGTGCCTCGATGGTTCGCGCCCGACCGTGCGTTTCCACGACGGCCGCGACCACGTCACGTCCGCGATCCTGCAGCCGACGAGCTTCGCCGAGCATGGCGAAGGTCTTGCCGACGCCGGGCGCGGCACCGAGATAGATCCGCAGCTCACCCCTGTCCGCCACAGCCTGTCTCCTCACCCGGCCGGTATGCGTCCCGCAGTGCCAGGTTCAACTCCGGGACATTCACCGCTTCGGCACCGAGTACACCGTACTGCGGGCCGCGGGTGTACTGGTCGACCAGAGCCTCCACCTCGTTCACCGGCGCTCCGTTGACCTGGGCCACCCGGGCGACCTGGAGGGCCGCGTAGGCGGGACTGATGTCGGGATCGATACCGGATCCGGAGCCGGTGACGGCGTCGGCCGGAATCGCGGACGGGTCGACGTTCTCCCGGGCGGCGATGGCGGCTCGACGCTGTTCGACGAACGACGCGAGTACCTCGCTCGACGGGCCCTGATTGGTCGGTAGTGCCGCAGCAGGATCACCGGGCGCGAACGCGTCGTCGTCCGATACCGAGCCCGTGACGCGGGTGTGGAAGAACGGATCCGGCTCTCCCGGAGCCACCTGCGGATCGACGCCGATCAGCGAGCTGCCGACGACGCAGCCCTGTGCGTCACGCAGCGGCGACCCCTCGGCGGAGTCGGTGCCGATGCGGCTGATGCCCCAGACCACAGCCGGATACGCGATGCCGAGGATCACGGTGAGCGCCAGCAGCACTGCGAAGCCTGCAACGACCTGACGGAGAAATCCCTGTACGAAACGCATGGTCAGCCAATCCCTGGAATGAGTCGAACGAGCAGGTCGATGAGCCAGATACCGACGAACGGACTGATGACGCCGCCGACGCCGTAGACCAGTAGGTTCCGCCGCAGCAACGCAGCTGCGGACGCCGGGGTGTATCGAACACCTTTGAGTGCCAACGGAATCAGCGCCACGATGACGAGCGCATTGAAGATCACCGCGGACAGGATCGCCGATTCCGGGGTCGCCAGGTGCATGATGTTGAGCCCGCCCAGCTGGGGATAGACGGTGGAGAACATCGCCGGCAGAATCGCGAAGTACTTCGCCAAATCGTTGGCCAACGAGAATGTCGTCAGAGCACCGCGAGTGATGAGCAACTGCTTACCGATCTCGACGATCTCGATGAGTTTGGTCGGATCGGAATCGAGATCCACCATGTTGCCGGCTTCCTTGGCCGCCGAGGTGCCGGTGTTCATCGCGACACCGACGTCGGCCTGCGCGAGAGCCGGGGCGTCGTTGGTGCCGTCGCCGGTCATCGCAACGAGCCTGCCGCCTTCCTGCTCCTGCCGGATGAGCGTGAGCTTGTCCTCGGGAGTGGCCTCGGCCAGGTAGTCGTCGACACCTGCCTCGGCAGCAATGGCTTTGGCGGTCAGCGGATTGTCACCGGTGACCATCACGGTTCGGATGCCCATGGCCCGCAGCTGAGCGAACCGTTCGGCAATGCCGGGTTTGACGACGTCCGAGAGTTCGACGACACCGAGAGCGCGAGCAGCAGAACCGGTTTCACGTACCGCGACCACCAGCGGAGTGCCGCCGTTCTGCGCGATGTCGTGCACGGTGCCGTCCAGATCGGCCGTCCCGCCGCCGTCGCGAATCCAACTGTAGACCGAATCCGCTGCACCCTTGCGGATCTCCATGCCCGGTAGATCCAACCCGCTCATCCGAGTTTGCGCCGTGAACGCCACGAACTCGCCGCGCTCGGATTCACCTTCTGCCGTGACGGATTCGAAGTCTCGCTCGACCAGTTCGACGATACTGCGTCCCTCGGGGGTGCCGTCGGCCAGCGACGACAGCCGAGCTGCGCGAGCCAATTCGGCGGCGTCGATGCCCGTCGCCGGATGCAGGCCGGTGGCGCGGCGGTTACCGAAAGTGATGGTCCCGGTCTTGTCCATCAGCAAGGTGTCGATGTCGCCTGCCGCCTCCACTGCCCGGCCGGACATTGCCAGTACGTTGCGCTGCACCAACCGGTCCATGCCGGCGATACCGATGGCCGAGAGCAGTGCCCCGATGGTCGTGGGGATCAGGCAGACGAGCAGGGCAATCAGCTGGATTGGATCCTGTTGCTGTCCCGCGTAATTCGACATCGGACCGATGGCGACGACAGCGAAGAGAAACACGATGGTCAGCGACGCGAGCAGGATGTTCAGGGCGATCTCGTTCGGCGTCTTCTGCCGCGCCGCGCCCTCGACGAGGGCGATCATCCGATCCACGAACGTCTCGCCCTGCGCTGCAGTGATTTTGACGACGATCTCATCGGAGAGCACGATCGTGCCGCCGGTGACGGCCGACCGGTCACCTCCGGATTCACGGACCACGGGAGCCGACTCACCGGTGATCGCCGATTCGTCGACGGTTGCAATGCCCTCGATGACATCGCCGTCGCCGGGAATGACCTCACCGGCCGAGACGACGACCTCGTCGCCGACCTTCAATTCGGCACCGGCCACCTCGGTGATCACGAACTCGGCACCCGACGCCGTGCGTCGTCGAGCAGTGGTGTCTTGCTTCACCTTTCGCAGGCTGGCTGCCTGCGCCTTGCCGCGGCCTTCGGCGACGGATTCGGCGAGGTTCGCGAACAGCACCGTGAACCACAGCCAGCCGGTGACGAACCAGGCGAATACCGACGGCTGAGCGATCGACAGGATCGTCGTGACGATCGAGCCGAGGAAGACGACGAACATGACCGGGTTGCGGGCCAGGTGGCGCGGATCGAGTTTGCGGAACGCGCCGGGTAGAGCGGTGTTCAGTGACAGGTTCATTGCATGGCCTCTGCTATGGGTCCGAGAGCAAGTGCGGGGAAGAAGGTGAGGGCCGCGACCAGGATGGAGGTACCGATCAGCAGCGTGCCGAACAACGGTCCATCGGTGGGCAGGGTGCCGGCGTTGGGCGCGCTGCGTTTGGTCGTCGCCAGCGAACCGGCCAGTGCCAATACGAAGACGATCGGCAGAAAACGGCCGAGCAGCATCGCGATACCGAGGGAGATCTGGAACCAGTCGCTCGTCACCGTCAGGCCGCCGAACGCGCTGCCGTTGTTGTTCGATGCCGATGCATAGGCGTAGAGCACCTCGGTGAATCCGTGGATGCCCGGGTTGCCCTGATAGCTCGTCGTGGATTCGAGTATCACCGTGATCGACGTGCCGACGAGCACGAGGATCGGCATCACGAGAACCGAGAGCGCGGCCATCGTGATGGCCCGTCGACCCAGCTTCTTGCCGAGGAATTCCGGAGTTCGGCCGACGAGCAGACCACCGACGAAGACGGCGATGACCGCGAGCACCAGCAAGCCGTACAGACCGGTGCCGACGCCACCCGGCGCGATCTCGCCGAACAACATGTTCAGCAACACCGCTCCGCCGCCCAGCGCAGACATACTGTCGTGGGCCGAATTGACTGCGCCGGTGGATGTTCCGGTCGTCGACACCGCGAACAGCGCAGACGCCGGGATGCCGAAGCGAACTTCCTTGCCTTCCATCATCGCGCCCGCAGCCGTTGCTGCCACTCCACGGGTACCGGATTCGGCGAACAACGTCACCGCCAACAGCGTCGCCCACAGCGTCGCCATCACCGCCAACAGAGTCAGGCCCTGCTTGCGGTTGCCGATCATCGTGCCGAACGTACGAGTGAGGGCCACCGGAATCAGCAGCAACGAGATGATCTGCACGATGTTGGTCAGTGGTGTCGGGTTCTCGAACGGGTGCGCCGAGTTGGCCGCCAGAATGCCACCACCGTTGGTGCCGATCTCCTTGATCGCCTCCTGCGAGGCAACGGGCGCAAGCGCATTGGTGACCGTCTGCCCATCGAGACCGGTGGAGGTGAAGCCGGACGAGAACGACATCACAGTGCCCTGAGTCAGCATGATCACCGCGACGAGCACGGAGAGCGGCAGCAGAATACTGAGCGTCCCGCGCGTGAGGTCGACCCAGAAATTGCCGAGCTCACCGCCCGTCGACACCCGAACGAAGCCGCGCACGACGGCGATCGCCACCGCGAGACCGACTGCAGCAGAGACGAAGTTCTGCACCGCCAGCCCCAGCGGCTGCGTCAGATTCGACAGCGTGGTCTCGGGAACGTACGACTGCCAGTTGGTGTTGGTGACGAACGACGCCGCAGTGTTGAACGCCATCGCAGGACTCACCCCCGACAGGCCACCGTTCAGCGGGAGCACACCCTGAATCCGCTGCAGTACGAACAGGAATACGACCCCGGCGAACGAGAACCCGAGCAGGCTGGTGGAATAGCCGACCCAGGTCTGTTCCGACGACGAGTTCACCCGGGCCACCCGATAGAGCAGACTCTCGACGCGAGTGTCGTGGGTCGAACCGAACACCCGGGCCATGTAGTCACCGAGCGGCACGTACGCCGCCGCCAACACGACTATCACGATGCCGATCTGAAGACCGGCAAGCAGAGCAGGATTCATGGCGCCGTCAGAACCTCTCCGGATCGAGAAGAGCGACGAACAGGTAGACCGCGACGAACGCGGCCACCGTGAGACAGAGCAATTCGGTCATTGCTCGATCTTGAATCCCACCAGCGAACGAAAACGCGTTCCTTACGCTTTCCTACGCCCACGACCTGCGGTCATGACGGAGTTTTTACGCTGGCCCCGCTAGCGCTCCTCGATGTCGTCGACGCGGATTTCGACCGCATCCCTGCCGAGGGTGACGCCGAGCAGGTCCGCGACCACGTCGATGGCGATCGATGCCAGTTCTTCGCCTGCCGCCTGCAGATCGTCGCCGTACACGCCGATCACCGCGACGAACAGGCCTGTGCAGGCGTGATCGTCGAGATCGAGGTCGATCTCGGTGGGCTGTGCACCGTGTACGCCCGCGAGAGCACGGCGCAACGTCGTCTTGACGATGTGATCGCTGATCCGCAGTGAGTCCCGTGGATCAGCCGCTGAACCCGCCGGGAAGACGCTGTCGATCGGCCAGGTGCGGCGCGTCGTATTGCGCACTTTCGCGAGGATGGACGAGCTGATGTCCACCCAGTTCGGTTCCTGCGGTGCCTCCCGAAGCTCGGTGGCAGCACGCGCGAGAACCGCATTCGGTTCTACCGGGTTCGCCATGTCGCCAACCTTTCGCTCAATGTTGCTCGTGCTCTGGTCAATTGACCTCGTACTGCTCCTGCGGACAACGTCATGATCGCGCCGATCTCCGGATGGGTCAGGCCCTCGACCTCCCGAAGCAACCAGCAGGCCCGCTGCCGATAGGGCAACTCCGCCAGTGCCACACCCAATTCGGCCATGAAGCTGTCTGCTTCGACGTCCGCCTCGGGATCACTGCCCGCGCCCGTGCTCTTGCGCTCGAATACCCAGTCTTCCGCAGGAGGAACGCTGCGACGCCGGCGATGATCTATCACTTTGTGCGAGACCAACGAGAACAGCCAGGTGCGCAGAGCCGAATCGCCCCGGAAGTTGTCGAGCCCCTTCCACGCTGCGACGAACGCGTCCTGCACCACCTCCTCTGCTGCACCCTGATCGGACAGCATGTTTCGGGCGTACCGAAACATCTCCGGTCCGTATCGGCCCACGATCTCCTCGAACGCATCCGTCTCGCCGAGCGCGGCTGCGCCGACGAGTACGCGGTCCGACGCATCTCTCCACTCCATCGGGCCCCCAGACGTAATCTATGACGTAGGTCACTTTATTTGTACGTGCGTTTCGGTGATCGAGCTACGACCAACTCCTGACACACACTGTGCACCACTACTCAGCGAAGAGAGGCAGTCATGAGCTCCACGACGGACACCAAGGCAACCGTATCCGCAGCAGGCGAAGGCAAGACCGACATCACCACGAAGTCGGATTCCGTGCTCGTCAGCTCGCAGGGCCGCACCACCATTGCCGATACCGTCGTCTCGAAGATCGCCGGCATCGCCACCCGTGAGGTCCAGGGCGTACATGCCGTCGGCGGCGGAGCGAGCCGTGCGATCGGTGCCCTGCGCGAGCGTATCCCGGGTGCCCGCGTCAACCAGTCGCAGGGCGTCTCGGTCGAGGTCGGCGAGCGTCAGGCAGCGGTCGACATCGACATCGTCGCCGATTACGGCGTCTCGATCGCAGACCTCGCAGCAGGCATTCGTCGCAACGTCATCAACGCCGTCGAGCGCATGACGGGCCTCGAGGTCACCGAGGTCAACATCGTCGTTCACGACATCTACCTGGACGACGGCTCGGACGAAGAGGAGACCACCGAGACCGCCTCCACCCGAGTGCAGTGACCGACCCGAACCCGACGGACCGTGACAAGTCCGAGGACATCGCCGACGCCGTACAGGCGATCGACGGTGTCGTCGGGCTGCACGGCGGCATGTTCGGCGAGGCTGCGACCTATCTACCCGGACGCCGCGTCGCCGGCATCCGGATCGCAGACGACGGCACCGAGGTACACGTCACTCTCCAGTTCGGCTACGCCGTACGGGAGACCGCCGAGGCAGTGCGTAGCACCGTCGCGGCAATGGTCGACGGGCCCGTGCACGTCACAGTCGAGGATGTCGTCCGGGTCTGAATTGTGCGAGTCTGACCAGGTGAACGAGCATTCAGCGCGCGACCGGGCCGCCGCGTACAAGGCGGCCCGGCGCGCTGTGGCCCGAGAACACCACCCCGACATCGGTGGTGATCCCGCCCGGTACATGGCAGAGCTCGCGGAAGTCGACCGCCGGTTCGCCGTACTTCCGTCGACTCCGATCAACACTGCCAGCGCACCGACAGCGTTCCGCTCGTCCTCGGTACCGACGCCACTGCGCACACTGCCGAAACGCATCGCCCGGCTCCGCAAACGCGTCACTCGACGCAACTACTTCGACATCTGAACCCTCGACATCCGAACACTCTGACTGGAGATCAAGACCATGACCACTGCAACCATCGGTTTGTTCGTGGGACTTCTGCTGGCCATCGCCGCAGCAGCCGGCGGCTTCACCGGCTTCCTCATCGCCATCGTCCTCGGCGGACTCGGTTTCTTCGTCGGCCGCTACATCGACGGTGAACTGGATCTGAACTCGATCATGCGTGGTCGCGGTCGTGACTGACACAGCAGCAGCCCCCACGACCCCCGGGACACCGGCAGCAACCCCGGGGTCACTCGCGGACCCCGGCGATCGCGGTTCCCTGGAGATCAAGCACAAGGCAGTCGAACGCCTGGCCGTTCTTGCGGCCCGCGGCACCGACTCCGTCACCGACCGCCAGCCCGGACTGCACCTCCTCGGTGGGCGTGATCTGCCGAAGGCCGATGTGACGATCACCGGCGAGCGCGTGCGAGCGAAGGTCTCCGTCGGAGTCACCTGGCCCTCGCCGTTGGCCGAAGTGGCTGCGAACGTTCGCGCCGCCGTGGCCAGAGACCTGTCCGAACTCGGTATCTACACCGTCGACCGAGTCGACGTGACGGTCGAATGCATACCGGCCGAGCCCACCAGCGAAGAAGGGAGAGTGCAGTGACAGAGCAAGCAAGCAAGAAGCCGGTGGCCAACCCCACCGCAGCTGTTCCGGCCGTCCTGTTCGCTCTCGTTCTCATCGCCGCCGGAGTCGTACTCGGACGCGAGGCGCTGCTGAAGCTGGGCGCTCTCGACGGCTCCGAGTGGGTCGGCCCGGCCGCATCGAACCTCGACGGGCTCACCGCTCAGCAGTGGATGCTGCCCGCAGGTATCGCCGCCGTCGTCATCGGATTCGTTCTCGTGTTCGTGGCAATTCGCCCACGTCGTCGCACCCACCGTGCTCTCACCGAGCAGGGCGTCTGGCTTCGTAAGGGCGACGTCGCTGCCGTCGCGCGATCTGCCGCCCTGGACAGTGTCGGCGTCGACACCGCGTCCGCCAAGGCGGGCAACAAGAAGGTCACCGTCGCCGTCTCCACCGTGGCCGGTACCGACACCTCGGCTCTCAAATCCGCGGTCGTGACGTCCGTGGACGACGCCCTCCGCCCACTCGCGTCGGCACCCAAGGTGCGTACCCGAGTGCGCACGACAGGACAGGCCTCATGAAAGGACAGCAGCTGTGAAACGTGCAACCGCATCGCTCGACCGCACCGGCACAGCCGTCGTCGGGCTGGCTCTGATCGCTCTCGGCGGCGGAGCCATCGCGTGGGAACGCGGCGAGCTTCCCGGCCGCGAGCGGCTGGACGCCGCGTTCGTCGACACCGCCGTCGACGCCGGTTGGTGGCCCTGGGCTCTCGGCGTCGCCGCTGTCGTGCTGATCCTGCTGGGTCTGTGGTGGTTGCTCGCGCACCTGCCGCGCCGATCGGTCGGGACCGTGGCCTTCGGATCCACGTCGGCCGACGTCACGAACGTGGAGGGAGAGCAGGTCGACGGCAGGCTCAGCGTCGACCTCGGCACCGCCGCCCGTAGTGCAGCCAAGTCGCTGGCAGGTCACGACGGAATCGTCTCGGCCTCCGGTCGCTCTGTCTCGGACAGGGGACAGCGCGTGGTCGAGATCGTCGCGACGCTCGACCCAGCCGTCACGTCCCTCGAGCAGGTCTCCGACGCCGCAGCACGGACCCGTGACGACATCGTGACCTCACTCGACGGAACTCCAGCCAAGGTGCGAATTCTGTTGCAGTGCGGCAAGTCTCGCAAGCAGTCGGCGCGCGTCAGCTGACTCCGGAGAACTCGATCTCCCCGATCAGACCGTGGTGGTCCGATCCCGGGAGGTCGATTCTTTCCAGCGATCGGGCGTGCCCGGAATTGGTGAGAATGTGGTCGATGCCGACGACGGCCGGAGTGCCTTTGTCCGTGGGATAGGTCGGTATCAGCCCCATCCCCAATTGTGCTGCAGCGTCGGAATATCCGGCATCGAGTAGGTTCCTGAACTTCTTGTGCGAATACGTGGTGTTGAAATCACCGCTGACGATGACGGGACCGCTCGCAGACACCGCCTCGAGATCGCTACGGAGCGTGTCCAATTCGGCAGTCCAGATATCGGCCGGGGTGACGTATGCCGGGCCGGGATGGACGGCCAGGAGCGTCACTGGCTCCGATCCGGGAACGTCGACGGAGGTGGCCAGGTTCACCGGCCCGAAGCCATCCAGTTCGCGGTTGTCGGACAGCGGTGTGCGACTGTAGATTCCGGCACCTCCACCACCCGTCGGCAACGCTCGCAGGTAGCTGTACGGAAAGAGTTGCTCCATGCCGGCATCACGCAGCCCGAGCACCGACGCATCGGTCAGCTCTTGGATCGTCACGACGTCGACGGCGTGGTCGCGTGCCGATCCGACGACGACCGACGGATCGGCGCTGCCCACCATCAGGTTGGCCTGCATCACCCGCAGCCGGACGGCATCGCCGCTCGCCTCGTCCTGAGATGCCGCGTCGGCCACGTACAGAGGTGCGTACGCCACTGCGGCTGCTGCCAACACGACCGCCGACACCGCCGCCAGAATCCATTGCCTACCGATCAACGCGACGACGGCACCGACCACGACGGCGACGAGCATCAGGGGAACGAACGATGCCAGCGCGATCAGAACGTTGATGCGGGTGTCGGTGTAGTACGCCCCCATCGCGACGAGTCCGGTGACGATGCCCAGCGTCGCGATCGTTCCGGTGAGAATCCGTACCCAGGTTCGCTGCATCGCACCGAGAGTAGCTACGCCCTGACGCCGACGGTCAATGCTCGGACGGTTGTCCAGGTCAGAGACATCAAGCCCCGTACAGCCGCGAACGAGAACGCCGTCGACCACACCGTTCTGGTCGCCGGTTCGGCAACAGGAAGGCCGGCGAATCGATCGGCCAGCCAATCGAGGGTCAGGGGCGCACTGAGCGGATGCAGCGACAGGTGCTCGCTCAGCCGATCTCGCAGGTAGGTCACGTGTGCGCCGGCTTCGAGATACCGATCGACCTGGCCGTCGACGTCGTCGACGGCAATGATCTGGTCGTGCACGGCCTGCACGACCAGCAACGGCACCGACGGAGCGGTGCGACCGGGCTGGATGTCCTGGAACACCTGCACGATCTCGGGTAGGGCGAGCAGGTCGGCGAGCGGAATGTCGATGTAGTTGTCGAGATCGTGCCGAGCCAGCCGTCTGACGGCGCGAACGGTCGTCATCGATTCGACGGAATCGAGAATGCGCATTCCGTCCTCGCTGACGTACTGACGCACCACGCGATCGAGATCGGGGTAGGTGCGTCGCAGTCCCGCGACAACAAGCGTCGGCAGAGCCGCGTGCAGCGTCGCGTTGAGCCTGGTAAACGCAGAACCCGGATCGCCGACGGGGGAGCCGAGGGCGGCACCGACGAGTTCGAGCTCCGGCGCGTACTCGGGGGCCATTTCTGCGGCCCACGACGTCGCGAGCCCGCCGCCCGAATATCCCCACAATGCGACGGGTGTGCTCTCGTGCAGTTCCAACGACTCGAACGACAGCGCCGCGCGGATCGCGTCGAGTGTGCAGAATCCTGGTTCCTGCGGCGACCCCCAATGTCCGTCCGGTCCCTCGTGGTCGGGGATCGAGATGGTCCATCCGCGGCGCAGGGCATGCAGAACCAGCAGAAACTCGAACTGAGGAACTGCGCCGAGGGCCTTCGAGCCGCGTCGAAGCGCGTAGGACGGAAAACACGAGGACGCGACGCCGTCGATGGCGCACTGGTACGAGAGCAACACCGGTTCGCCATTCTGCGGTCGCAGCACCGTCGTCACACTGGCCTGCGGTATACCGCCCAGATCGGCGGTTCGGTAGAGCAGCTGCCATGCGTCGACTCGCTGTCGCACGTGGCCGAACATCGCGACCTCGACCGGCCTCACCTTGAGAATCGTCCCCGGTAGAGCCGTTTCGTAGCCCTCGGGCGCGGCGTAGAACGGGTCGTTCTCCGGCCTGGTTGCATCCTCGCAGCTCGGCCATTGTTCCACCGGCCAGGACTGTTCGTCCGCCATCGATCTGTCGACGCTCATATCCCACCGCTTCTTGTCCGAGTCTCTTCGTCACACTAACTTGCCCTGAACGGCCCCTTTTCATGCAGCCTGCTGCCAGTTGGTGATCAGAACGTCGGTCGCGTAGCTGAGGTCGAGGCCTTCCCCGCCCCAGTTCGGGACAATGGCGTCGGGTTCGATGTGCTGATATTGCCGCCGGAGGACCTCCGCGTCTCCGGACAGCGCCGGCGGATGAACCATCTCTGCTCCCGATGGGTGCCGGAACGTGAATCGTTGGTTGCCGAGGGATTCGATGAGGAAGTAGCCGTCGTGCAGTGCTCGATGGTGTTCGCCGCACAGCAGGACCAAGTTGTCGAGCGAGGTCGCACCTCCCCGCGAGCGGTAGGTGACGTGGTGAGCATGCAGAAACCGGGTGCGCCTGCACCCGGGCACCGAGCAGCATCGATCGCGAATGATCAACTGACGCAACTGGGTTCGACTCGGAGCTTCGGCCGTGGTACTCCACCGCACAGTTTTCCCCAGCCGGCCGTGACCGACGACTCTCATCACCGACGAACACAACACCTGGGCGAGAGTTTCGTCGTCCAGACCAGGTCCGTCGTCGAAATGAGCATGATCACACCCTGCTTCGGTGCTGTCTCCGAGGTGGACCAACACGTCCGCGGCAGGTGAGACGACCGGAGAATCGATGGCGTCACACACCATCTCCGCCATTGCGACGAGCGCAGGAACGGGGTTCGGCGGTGCCGGGGCCGACCGGTCACCCTCGGATTCCACCTCCGTGCGAGTGCGCTCGTACTCGGCCCTGGTCACCGCAGCCAGAAATCGCTTGCCGTCCTCGGGCCGAAAGCGCGCCGTCACCACGAGCGAGCCGTCCTCGTCGTCCCAGCGCCACCGTCCCACACACGGATCGAGGTCGACGCCGTTGCCTCTGGTCGGCCTCATCGCCTTCTTCAGACCACGGCAGAGACGTTCGATGTGCGCGGCGGGTGCATCGAGCGCCTTCTGCAACAGTGACGCTTCGTTGTCGGCTGTTGCGACACGGGTCATCGCGCGCACCTTCGAGTACGACACCGTGCCGCTCAGGTACGCAGAGGTGATCAGGGGCAGCTCGCGCATCGCCTTGGCCACCCGTACCTGCTCACGGGCAGTGTGCAGATCGACTCCCGCGCGCCAGGACAACCAGTGCGCACAGGACCTCGTCTCCCACGCGGCCCACCCACGTCGAGCATCGAACTCACCGACCAGGATCAGATACTGCGCAGATGCAGCCGCGATCTGGCCCGCCAGCGCGCATATCTCCGTCTCGATGTCTGCAGTCTCGACCATGAATGCCCCCACTCGTCGAATGTACGTTCGATGACAGTACGACGAGGCACCGACAAGAACGACGAGAAACCGACGCACCCGTCCCCGCGGGGACGTCGTCGGGGTTGCTTTCTCGCCCACGGGCCCGATACTGAGCATCAGATGCTGGATCCGACGGAAAGTGGGTGTGGCCATGAGCGGTTCGGACACCTGGGGCATCCCCAGCACAGACTTTCTCCGCTGGTACCTGCTCGCGGCAGTTCTCGCGATACTCCTGACGATGGCGGGGAACTGGATAGCCGCTCACCGATCGACCCCGGTGACGTCGGCAGGCCGCGTGCTCACACCACCCGAAGTAGGTGTGCTCACCAGCGACTCCCAGGCAGTGATGGCGTCGTTGGCCATACTTCGCGGTGCCGAGATCATCGACTCGCAAGGAAGAAAGCGCCGCGAGCTGAGCGCCATCGAGCGCTCACAGCTGGACTGGTTCACCCGCACCGTTCTCGAACGCCTCGGTAGCGGTAAAGCACCCCTGGTTCGCTCCAGGCTGGTGGCGAACATGTCCGGCACCTGCGCGCAACTGCGGAGCACTCTCGTCGACGAGGGTCTGCTGCACGGCGCACGCGGCTCCGCTGTCACACGGGTATTCCCGGTGGTCTTCGTCATCGCAGTCGGAATTGCCCGCATCGTCGCCGGCACCGCGAACGGCAAGCCCGTCTGGTTTCTCGTCGCGATCGTGCTCGTCCTGTTCGCGGCGGTGCCGGTTCTGCTTCGTCGACGCCGTCGGACAGCTGCGGGCGACACCGAACTACGCCGGCTCCGCGCCGAGAACGACTACCTTTCACCCCGCGCGCGACCGTCCTTCACCGCCTACGGGCCGACTCGTGCCGGAATGTCGGCAGCCATTTTCGGAGCAGGGGCCCTGCTGATGCTCGATCCGGCGATGGCCGGTGCACTCAGCTACGGCACCGCCCAGGCCGGTGGGGCCGCGTCGTTCGGCTTCGGCGGCGACAGCGGAGGCAGCGGAGGCAGCGGAGGCGACGGCGGCAGTAGCAGTTGCGGCGGTGGCGGTGGGGGATGCGGCGGCGGAGGTTGTGGAGGTTGAACATCGACACAGTGCCCGTCGGGCTCGGAATCGGTTGGCGCTCGGAGATATCCGGCATCGTCTCGGAACTCCCGGGGCTGTCGTTCTGCGAGGTCATCGCCGAATCGATCGGTGAGCAGGCACCCGATCGCCTCGTCGCATTGGGAGTTCCCGTCGTCACGCACGGAATCTCGTTGTCCTTGGGCGGTGCCGAGCCGGTGGAACAGCACCGTATCGACCGACTGGCACGAGTGTCATCCATGCTCGGATCCCCGCTGGTGAGCGAGCACATCGCCTTCGTCCGCGCCGACGGCATCGAGGCCGGTCATCTGCTTCCGGTACCACGCACCCACGAAGCCCTGACGGCGCTCGCGCGAAACATCGCACGAACGCAGGATGGTGTGCCGGTTCCGCTGGCGGTGGAAAACATTGCAGCCCTGTTCGATTGGCCGGAAGACCAATTGACCGAGAGTGAGTTCCTGGCAGAACTCGTCGAGCGGACCGGCGTGAGCCTGGTGCTCGACATCGCCAACGTGTACGCGAACGCACTCAATCGAGGCCGCGACCCGTGGACCGAACTCGAACGCCTGCCGCTGGATCGAATTGCCTACTGCCACATCGCCGGTGGCACGGTCCGTGGCGGCATCTATCACGACACCCACACTGCGCCCGTGCCCGACGAAGTCCTCGAATTACTACGGACCTTTGCGATGGCCGGTCATCGCACGCCCCTGATGCTCGAACGCGACGGTCACTATCCACCCGAGGCCGAGCTACTCGCAGAACTGGATGCGATCGCGGATGCGGCGGGACTCGATCGCATCACCGGGGTACGGACGTCCGGGTACGCGAGGTGAACGACGACCTGGCGCGCCGTCAAGAAGAGTTGGTACGCGCTCTCGTGGCAGGTGGGCCACTGCCCGCCGAATTCGATTCTGCGACAGTGGACACTGTCCGAGCGGCGTTGCTGAACAAACGAGCGGCCGAGATCGCGGCACGCTATCCGGCACTGCCCTCGGCGTTGGGCGACCGATACGAAATGCTGTTCCGCCGATGGGCGTCCAGCCGCCCCACGGTGTCGACGGCCGAGGATGCCGAGGCCTTCTACCGAGCCATGGAACAGGAAGGGGAACTCGCCGCCACACATCCGGGACGGGTCGGGCAGCGAATGCCATACATGGCCGACGCACCCAACCCGCTCGCGCGCTTTCGCAGTCCGCTGCGCAGCACGTGGTTGACGTCGGTGTTCGGCGCGGTGCTGCTCGTTGCGCTGCCGATCGTGATTCTGACGGGCCTACTGTCCTACAGCGCGTACGGGCCGCAGTTCGGCCAGGCCAAACCAGGTGCCGTCGGGTGGTTGCGCTTACCGTTCTTCGACTGGCCGACGAACCCGGCCTGGCTGTACCAGCTGACGCAGGGCCTGCACGTCGGGCTGGGCCTGATCATCGTCCCGCTCGTCATCGCCAAGCTCTGGTCGGTGATGCCCAAGCTCGTCGAACTGCCGCCGGTGCGGTCGCCGGCACATGCACTCGAACGACTGTCGCTGCTGGCACTCGTCGGAGGCCTGCTGTTCGAGATCGTGACCGGCGTGCTGAACATCCAGTACGACTACGTGTTCGGCTTCGACTTCTACGCCGCTCACTACTACGGTGCCTGGGTTTTCATCGCCGGATTCCTGGTGCACCTCGGCCTCAAGGTGCCGCTGATGTGGCGGACCCTTCGATCGGAATCGTTGATGGACGTCCTGCGCGCCCGCAACGAAGCGCCGAGCCGGCCACACCAGACCATGAGCCGACGCGGTGCGATCGGATTGGTCGCCGCCGGAATGGGTTTCGTGGCCGTGTTGACGGTGGGGCAGACCGTCGGCGGCGTCCTGCGCAAGGCAGCAATTCTCCTTCCGCGGGGACGTTCGTACGGCGACGGGCCCAACGACTTTCAGATCAATCGCACTGCCGAGGCGGCCGGGGTCACCGAAGAACAGACGGGCGCAGACTGGACACTGTCCGTCGAAAGTACTTCGGAGCACATGGAACCGGTGGTTCTCTCCCGCGGCAGGCTGCTGTCGATGACTCAGCACACCGCCGAACTTCCCATCGCCTGTGTCGAAGGATGGTCGACCACGCAGAGTTGGACGGGCGTTCCGTTGGCCGAACTCGCAGCATTGGCAGGTGTACCCGCACCCAGGTCCGCGGAAGTCATCTCGATAGAACAGGGTGGCCCATTCGGTCGTGCTGTGCTGCAGGGTAATCAAGCGCTCCATCCCGATTCACTGTTGGCATTGAAAGTCAACGGCGTCGATCTCTCGCTCGATCACGGCTACCCGGCACGCATCATCGTTCCCGCGCTTCCCGGTGTGCACAACACCAAGTGGGTGGCGCGCATCGTGTTCCGTTCGTGACTTTGCAAAACCGCCCGGATGGTCGAGAATCTTTCATCGGTGGCCCGCGGGGCTGCCGACGAAGGAATGCTCCTTCGCCTGGACGAGTCCAAAAGGTCATGCCACGATGCACGCACTATCTCGAGGCCTTCTCGCCGCGGGTGCAGCCCTCACGCTGATGCTCGCCGCGGGCTGTTCGTCGTCCGACGCCGGCACTGCCGTTGCCGCAGACACCACTGCCTCCAGCAGCTCCGCAGCCCCCACCACCACCACCGACAACGTGTCCGGCCAGGAAGGCATCGACGCCGGTGGCTCCACCGACATCGACGTCGAGATCGGCCAGTGCGTCAAGCTCGGTGGCACGATGACGGCCGCCGAAATCGACAACGCCGAATGCGGCAGCATGGAGTCCAACTACAAGGTCATCGCCAAAGCCGCAGAGAACGAGCAGTGCCCCACCGACGTCAATCAGACGTACTACGAGACTCTGAACGGTGTCGAGCAGGGCGCACTGTGCCTCGACGTCGACTGGGTGATCGACGGCTGCATGAGCGTGCCGAGTACCGGAATGGACGAGCCCGCCCGCGTCGATTGCGCAGACCCCAGCGCGACGAGCGTCGAGAAGGTCACCGAGATCAAGACCGGTACCGCGGACCCCAACGACTGCCCCGAAGGCGGATTCGCCTACGAAGCACGGCAATTCGTCGTCTGCACCACGACGGTGGCCTAGCCTCGAGTCGCCGTCATCATCTGTGTGACGTACTGATAATCGAGGTGGCCGTGGCTGTCGATAGCCGCATGAACCGCTCGGAGCACTTCCTGCCGACGTGTGTCGGTGAGAATCAGGTGACTCGAGTACGTCGCGGCCATGGCGCAGAATTCGTCCGCGGAGTAACGCTGAACCCACTCGTACGTCGACGTGGACCAGGGGCCGAAGCCGGCCGCGCGGGGTACCGCGGTCTCGGATTGCACGCCGAGGGAGTGCGCCAACAGCGGTGCGGCTTCCGGCTCGGTGGCGATGTACGCAGCCCGTACCGACTCCCACACCGGTCCGTCGAGCTGACCGGGCATGTTCCACCACAACCGAAGTGATCCCCCGGGGACCAATGCACGAGCCGCCACCGCGGCTCCTCGATCGGGGTCCACCCAGTGCCACGCCTGAGCGGCCACAACGACGTCGAACAATGACGGCGCACCGACGAAGTCCTCGAACCGGGAGACCTGAACATCGACGTCCATGTTCTCGGTGCGGCGTCGGATCACCTCGGCCATACCCGAATCCGGCTCGACCGCAACCACCGAAGCGCCGCGTTCGGCCAACGCGACGGTGGCTTTTCCGGTGCCGGCTCCCGCTTCCAACACGCGGGTCGCACCGCCGGCAAGAACATCCGTGTACAGCGCCGCCGGGTATCCAGGGCGAGCCCGGTCGTACTCCTCGGCGACTCTGCCGAAGGTCAATCCGCGGGGTCGCTTCGGCTCGTCCGTCACGTTAGCCAGAGTACCGATTATCCGGGACTACCGATGTTCGGCCGCTTCCAGCTGCGATCGGAGAGTGGACTCGGTGTGCCGAATCGCCTGCCCGACGACGGGCTCCACGACGGCCCCGAGAACTTTACCGGCGATGCCCCCGGGCAGGCTGTAACGGAAGATGACATCGAGGCGGGTCCGGCCCTCATCCAGGTCCGTGAAAGACCAGGTCGAGGAGTTGGACAGGCCTTCGACCGATTCGAGCGTGAGTCGCTCGTTCTCGACCCATTCGGTGACGCGGACGATCGAATTCAACGATTTGGGGCCGATCTGCATGGTTGCGTCGTATGTCGCCCCGAGACCGGAGGTGGTCTCACTCCTCGGCTCGAACCGCGTGATCCCGAACATCCACCGCGGGACGTTTCGATAGTCGTCGAGGTAGGCGAAAGCCGCATCGCGGGGTGTCGACGCGACCGCCGAGTGGTTTATCTCACGCATTCCACCGACACTAATACACGCGACGGCGTGTTACACATAGATTGACGTCGGCTTCTACCGGCGGACGTAGCCCGCCTGCTTGTCCACCACATTGACCAGGGACTCGTTCCGCCGGTACCTATCGAGATTGTCCTCGAACAGCGTCCACAGCCGATCGGCGAAGTCGTCGGCGTCACCGGCCAGATGCGCCGTCAGAATCACGTTGTCGAGCTCCCACAGCGGACTCGACGCCGGGAGTGGCTCGACCTCGAAGACATCCAACACAGCCCATCCGATCGCCCCGGAATTCAACGCCTCGCACAAGGCCTGTTCGTCGACAACGGGCCCACGGGCGATGTTGACCAGCCCCGCGTCGTGACGCATCGCCCCGAGGACCTCTGCATTCACGAGCCCGCGGGTCTTCTCGGTCAGCGGCGCGGACAGCACCACCACGTCGTATTCACCTGCGTAGGACGGTAACTCGTACACCGAAAGAATTCTCTCGAACTCCGCATCTCCCGGCCGCTCGGATGTGCCGGCCGCGTCGACACGCATGCCGAGTGCCCCGAGAACGCGACCGATGGCGCGGCCGATCGAACCCGGACCGACGACCAGCACCCTCCGATTGTGGATTCCACTGGTGAGGCGATGTTCCCAGACCCGTTCACGTTGTCGCCGAAGCGCTTCGGGCAGCTTCTTCATCGACGCCAGAACGCCTGCAGCGACGTATTCGGCGATCGCACGATCGAGAATGCCGCCGGAGTTGGTCAGCACCCACGGACTGTCCCGCAGCACCGGATCCAGCACCCGATCGACCCCGGCGCTCGACACATGAATCCAGCGAAGCTTGTCGGCGTGCGGCCACACATCCTGCAGGTCGACTGCCTCGAACGTGCGAAACAGTAGAACCTCCGCCCACGACACCGCATCGACGAGTTCGGGGATCGTGCAGCTCCGGAAGTGGACTCCGCCGATCGACGGGAAGGCCTTACGGTCCGAATCACTTTCGACCACAAGCACGTTCACCATAGGACTCGTCACCTCCGTACGATGGCAGGGTGCTCACCGTAGAACTCGCGTCTGCCGCCGACGCAGCAACGATACTCGACCTCCGGCACGCCGCCGAGGACTGGTTGGCCGCCCGGCGAATCGCTCAGTGGGCACCGCGCGAGGTACCGCTGTCGACTGTTGCGGCCCAGATCGAGGCAGGGCAGTTCCACATCGCCCGACGCCACCCCGGTGGCCCGATTGTCGGAGCCCTACGACTGATCTGGGCCGATCCTGCCATCTGGCCGGAGCCGGACGAAGACGCAGGCTATGTGCACGGATTGGTGATCGACAGAAGCGAAGCCGGTACGGGACTGGGGACGTCGTTGCTCGAGTGGGCGTCGCAGCGGACCCGACAGGAAGGGCGAGGGCTGCTACGGCTGGACTGCGCCGAGACCAACACCGATCTACGCAACTACTACGTTCGGCAGGGTTTCCAGCACGTCGGCCGTCGCGACTTCGACGGTGGCAGTTCGTGGTTCAGCGTGGCGCTGTTCGAGAAGCCGACCGCTCGATAGTGTCGGGTCCATGAGCGAGAATCGGGACCGGATGTTGCGCGGCGAACTCTATCGAGACAGTGATCCCGACCTGGTGGCCTCGCGTGTGTCGTGTGGAAAGCTGCTCGACAGATTCAACGCAACCGAGGCAGACCAGGACGCAGAAAGACGTGAACTGCTCGGCGAGCTACTCGGTTCCATCGGATCAGACTCGTGGATCATGCCGCGCTTCCAATGCGACTACGGCACATACATTTCCATCGGGTCCAACAGCTTTCTGAACTACGACGCCATTCTTTTGGACTGCGCGCCCATCACCATCGGGAACGACGTCTCGATCGGTCCACGTGCGCAACTACTGACTGCGCTGCATCCCATGGAAGACCATGACGCTCGTCGATCTCGTTGGGAGAGCGCCCTTCCCATCACCATCGGAGACAATGTCTGGCTGGGCGGAGGCGTCATCGTCTGTCCCGGAGTCACGATCGGAGAGAACTCGGTGATCGGAGCCGGAAGTGTCGTCACCCGCGACGTACCGCCGCATACGTTCGCTGCAGGCAACCCGTGTCGGGCGATCCGCGCACTACCGTGAGATCACCGAGTTCAGGATTCTGTCGGAGTCACGAACCAGCGTGCCGACTGCCATTCGCGCGCCCCACCACATCCCTAGCCAGCCGATCGCTACGGCCACCGGGATCGACAGATACGTCCACGCTCCCGGAAGGAGCAGTGCGAGAACCAGTGCGGGCACGACCGACACGGCCAGGACCACTATCCCGAGGATGAGGAATACGAATGCTTTTCCGGTGAACGACCCTCGGGTGTTCATCGAGAACGACTTCGTAGCTTCGGGCACCGGGTAGGCACCGCGTACGGAGTTCGCGGCGGTCAGACCGGCGCTGACTCCGAGCATCGAGATCGTCACGGCAACAGGGATCTCCCATCGGTCGAGCCCGAGATCACCGAACACTCGAACCACCACGACCGGCACGATCGCGAAGGGGGTCGCGACCAGCAACCAGGCGATCTGCCGACCACGGATGTCGTCGGGGAGAGCCTGCGGAATCATCACCAGGTGCCACATCGAACCACCGTCGAGACCGTACGAATTCGATCCCGCACCCATCGCCATGAAGATCGCGATCCACGCACCCCAGGCTGCGCTGAACGGAATCGAGTCGGTCACCAGCGGGCCGATGCCGGCCAGCACCGCGAAAATCAGCACCGACAGCAGCTGACTCCGACGACGCATGTCACCGCGCCACAGAGACAGCTCTCGCGTCACTACCGCGCCGACGCGCGTTGCCCGCCACCCTGTTGCACCGTCGCGGCCCTTCTCTGCGGTCTGCTTACGGGTCGATCCCGACGACGTCGAGACTCGCCCCTCGAAGTGGCGTAGAACCAGTCGCTGCCAGGCCCACACCAGTGTGACGTCCAGCAGCAGCAATCCCACCACCGCTCCGATCGCCAACAGCCAATTGCCCTCCAGCACAGCATCGACGCCGGTGATACCCCAGCCGAAGGGAATCGAATGGGCCAGTGTGAGCGGCCACGTCACCTCACCCGACAGCACACGATCGAGATTCTGCGTGATGGGGAACTGCAGGAAGTACAGGCCTCCGAAGACAGCGCCGAACGCCAGCAACGCGAACTCGCGGCTGCGGCGACTCTTGAGTAGTTGCGACATGGCCAGTGTCACCACCCGTGACAGCGTCACGAAGAACACCACCGTCGCGGGCCAGGCCACCAGCGCCAGAGGCACTGCGGCAATCGACCGCGACAGAGCGTAGATCGGAATGGATGCCGTCGCGACGATCGTCAGCGGAACCACCATGCCGATCACCGACGTGGTCAGCAGCGCACGGGCCAGTCGCGCAGGATCGACGGACAGCAATTGGAAGTGGCGGGGCTGGATGTTGTCGTCGGAGATACCCGACAGCACCGGGAAGAGCACCCAACTCAGGCCCGTCAGGGTCAGTCCGAGGCTTGCGGTGCCGCCCACCAATACCTGCGACGCGTCGGTTCGGGCCGCCATCACGCATGCGAGAACCGCGAGGGCCAGCCCCAGCAACCCGAACACGGTCTTGACCACTGCTTGTCCGCCCTTGAACTGCCTGCGGTAGAGCGTGATTCGCATCTGCAGGACGGTGCGACCGACCGACTTCACGAGCGCATCCAGGACAAGCCGTCCGGGTTCTGGTCTCGGGAGCCGACGAGGCGCACGAAGGCGTCGTCGAGGGTGCCACCGGCGCGGACGTCGTCGACCGTTCCCGCCGCCACGACTCGACCACCGGTGATGACACCGACGTGGGAGCACAGCCGTTCGACGAGGGCCATGACGTGACTGGACAGGATCACCGAGCCACCGGAGCGAACGAACTGAATCAGGATGTTGCGGATCGTCGTCGACGAGATGGGATCGACGGCTTCGAAGGGCTCGTCCAACACCAAGAGGCGAGGCCCGTGCAACAGCGCCGACGCCAGTCCGATCTTCTTGGTCATTCCGGCGGAATAGTCGGCGATGACGGTTCCGCCGGCATCGGCGAGACCCAACGCGTTCAGCAGCTCGTCGCGACGCTGCGCGATGACGTCCTCCGGCATCGCGCGCAGTCGACCGATATAGGTCAGTAGCTCGTGGCCGGTGAACTGGGAAGGCAATGTCAGTCCGTCGGGCAGCACGCCGAGCAGCTCCTTCGCCGCGATCGGATCGGCCCAGACGTCACGCCCGAAAACGAGGCTTCGGCCGTACTGCGGTCTGAGCAGCCCGACCGCCATGGACAGACATGTCGTCTTACCAGCACCGTTGGGGCCGACCAACCCGAACATCGACCCGGGCGGAACCATCAACGAGAGGTCGTCGACCGCAATCTTGGGGCCGAAGGCCATGCACATGTGCTCGAGTAGCAAAGCGGGAGGATTCGTTTGCATGGGTAACAGACTAGCCGGTATGGGCGGTTTCGTCATGCGCTACGAACCGACTGCACCGGTACCATCTGGGCATGAATCGCACCGCAGTGGTCACCGGAGCTTCGTCGGGCATCGGAAGGGCCGTCGCGTCGGCGCTGGTTGCCCGCGGCTACCGAGTTATCGGCACTTCTCGGAATCCGGATTCGATAACCTCCGATCAACGGGCAGCAGGCGTCGAGTATCGAGCTCTGGACCTGACCGACACCACGTCGATCGGCGCATTCGTTGCCGAGCTGGGCGCCGTCGACGTTCTGGTCAACAACGCGGGCGAGAGCCAGTCCGGGCCCTTCGAGGAACTGCCGACCGACGCCATCGAGCGATTGTTCCAATTGAACGTGTTCGGCGCAGTGACGCTGTCGCAGAACGTCATTCCCGGCATGCGTGAGCGCGGGTACGGCCGCATCGTCATGGTCGGGTCTATGCTGGCGAGCTTTCCGCTCGCCTACCGCTCCTCGTACGCGTCGACGAAAGCAGCCATCAAGGGCTTCTCCGACGCCGCGCGGCTGGAACTCTCTCCGTTCGGCGTGTGGATGACCACCGTGGAGCCGGGATCGATCAACACCGGAATCAGCGAACGACGCACCAAGTACATCGCCGCGGATTCGGTCCACCGAGACGACTTCCACACAGCGATCTCGTCACTGGATCGTAAGGAAGGAACCGGAATCTCCGCCGAGGACGTCGCCGAAGTAGTACTGAAGGCCATCGAGGCCGACAAGCCGAAACCCTTGTACGCCAGAGGAAGCAACGCACCGGTCGTGTTTCTGGCGCGACGGTTGCTGCCGGCGACATTCATGGAGAAGACGATCGCGAAGATGTTCGGGCTGAAGAGATAGTTTGAACCCCTGACCTGGTGGAATACAGCCGGGTGATAGAAACTCTGGGCCTGGTCCTGGCTGCTACGGGTCTGATCGTCGCCGCGCAGGTGATCTCGAAGAAGACGGCGCTGCCCGCGGCAGCGTTGTTGACCTTGGCCGGCCTGGCCGTCTCGGCGTCGGCGTTGCCCGACATCGTTCTCGACCCCGAAGTCGTGCTGACTCTGGTGATTCCGCCGCTGCTCTACAGCGCCGCGCTGAACTCCTCGTTGATCGCGATCCGCCGCAACGTGTGGACAATCCTGAGTCTGTCGGTCGCCCTCGTGGTGGCGACCGCTGCCCTCGTGGGTGTCGGCATGTGGTTGCTCGTTCCGGGCATCACCCTGGCCGCCGGTATGGCGCTCGGTGCCGCTGTTGCGCCGCCGGACCCGGTCGCCGCCCTTGCGGTTGGTCGTCGCGCCGGTATCCCACCGAAACTCGTCACCCTCATCGAAGGTGAGGGACTGCTGAACGACGCGACGGCGCTGACGATGCTGACCGTCGCGATCGCCGCAATATCCAGTCAGGACATGACCTTCGTCCACGCGGGTGGGTTGTTCGTGTTGGCTGCGGCCGGCGGAATCGTCGTCGGATTGGTCGTCGCCCTGCTGATTCGCCTCGTACAGCGCTACGTTCACGATTCACTGCTGCTCAACATCGTGTCGCTGGCGACGCCGTTCGTGGCGTACCTGGCGGCAGAGGAAGTTCACGCCTCGGGTGTTCTCGCCGTGGTCGTCGCGGCTCTGGTGATCGGGCACCACACCCGCCACGCCATCTCCGGGGCCAGCCGACTGCAGACCAGCGCTGTGTGGCGACTGATCGATCTGCTGCTCGAGGGCTTCGTTTTTCTGCTCATCGGTGAGCAGTTGCCCACCGTGGTCGGCGGCCTCTCGGCCTACTCGGGAACGACCATCGCTCTCGCGGTCACGGTCACTCTGGCCGGCGTGCTTCTACTGCGTCCGCTGTGGTTGCTCACGACCGGGCTGTCCCCACGCGAGGCGGTGGTGATGAGCTGGGCCGGCACCCGCGGCGTCATCACCGTCGCCGCGGTGTTCACGCTCCCTCTGACGATCGACTCGGGCGAGCCGTTCGAGAGCCGAGACCTGTTGCTGTTCTGCGCATTTCTCGTCGTGCTGGTGACGGTCCTTGGACAGGGCCTCACGTTCGCTCCACTGGTGCGCAAGCTGAACGTCGTCGCGGACCCCGCCGCTGAGGCGCGTCTGCGAAACGAAGCACGTGAGGGATCGGCCAAAGCTGCACTGTCACAGCTCGATCGCATCGCCGACGAAGAGAACCTCGACGACGAGGGCCGGGAGATCCTGCGGAGCGAGCTCGAGCATCGCATCGACCGGTACCACCGTCGACTCGATCATCTCGACGAGACGGACGTCGGCGACGCGGTCATCTCACCGGAACAGATTGCTGCGATGAGTACGCGCCGCCGAATCCTCGATGTGGAGCGAGAAGAGTTGCTCTGCTGGCGCGATGCCGGCCGGCTACCGGACAACAGCATGCGCAGCCTCGAACACGAACTCGACCACGAGGAGCATTCGTTCCGCCCACACCGAGAGACCGATTAACCGGCGATCGCGGCGTGCATCTCCCAGACGATCACTTCGGCACCGCTGGCAGTGCTCAGTTTCTGACCGCCGCCTCCGCTGACGCGCACGGCGTCGCCCTGCGCGAGGGGTCCGACTCCCTCGAGCATCGCCTCACCCTCGGCCACGAAGATGTGTACGAACGGTGCATCGGGAATCTCCACCGGAGCCTGCCCGGGCTGTAGGCGCGCCACGTGCATGGCGGCGTACTTGTTCTGGATGCGAATGGCGGCGTGATCGGCATGGTCGGGCATGCCGGATGCGACGGGAACCAGACCGCCGCTGAGCAATTCGTTGTCGATCTCGAGCTGTTCGTAGCCCGGGGTGATGCCCTGCTCGTCGGGCACGACCCACATCTGGACGAAGCGAACAGGATCGCCGTGCTTGCCCGAGTACGAGCCGGCAGTATCGCCGAGTCGCCACGAATCGTTCTTCTCGGAGTGCAGAATTCCGGTGCCCGCACTCATGCGCTGTGCGAGGCCGGGGTAGATGACTCCGGAGTGGCCCATCGAGTCCTGGTGCACCAGCGATCCCTGCAGAACCCAGGTGATGATCTCCATGTCGCGGTGCGGGTGGGTATCGAATCCCATTCCCGGGGTGACGATGTCGTCGTTGTTGACCATGAGGACGCCGTGGTGGGTGTTACTGCGATCGAAGTGGTTGCCGAACGAGAAGGAATGCTTGGAGTCCAGCCAGCCGATCTTGGTTTTGAATCGGTCGTCGGCGCGGCGGAGGTCGAGTGTGGTTGCTGCAGAGGTCATGTCATTGCCTCGAATCTCGAAAGTAGGTGTGTTCTCAGAGAACGTGCGAGCCGTACATTTCACCGAGCGGATCGGCGATCAGTTCGAGCCGTGCACCGTCGGGGTCGCGGAAGTAGAGCGAGACCTCGCTGTGCTCGATCAATTCGATTCCCGCGTCGATCAGCTTGGTGCGCAGGTGCTCCCAGCGGGTGGGCTCGACACTGATGGCCACGTGATGCAGACCGCCCAGCACCTCCGCGTACGGCCCGACGTCGAGTCCGGGGAAGTCGAAGAAGGCCAACAGGTTGCTGTTGCCGATGTCGAAGAAGAAGTGCGACGAACCCGGGTAGTCACGGTTCTCGATGAGCTCGGTCAGAGGGAACTCGAGCAGGTCTTGATAGAACCGCACGGTCGCCTCGACATCGCTGCTGACCAAAGCCGTGTGATGAAGTCCGCGGGCAGACGATGCCGGACGCTCACCTGCAGGCTTCATGTACTGCTGACGGATGCGGTCCCGCTGCTCGGCGTGCTCCTGCGCGCGGCGTGTCTCGTCTGCAGTCAGTTCGTTGGTTTCAGTCATCGCTTCGGCCTCCGGTCAGGTAGTTGCTTCGTCAACTACCGAGAACAGTACACCGGTTAGTTGCGTTGTCAACTAGCATGGGGGCATGGACTCACCACGGTGGCTCGGTGCCGACGAACAGCAGGCCTGGCGCGCATACCTCGATGCGACGCGGCTGCTGCTTCGCGACCTCGACAATCAACTCACACGCGACTCCGGGATCTCCTTCACCGACTTCGAGCTGCTGGTCGTACTGTCCGAGGCACCCGACCGTCGCCGACGAATGAGCGAACTCGCCGACGCCGTCACCACGACTCGTAGCGGCGTCACCAGAGCCATCAGCCGACTCGTCGACAACGGCTGGGTCACACGCGTCAAATGCGACGACGACAAGCGAGGAATGTCCGCCGAACTCACCGAAGCGGGCATGAACACCCTCGCCGCCGCCAGCCCGGGACACGTCGAGGCAGTACGAGAGAAAATGTTCGACCTGGTTGACCCCAACGATCTCGCGGCTCTGACCCGAACTTTCACGGCAATGAGGAATCACGCATCGTGACCGTGACTCACATACCCGGTGCGCAACGCCATCACTGGTGGAACGAGTGGCTCGATTCCAAGCAGTCATTTCCCGCCACCGGCAATTACGACCTCGCGGCCAATGCGCACGGGCTACTGATGGTGCACAACGAGGACACGGTGTTTCCCGGCGAAGGGTTCGACTCCCATCAGCACGAGAACATGGAGATCGTCACGTGGGTGTTGGAAGGGACGCTGAAACATACTGACTCCGAGGGCAATTCGGGGCTGATCTACCCCGGCCTCGTTCAACGCATGAGTGCCGGAACCGGAATCCGGCACACCGAGACCAATGCGTCGAGCCGGACCAGCCGCGAAAAGCTGCGCGTGGTGCAGATGTGGATCCCACCCGACACCGATGGAACCGACCCCTCGTACGAAGAGCTGGACGTACAGGACCAGCTGGCGAACGGCGAGCTGGTTCCGGTGGCGTCCGGCATGCCGGGCCGCGGCGGCGTTCGGATCGGCAACCGCTACGCGACGCTGCATGCCGCCCGACTCGCACCGGGGGAGTCCGTCACCGTCCCTGACGCGCCGTACGGTCACGTCTTCGTCGCCGACGGTTCCGCAGTGTTCGAGACCGTCGGAGACGTTGCCCAGGGTGACGCGGTCCGACTCACCGCCACCGGAGGTCACCGTGTGACAGCATCGACGGCGAGCGAGATCTTGATCTGGGAAATGCACGCCGGCTTCGCCTGACCGAGAACCACCGAGGTTACGACTGCTCGCGCCCGTCCAGAGCCTCAGCACACGTAACAAGGCTGCGGTGCAACACTTCTCGCTCACTTTTGGACAGCGACGCAATCATGGCATTTTCCACCGCGGCGACAGCGGCCGACGCTTGCCGCAGGCGCTCCCTGCCCAGGGTTGTCACGTACAGACGCTGGTCTCGACCTACCCCCTCGATCTCCACCAGGCCGCCGCGCGTGAGCCCGGCCAGCAGTTGATGGGTTGCCTGCCTGCTGACGAATACCGCGCGCGCGAGTTCGGCGTTGGACAGTCCCGGTTTGTGCGCGAGGAGTTCGAGGCTCGAGTACTGCGAGACGGTGATATCGAGATCGCGTAGGCACTCGTCCATCGCCGAACGCAGGGCGGACGTGGCCCGCTTGAGGGCGTAACCGATCGAGGTGTCGACATCCACTTGACTCATGTCAACATCTTGACATACATTCATGTCGTCAAGAACTTGACGAACTACCGAAAGGACACGACATGACCGTTGCAACCGTTTCCGGACCGAGCTTCCTCTCCCTCCAGGTACGTGACCTCGCCGTCAGTGCAGACTTCTACGAATCGCAGCTGGGCCTCGTCCGCGCACCCCAGGCACCACCCGGCGCAGTGGTGTTCACCACCTCACCGATACCGTTCGCCGTCCGAAACCCCGCTCCCGAAACGGATCTCGACAGTGGTCAGCCGGGACTCGGAGTTGCCCTCTGGCTGGTGTGCGACGACGCCGAAGCGCTCCACGAAAATCTCGTCGCCGCCGGTGTGACGATCGTGACCGCCCCCTTCGACGGCCCCTTCGGAAAGACCTTCGTCCTACGTGACCCCGACGGATACGCCGTCACCGTGCACAGCAGTTAGCCCCGAAGTCATCGACAAATGTGGGACCCAGAGCGCGGATGCCACCTCCGACGCGTAGGGAACACGACCATCATCGAGCGCCTGAAGAACCGCCTCATCGAGTCGGCGAACGCACCTCGAAAAGCTGCGAAACCGCCCGGGCCGATCTTGCTGGCGTTCACCACGATCGCCGCCGTCACGTGGGTGTGCGTGTCCAGAAACTGGCGGCCCTCGCCCTACGGACAGTTCGCCTGGTTCGATCCACTCCTCGCCGGAGCGTCATCGATCCTGGTGCTGCTGATCGTCGGGCTCATCTGGGCGATTCGCACCCTCCACGTCGTCGGCCAGGATCGACGATGGTCGTGGTGGATAGCGTTGGCCCCGATGGTGGTGGCCTTGGCAGCGGCTGTTCTGGTACTGCTGCCCCCGGACTCCATGCTGGACCATCGCGACGAATTCGAGGCCGCTGCGCGAGAACTGAGTGCACAGCCCCCGAGTAGCCGCGAACACATCGAGATCGGTCCGTTCGACATCAGCTCGGCACGCGCCACATCGGGTGGCGAGGTCTACTTCACCGACGACAGCGGCTTCTCGCTCATGAGCTCCGCCGGATGGGCCTACGCGCCAGGTGGGCCGCCCGCGGGATTCGACGACTTCACCGCTAGGCACCTGGACGGCCCCTGGTACGAATTCACGGCCATCTGGCGGGACTGACACCCGAACCGCATATCCGAAAGAACTATTGCGAAATATTTCTTTCGGGTTATGGTTGTTGCATGAGCCCACCACCTCCCGATAAGACGCCGCGCAAGCTGACAGACATGTCCGAGCTGAAAGCGCTGACACACCCCATCCGGTTACGTCTGCTCTATGCACTCCGCGCCAACAAGTCGATGACGGCAACTCAGCTCGGCGATCTGGTGGACGAGTCACCCGCCTCGGTGAGCTATCACCTGCGCAAACTCGCCGAGCACGGGTTCGTCAAAGAGGTAGAGAACGGCTCGGACAAGCGCCAACGTTGGTGGTCGGAGGCCAATGAGGAGGGCTTCAGCTGGTCCGAGAACGACTTCTCCGATTCGCCCGAGTCACTGTCGGTTGCCAAGGCGTCCAAGGACTCCTGGTTGGCGCACCAGTGGTCTCGGCTGCGCGATTTCGACCGGACTTCCGAGTCGTGGGGGCATGGGTGGGTATCGGCGGCGTTCAGCTCCGACGACGTCCTGCGGCTCACCGCCGAAGAGACGAAGAAGATGGGCACGGAGATGCGTGCCGTCATCGACAAATGGCGTCGACACGGCGAGAACGCGACCTCCGGGGAGCGTGAACACGTGATGGTGCTGATGCATGGATTCCCCACTACACCCTAGGAGTTGGCATGCACCCAATCGATCCCTACACGTACCTCTTCCTGGCCCGACAGGATCTCGACCAACGGATGCTCAGGGCCGAGCGGCGCAAACTCGCTGCTGCGCAGAAGCGCCTCCGCCGAGATGAACTCCGCGTTCAAAAGGCGTGGGACGAGTTGACCGCATCGCTCGCCGATGTCTCCCTGTCCGAGCGACGGGTCCTCGAGCTAGCTCGTCGGTGACGAAAGCTGTTCAAAGCAGTCGCTTTTCCAGCCATACCTCGGCGTAGGGCTCGGCGTTGAATGCCGGCACCTCCCGATAGCCGAGCTTGGAGTACAGGCCCCGGGCCTCGACGAGGTCCGCTCGCGTATCCAATCGCACTGTCGTGCGGCGCGATTGGCGAACCGATCCCTCGACGAACTCGACGATCGACGACCCGACGCCGTTTCCACGGGCGCGCGCGTCGACGAAGACCCGAGTCAGTTCTGCGATGTCGTCGGAGACGAAACGAGCACCACCGCAACCGACCAGCGTCGCGCCCAGGTATGCGACAACGAACAGGCCCGAATCACCCACGAGATCGTCACTCGGCTCGTCGACCATGACTCGTCGTACTTCCTCGTCCGACGCCTCGCGGCCGTAGAAGCGTCCGACGATATCGACGTTGTAGCGAAACAGGATGTCGAGCGCCGGCTCCGAGGAGGGATGAACGACGGCGAACGTCGCCGATACAGGCACTACTTCGCGGCGGCCCGTTTGGCGAGCACCTTCGAGATCCCGAGCTGCGCAACAACGATGATGCAGCCGACGATCGCACCGATGACTGCCGACGCAAGAGTGTTGACGATCCACGCCAGCACTCCGCCGACACCCGCGACCCCACGCACCGCATCCTCACCGTGGTGCACCAGCTCGTAGATGGGGTGGAAACCGAGCTCGTCGATGCCCACGAGAAGGATGTGCCCACCGACCCACAGCATGGCTGCGGTGCCGACGACCGACAGCACTGCCATCACCTTCGGCATGCCCTTGACCAGTCCGCGGCCGAACTTTTCGACGAACCCGGACGAGCCCTCGGCCAGCTTCAGACCGATGTCGTCCATCTTGACGATGAGGGCGACGACGCCGTAGACGACGATGGTGATGACCACCGCGACGACCGCCAAGATGATGAGGCGACTCCAGAAGCCCTCGCTCGCAATGGTGTCGAGAGCGATGACCATGATCTCGGCGGAGAGAATCAGGTCGGTCCGAACGGCACCGGACACCACGCTGTCCTCGTCCCGCGGCCCGTCCTCTGCCTCGGCGTGATGATCGCCGTGGCCGAACAGCGCTCCCCAGATCTTGTGCGCTGCCTCGTAGCTGAGGTAGCAGCCACCGAGCATCAGAATGGGCGTCAGCAGCCATGGGAGGAACTGACTGAGCAGCAGGGCGATCGGCAGAATGATCAGCAGCTTGTTCCGAAGCGAGCCGACAGCGATGCGCTTGATGATGGGCAATTCCCGTTCGGCCGCGAGACCGCGAACGTACTGAGGCGTCACCGCTGCGTCGTCGATCACGACACCGGCGGCCTTGGCCGTCGCTTTGCCGGTAGCGGCTCCCACGTCGTCGATCGATGCTGCCGCCAGCCGTGCCAGCGCGGCCACGTCGTCGAGCAGGGCTACCAGTCCGCCGGCCATCAGTGATCTCCGAGTGAAGACGAATGCACGATCAGGCTCCTAGGGCTGAGTACGACGCCGAAATCCGGCAATCCACGTGCTCGAACCATACCGCCAGTAGCTCGCTGCGGACCACACATCGGAGTGGGATGTATGGTTTCCTATACGTATAGCGAGCTATACCAACGAACGGAGCATTCAGGTGAGACTCAGATGGATATCGGTCGCCGCTGTCGGCCTGGCCACTGCATCGGCGACGGCACTGCTCGCCTGGCTCGTGTCACCCATCGCGCCAGGGGTTTCCGCGCTGGTGTTCGGCGTCACCGCGCTGCCCTTCGGCGCGATGCTGGGCTGGATACTGTTCGTCGCGCCGGTCACCGCCGACCAGACCTACACCTCGGGCGACAGCATCGAAAGCCATTGGACGACATCCGCGTCCAGCGGTACGGCCACCGATCTGGTGACCGTGCTGGGTCTGACTCTTGCGGTGGTGTCCATCGCCCGCGTCGATCCCCCGGCCACGCTGCTGCTGACGGGCTTGCTGCTGGCGGCATTCGCATCGTTCACCGCGCGGTACGCGTTCGCGCGCTACCGGGCCCTGTCCGAGTGAAGAACGATGTTCGACGGCGCCGCACCGAGAAGCGGTGGTCTCAGAGCGAATTGGCCGAGCGAATCGACGTCACCCGACTGACGATCATCTCCATCGAGAAGGAGCGGTTCGACCCGAGCCTGCCTGTCGCCTTCCGCCTTGCCGCAGCATTCGACTGCACTATCGAGGAGTTGTTCGAGCCGGATACGAATTGACCGGACCTCACGTCACCAGGTCTTCGCTCTTCAACCACTCGTAGGCGACATCGGATGGGTCTTCGCCCTCGATGTCGACCCGCCCGTTCAACTCCTGCATCAAATCGTCGGTCAATCGCTCGGATACGACGGCCAGCAGATCGGCGATCTCGGGATGCTGTTCGAGCACCAAATCGCGCACCACCGCGGTCCCGCTGTAGGGCAGGAAGAAGGCCCTGTCATCCTGCAGCACAGTCAAATTCAAGTTCTTGATTCTGCCGTCGGTGGTGTAGACCATGCCGAAGTTGCACGGTGAGCTGTCGGCGGTCGAGGTGTAGACGACACCCGCATCCATCCGCGTGACGTTGCCCGACGGTACGCCGTCGGGTGCGTTCAGTCCGATGCCGTAGGTGTCGAGCATCGGTCCGAAACCGTCGGAGCGAGAGAAGAACTCGTCGTCGACGCAGAACGTCCTGTCGGCCACGGGGAGCTTCGCTACATCCGACAAAGATGCGACACCCAGACGCTGTGCCGTCTCGGCCGAGGCGGCGAACGCATACGTGTCGTTGAAATTCGCGGGCGGTAGCCAATCGAGGTTGTGCTCACTCTTCTCGATGTCGCGGACGCGCTCCCACAGCTCCTGCGGATCACTGATCGTCTCGGTCTGGCTGTGGTAGTTGACCCACCCGGTACCGGTGTATTCCCAGAGGATGTCTGCGTCACCGTTGAGCTGTGCCTGTCTCGACGACGCCGACCCCGGTGCTCCGGTCAGGTCGGTGACTTTCGCGCCGGCAGCGGCAAGGTATGTGGCCGTGATCTTTCCGAGCAATACGCCCTCGGTGAAGCTCTTGCTCGTCACCACCAGCGATGCGCCGTCCAACGGGGTCGCACCGTCCGGAAGTGACGTGCTCTCGAACGTTCCCGACGAGCTGACCAACCCGCAACCGGCGA
The DNA here is from genome assembly GCF_002258575.1 of Rhodococcus sp. 05-2254-5. Taxonomy (NCBI): domain Bacteria; kingdom Bacillati; phylum Actinomycetota; class Actinomycetes; order Mycobacteriales; family Nocardiaceae; genus Rhodococcus; species Rhodococcus sp. 05-2254-5. The sequence goes on along the minus strand of NZ_NOZG01000014.1, from coordinate 42,548 downwards.
GTGCTGCCGTCAGCGCGAGAGCGGTTGCTGCCGTGGACAGTCGGCGAATCATGCCACTCCTCGTGGGGTCGCGATCAGTTCGACCACACGGCCGAGCCAGTCGATGATCAGTGCGAGCAGCGCGACGAGAACGGCACCGGAGATGAGTAACTTCGGTAGGAACAGCGTGGTACCCGTGGTGATGAGCGTGCCGAGGCTGGACGCCCCGATGAAGGTGCTCAGTGTCGCGGTGCCGACGAGAATGACCAACGCGGTACGTACGCCGTTCAGGATCACAGGCACCGCGAGCGGCAACTCCACCTGCACCAGCGTGCGGAGGCCGGAGAACCCGATTCCCCGGGCCGCTTCGATGGTCCGCTGATCGACCTGTTGGATTCCGACGATCGTATTCTGCAGAATCGGCAGTATCGCGTAGACCACCAATCCGATGACGGCGGTGCGGAACCCGGTTCCGAGCCACATCGTCAGCAACACGATCAGACCCACCGCCGGAGCGGCCTGGCCGATGTTGGCGAAGTTGACGGCCACCGGTCGGAAATTCTTCGCCCTGTCGCGAGTGAGCAGGATGCCCAACGGAATTGCGATGGCGACGACGATCACGGTCGCAGTCAACGTCAACACGATGTGGTCGACGATCGTCGTCTTCAAATTGTCCCAGCCCAGTGATGCCTGCTCGGTAGTCGTCAGCGTCGTGGAGCGGTACCACAGGATGTAACCGACCCCGAGCACGACGATGAGGAGCGGCTCGAACCACACGTCCAACGGTGCGCGACGAAGTCGATTCATGTTGCTGCGCCCTCGGTATGGGCCGAATACGAGACGTGACCGTCACCGGAGCGAGCATCCGAGAGTTGACCACGAATCACGGCCATCACGGTCGCGATCGTCAGTGCGCCAGTAACGGCACCGCGGCCGTCGGTGACGAGTACGCCGCCCTGACTGGCGGCAAGCATCGTGTCCAGGGCGTCGTTGAGCGTGGATGACGGTGCGACGGTGGGCAATCGCTCGTCGACGTAATCGGTGATGCGTTCCTTGGTGGCGACTTCGTCGAGCGACGGCCAGGCGCGAGGCCGACCGTGTTCGTCGATGACGACGATCCAGGTGGCACCCTGAGCCCGCGCACGAGCGATGACCTCCTGCGACGCATCGCCCACCTCGGCGGTGACGACTGGGTCGTGGTCGACGTCCTTGACGCGGGACAGCGTCAAATGTGCCAGCGTGGCACCGGATCCGATGAACTCCTCGACGAACGGGCTCGCAGGCTTGGCCAAGATCTCTTCCGGCGTCGCGTACTGCTCGATGTGGCCGCCCTCGGACAGAATCAATACCTTGTCGCCGAGCTTCGTCGCTTCCTCGAAATCGTGGGTGACGATGACGATGGTCTTCGCCAGCTCGTGCTGGATGGCGATGAGGCTGTCCTGCAGCCGAACCCTGGTGATCGGGTCGACGGCACCGAACGGTTCGTCCATCAGCAACACCGGTGGATCGGCGGCGAGCGCTCGCGCCACACCCACTCGCTGTTGCTGTCCTCCCGACATGTCCTTGGGGAGACGATCGCGGAAGTCGGCGACGTCGAGTCCCACCAGATCCAGCAGGTAATCGGTTCGCTCGTCGATCTTCTTTGCCTCCCAGCCCAGTACCCGGGGAATGGCTCCGATGTTCTTGGCGACCGACCAGTGTGGAAACAGGCCACCGGACTGGATGACGTAGCCGATCGACTGCCGGAGCTTGTCCGGATCCTCGCCGGTGACGTCGCGGTCGCCAATGAAGATTCGGCCCTCTGTCGGTTCGATCAGACGGTTGATCATCTTGAGAGTGGTCGTCTTACCGCAACCCGACGGACCGACAAACGCGACGATGTGGCCGGCCTCGATATCGAGATCGATCTTCTGCACCGCCGCCTTGTTCTGGCCCTTGTACTGCTTGACCACACCGTCGAGGCGAATCGAGGCGCCGGTGACCGTTCGCTCGCCGGTTGTGTTGTCCGTCATGACAATCCCTTCGAGATGGTGAGGCGCCCGAGAAGGACGAGCAGGCCGTCGAACACCAGGGCGATGACGACGATGAGCACTGTGCCGGTCACTGCCATCTCGACGGAATTGGTCCCGCCCAGTCTCGACAGGCCATTGAAGATGAGCGACCCGAGGCCCGGCCCGAGTACGTACGCGACGATGGCCGCGACGCCGACAACCATCTGAGTCGAGACGCGGATTCCGGTGAGAATGACCGGCCATGCCATGGGCAGCGAGACGGAGACGAGGATGCGGCTGCGCGAGAACCCGATTCCTTTCGCCGACTCGATCACGGTGTCGGGAACTCCACGCAGTCCGACGATGGCGTTGCCGATCACGGGCATGGCGGCGAAGAACGCGAGCATGATGAACGAGGGCACCACACCCAAGCCGAACGGGACGATGAGCAGCGCGAGCAACGCCAGAGACGGAATCGTCAGCGCTACTCGACTGGTCGTCAGCGTCAGTGCCGAGAAGAGAGGCAGACGATGGACTGCGATCGCGATGAGCACGGCCACGACCGTGCCCACCAGAACCGTCTGAAACGCCAGCGACGCATGTTGATAGGTCAGAAACGCGAGGGATTCACCCCGCCCCTGCAAATAGCCCCATAGATCCACGAATTCCCTCTCGCCCGGCAGATCGGACGACGAGCGTAACCCGCATTTCCCCGGGGCGTCGGGGAAATGCGGGTTCGCCAAAGGCCGTGCAGCAGAGCGATACGCGCGTTCATCTGCGCGAATACGCCCTTGCCGAGCGCCCGCACGGACTTAAAATCAGCTCGAGCAGAATCGGTTCTACTGCGTGTACGAACTCATGAAGTTGCCGAGCCGCTCGAGTGCAGTCGAGAGATCGTCCACGTTGGGCAGGGTGACGAGCCGGAAGTGGTCGGGCACATCCCAATTGAACGCTCGACCGTGACTGACCAGGATTTTCTCGGATTCGAGCAGGTCGAGGACGAACTTCTCGTCGTCGACGATGCCGAAACGGTCGGTGTCAAGCTTGGGGAACATGTACAGCGCGCCCGCAGCCTGCACACAGCTGATCCCGTCGATGGAGTTCAGCATTCGATGCGCCAGATCCCGCTGTGCGGTCAACCGACCCGTCGGCAGCAGAAGGTCCTCGATCGATTGACGGCCGCCGAGCGCCGTCTGTATTGCATGTTGTGCAGGCACATTCGCGCACATGCGCATGTTGGACAGCAACGTGATGCCCTCGATGAAGCTCGCCGCACGGCGTCGTGGACCGGTGATCGCCAGCCATCCGGCACGGAATCCACACACTCGGTAGGCCTTCGACAACCCCGAATAGGTCAGGCACAGCACATCTTTGCCGGTGAGAGTTGCGAGATTGGTCATCTCGGAACCGTCGTACACGATCTTCTCGTAGATCTCGTCGGCGAGCAGAATCAGATCGTGCTCGCGCGCAAGGTCGACGAAACGCTGCAGAACGTCGCGTGAGTACACCGCACCAGTGGGGTTGTTGGGATTGATCACGACGATGGCCCGGGTACGGGTGGTGATCTTCGATTCCAGATCCTCGAAGTCCGGAGCCCAGTCCTGAGTCTCGTCTGCCAAGTAGTGGACCGGTGTGCCTCCGGCGAGAGCCACCGAGCCCGTCCACAGCGGGTAGTCGGGGGAGGGGATCAGCACCTCGTCCTCGGGGTTGCACAGCGCCTGCATCGTCATGGTGATCAGCTCGGAGACCCCGTTGCCCAGGTAGACGTCGCCGACGTCGAGGTCACTGAGGCCCTTGGTCTGGTAGTACTGCACCACCGCGGTGCGCGCCGAGAACAGGCCGCGCGAGTCGGAATATCCCTGCGCGGTAGGCAGATTGCGAATCATCGCCATCATGATCTCGTCGGGTGCCTCGAAACCGAACGGGGCCGGGTTGCCCACGTTGAGGCGCAGGATCTTGTGCCCCTGCTCCTCGAGTTCCTCGGTCTTGTCCAGAATGCGGCCACGAATGTCGTAGCGAACATTCTCGAGCTTGCGTGCCTGATCGATCGATCGCGTCATGACGAAAGTTCCTCCTGTCGAACGGACGGCGACATCCGAGTTCGGACCGCCACTGTTGCACATACGATGACCGCTGCTCCACCCACGACCACCGGCCACGTCAGTCCCTCGTGGAGCAGGATCGCGGCCCAGCAGATCGTCAGCACCGGCTGAACGAGCTGCACCTGGCTCACGCTCGACATCGGACCGATGGCCAGCCCCCGATACCAGGCGAAGAACCCCAGGTACATGCTCACGACGGCCAGATAGGCGAACGCAGCCCACTCTGCGACACCTCCGCTCGTGGGTTGATGCCACCACGCGAACGCCGTCATCGCTCCGGTCACCGGAACAGAGACGACGAGCGCCCACGAGACCGTCTGCCACGCTCCCAGTTCACGCGCAAGCAGCCCGCCCTCCGCATATCCCACCGCGGCCACCACGACGGCTCCGAGGAGAAGCAGATCCGACCACCCCAGTCCGGCGAACTCGCCGCCCTGCACGGCTGCGAATCCGACAGCGACCGCAGCACCATGGCCGCAACCAACCAGAACATCGGCCGGACGCGTTGCCGCTCGCGGACGACGGCGAAGGCCGCGGTCGCAGCCGGCAGAAGCGCGATGACGACGGCACTGTGGCCGGCGGAGGCGGTGGTCAGAGCGAACGACGTGAGCACGGGGAAACCGATGACGACCCCTGCCGCGATGACAAACAGTCGAACCCATTGCCGTCCGCGTGGCAACCGTTGCGAGGTCAGGGCCAGGGCGCCAGCAGCGAGGGCCGCGGCGACGACGGCGCGTCCGGACCCGACGAAAAGCGGCGACAGGCCACCGGTCACAGCGATCCGAGTCAGCGGCACGGTGAACGAGAACGCCGTGACACCCGCCAGTCCCCACAAGAGGCCGGCTCGGGATAGCAGACCCGGCGCGAGCTGGGTAGCGCTACTATGCTGTGTCATGTCCGACGATAGCAGTTCCCGGATCGTGTCTGCACTGCGAACCTGGATCGCAACCGCCCCGCCCGAGGCCAAGCTGCCATCCACTCGGGCGCTGGTGGCCCAGCATTCGGCCAGCCCCGTGACGGTGCAGAAAGCACTGCGCACCCTCAAGTCGCAGGGTGTCATCGAAACACGGCCTGGCGTCGGAACATTCGTCAAGACCGTCCACACGGCCCGCCCGAACGACTACGGGTGGCAGACTGCCGCGCTCGGTGCACCCGGAAACAGATTGCAACTCCCCGCCGCACTGCAGTCCACGTCGAGTGACGTGATCGCTCTGCATTCCGGTTACCCGGCCCGAGAGCTGTTGCCGGAGCGACTCGTTCACGCTGCTTTCACCCGGGCCTCACGCACCGACGCAGTGGTTGCCCGGCCGCCGACCGCAGGCCTGCCCGAGCTTCGAGCTTGGTTCGCCGCGGAACTCGGCGCTTCCACCCCGCTGGGCGTCACGCCGCCCTCGGCCAGCGACGTGGTCATCATCCCGGGCAGCCAGACCGGCCTGAGCACGGCTTTTCGGGCGCTCGTCGGTGCGGGACGCCCACTTCTCATGGAATCGCCGACGTACTGGGGAGCGATCCTGGCGGCAACGCAGGCGGGCGTTCGCGTGGTCCCGGTCCCCACCGGGGTCGACGGACCCGACCCGGACGCGCTGGAGCAGGCATTCGCCGAGTCCGGCGCGCGGGCGTTCTACGCTCAACCGACCTTCGCCAGCCCCACCGGAGCACAGTGGTCGCCGGACCTGTCCGAACGTGTGCTCGACATCGTTCGACGACACGGCGCGTTCCTGATCGAGGACGACTCCGCCCACGATTTCGGCATCACCGCCGAACCCAGCCCATTGGCCGCACGAGACGACGGCGGACATGTGGTGTACCTGCGTTCGCTGACCAAGGTCGTATCACCGTCGATTCGATTGGCAGGCTTGATCGCTCGTGGCCCGGCCCACGAACGTATCCTCGCCGACACGGGAGCCGAATCGATGTACGTCAGCGGCATCCTGCAAACCGTCGCTCTCGATGTCGTCACTCAACCCGCCTGGCGCACACACCTACGACGCCTACGCACGCAACTCGAAGCTCGTCGAGACCTATTGGCCCACAGCCTGATCGAGTTCGCTCCTCGCGGTCATCTCGATCGGATCCCCCGGGGCGGACTCAATCTGTGGATGCGCCTGCGTGACGACATCGACCTGGAAGACGTTGTGCACAAATGCAAATTGGCGGGTGTCATCGTCGGTGCGGGAGACGATTACTTCCCGGCCGAACCCACCGGCAAGTTCCTGCGGTTGAACTACGCGGGCTCGAACGCCGGTGAGTTCCCGGATACGGCACGCACGATCGGATCGGTCATCTGAGACTGTTCGACGCTTCGACGGCGAACGTCGAGGTGCGGCCCCATACGAACCAGACCAGAGGCCCGAGAAACGGAAACGCGAGCACGACGAAGATCCACACCGCACGGCCTGCGACACTGTAATTGGGTGAGCGAAGGATGCTGACGAGCGCGGCGACGAACAGAACGACCGCGCCGAGCACCGCCACCAAGACGATGGTTCCCAGCCCGAACCCGAGTACCTGCTCGGTGGTCGAGTGTTGTTGTGAAAGTAGTACTGCGGCGTGCATGACGGTTCCTCTGCTGTGCTTGTTCTTCGCTGTTTCGTTGACGACCACAACGCTATGGACCCGAACGTTCCTGCACATCGGTCTGCACGTGTATCTCGTCGTACATCGGACGATGTAGGCCTACCGCCGGAGTCGTCGCGCAGTTACCGTGGTGCGGACGTATACGACCTGGAGGGGGGACTTGTGCAGACCGTCAAGAACGACTACACGACGTGGAGGGCCTTGGGGCCGGGTGGCTTACCGGCCAACGTCGGTGGGTGGTTGATCGCCACCGCGCTACGACCGTTGTCCAGACGTGACCTCATGACCGTCGCCGGCGCGTCGCGCGCAGGCCGGCACTGGCACCTCGAACCGCGCCGAGGACCGCGTCCGAGGATCGCCCCGTACCCGATTCCACATCGCCAGCTCACCGACCGTGCTACGCCCGTACTGACAGACAGGATCACCGGCGCAGTTGCTGCCGAAGCGCGCACGAACAATCGATACCACCTGGCGCGCAGCCACTTCGAGAGGCGAGGGGACGCACTGTATCTGACGGATGTCACCACTGCTGCACCGTGGATTTCGCGAACCAACGGCGAGATACTCCACGTCCACGAGACCGAAGGATCGATGCACGTCGTCATGCAGCCCGACGATGCTCAAACCGTCATCTCCGCGGGCTGGGGTGAGCTACACCCCCTCGCCGGACGCCCTGGCCTCGGACTTCCCGAAACCTACGTCTTCCTCTACGCACCGAAAGACTCCGACGACGCAGATCGAATCGAACAGATCATCCATCGCGCAACAGCTACTTCGACGATATGACCCTGCGCTCCAGGGGGTTCGCCTTCATCGCCGGGTACATTCCTGAGCGCCACAAGGTCGCAGCCGTCGACTGCGGTCTCCTTCTCGATTCGATCTTCATCCTGGATGCGAAGTCTGCGGCGAAACCTTCTCGCGTATAGCTGGATTCGATGACATCCACGCAGTGCGGATCGAGGTCTCGAATCCGACGGCCACTGACGTCCAGGTGTGCCGCATCGTGCAGCAGGGCCGCCTCCGATCCCATCGGTGTCTCGACGTCCATGTGCCTGGCTACAGTCTCGTGGACGATCTGCGCCGTTCGGTCGTCGCCTTCGTGTCGGCGGACGAACTCTTCGGCTCTCCCGGCTCCGATCACCGCAAAACATCCAGCCACCGGGTTCTGTTCTGCGCCGAGAGCTATGTCGTGCAACAGGCACGCGACGTACAGCGCCTCCCGATCCGGCCGTAGACCGTCGATGACCGCAAACGCCGACGCGTACTGCCAGCACCGCACGCTGTGCATCAACATGGGCTCACTGAGGCACTCTCTGGCCTCCTCCAGTGCTTCCCGGCACAACCGTGAATCCGGAGCATCGACTGTGTGCCATGCGGAACCCGCCGAACGTCGCCGGGGACCGAGCACGGTACCGGGCAACATCGCGAGTTGTTCTCGCACAGCAGCTGCCACTATTCGCGCACGATGACCTGCGCTCAGCTCACCGGGTTTCATCGGGTGTTCCTTTCAGGTGGCGGAGCATATCCGCCCGCGTGATCGCGAGCATGGCGTCGAGCATGGATCGATCGACGATGCGTCGTTGATGCAGTGACACAGCACCGTTCATCGCCGCCCAGGCATTCAGAACCAGTGCACGGGGGAGGACGTCGGCACCGGCGTCCTCCACCGCACGCGTCACCGAATCGATGAGTTCACCGAGCGCAGTGTCGATCTTTTCCTTCGCCTCACCGACCGACGCGGACTCGGACTTGTCCACATCCGTCAGCGCCAGCAGCCGCAACGCCAGTGGATCGTCGCGGTGAAACGCGATGTAGCGATCGAGGAACTCGGCAACGACGTGCGCAGATTCGACCGCATCGGTGGGGGCAGTCATTTGCTCAGCGTGGCTCTGGGCGGTTCGCCACGCGAGAGCGGCGTAGATGTCCACCTTGCCGGCGGGGAAGTTTGCGTAGATCGAACTCACCGCCACATCGGCTGCGGTGGCCAGCATCTCGATCGTCGTTGCCCGATATCCGTGGCGTAGGAAGAGCGAACGAGCGCCGTCGAGCACCGCAGTGTGTGTTCGACGCTTCCGCTTGTCGGTGGGGGTATCCAAGACCATAACTTTATCGTACTCTGATTCCGATATCGGAATCCAATTACGATAGAGGGGTAGCGATGACAGCCAACGAAGTACTGGCACCGGACAGCGGCAGCGCGGCGATGACCATGTTTCTCCCGCAATCACCGTTCGTGCAGCAACTGGGCATCGAGCTGGTCGACATCGACGAGGGCACAGCTCGGCTGCGGCTGCCGTACCGCGACGAGCTGTCCACCGTCGGCCAGATGCTGCACGGCGGCGTGATCGCCGGCTGTATCGATATCGGGATCATGACCGCAGCATGGGCCGGATCCGAAGTGCCCGAGAAGCTTCGGGGCGTCACGGTCTCCATGTCTGTGCAGTTCATGGAGCCGGTATATGCCGAGGGTGTCGATATCGTCGGTACTCGGATACACGCGGGTCGGAGCCTGAAGACGTGTCGAGTCGACATCGTCGGGACCGAATCCGGCCGCCTCGTCGCAACCGGTACGGGAACCTACAAAGTCGGCTGAACTCTGGGCAGAAGCTGCCGAGCATGTGACCATCGATGCATGACACTCGATGACATCGTGAATCTGGTCGGCAGCTTCGACGGCACGTTGGCGCAGCGGCCTCGGGAGGGTGACGGGACTCCGGAACTCGCATGGGGCGATGTGTTCTTCTACTACTCGCCGGACGGAACTGTTCCGTCGTCCACCCAGCCGTTCGCGACCATCGTGACGAAGAACTATCCGGGAGACGAGTTGTCCCGGCTGGACCGGCCGGACGCGTTCCGTGTCAATGTCATTGCCGGAAAGCAGGAGTTCGAACGCCTATTGGGAGTGCCCCCACGCGAAGCAGCCCACGCACCGCAGGCCGATACCGACGACACCCTTGCTGCCCACCCTTCGTACGGCACTGCGGGCTGGTTGTCGGTGGTCAACCCGTCTTCGCAGACCGAATCGCAGATCGGGGAACTCCTCGAATCTGCGTACAGCGTCACCAAGGACAGGTACGAGCGCCGCCGACACTGATCACTCGAAGAAGTCGTCCATCGATCGGGACAGTCCTTCGATGTCGAGGCCGCTGGCTCGGTCGTGTTGGGCCACCGTTCCGTACTTTCTACGCTCTCCAGGCTCCACACCGATCCCCAGCACCCGATGCCGGATGTCCGCCACCGCTCGATCGATCTGCGGCACAGAGGTTCCCGCGAGATAGGGCTCGACGATCATGATGTCCGGCGCAGTCAGCGTTTCTCGAAGAGTCGTACCGTCGAAGGGCCTGATCGTCGACGCGTGCAGCACGGTGACGTCACGTCCACGGGCCGCGGCCAGGACCCGGTCCGTCATCGGACCGACCGAGATCACAGTGCCCGAATTACCCTGTTGCAGAACGGTCATCGAACCTCCGGGTCGACCGTACGAGTGATCGTTCGAGACGCCGTCAAGCCTGATGTAAACGCGGTCGTCGGATGCAGCGGCACCGCGCAGCATCCATTCGACCTCGTCGACGTGCCCGGGCGCGTGCACCGTCCACCCGTCCAGGGTGTCCAGCAGTGCGACATCGCGTTGGCCGAAGTGCGTCTCACCGCCTTGCGGCCACCCGTAGGAGCCGCCCGAGCTGACCAGGATCGCGCCGACATCCTGATGTCCCAGATCGAGTTTCACCTGCTCGAAGGGTCGCTCGATCAGAAACGGTGGAAAGGTGTGCACGATCGGACGCATTCCGGCGAGCGACATACCGCCTGCGACACCGATCATCGCCTGCTCTCGAATACCCACGTTGACCACACGCGATCGGATGTCAGGAGTGAGGTGCGGTTCGAGATAGGCGGCGCCGATCTCGGCCAGTACCAGCACGACTCGCTCGTCCTGCACCAACAACTCCGGCAGCAGTCGGTAGAAGGACTCGCGTTGATCCGCGGTCCTCTTCATCGTCGACGTCATTCAGTTCTCCTTCTTCTCCACGTGGGCGACCACTACGTGAGGCCGGTCGCCGTGATCGATGCGAAACGCCCGCCGGAGCGCACTGTGGTCCCTCCCGTCGACGTCGGAGGTCGACCACCCCTCGACGGCGAAGCGCGACGCGATGCCGCCGGGCCAACCCAGACCAGCCGAATCGTTGTCGATCACCACGGTGGTCAAGTTGCCCAGCTGCGCTCGGCCGGCGAATTGGATGACTTCCATGTTGCTGCCCTCGTCGAGCTCGGCGTCTCCGATCAGTACGAACACCTGAGCCTGCCTTCGCTGAATCTGCAGCGCCACAGCAGTTCCGGCTGCCAGCGCCAGACCATGACCGAGTGATCCCGAACCGATGTCGACCCCGGGAATCAGCGTGCGGTCCGGATGATTGCCCAGCGGTGAGTGGTAGCTGCCGAACGACGCAAGCTCGTTCGGCGTCAGAAAGCCCCGTGCAGCGAGCACTGCGTAGTACGCCATCGGGCCGTGCCCCTTGGAGAGGTAGAACCTGTCGCGATCGGGATCGTCGGGCTGCGCCGCGTCGAGACGAAGAATGTCGGAGTACAGCACCCACAGCACGTCGAGCGTGGATGTGGCGCTGGCACCGTGCTTTTCGTCGCCGGTCATCAGCGTCATGAGTTGAGGCAACTCTTCGAAAGTCATCTGCATGGGACCACCCTGCAACCTCGAGTGCACTCGAGGTCAAGGGCGACGTACTACACCCAGCAGTCCGACGACCGACCGGAGAAATTCGCCAGGCGTTCGAGTGAACCCGCTCCCGCCCTCGGTTCCACAACGGGGCCGAACGGCACTCCCGGAACCCGCGCATCCGCGGGAAGCATTGCATGGAATTCCACTGCTACCGGCTCGACGAGAGTGTCGTCCACTTCTGCGGGCTGGCCAGTCGCAACAGCAAGATCCCATCCGTGCACCAGTAACTCCCGCGCATATCCCCACACAGCCGATCGCCCCGGTACCTCACCCCACGGGACCGCGACCGGGGCATCGAGCAATGCATCGTCGGCCCACGCGGCACGGGCTTGCGTCACCGACGTGTCGAAGGATGCGGCGTCATGATCGGAGCACAAGGGCGACACAGAGTCCGGACTCCCGAGTTCGGCGATCGCAATCAGCCTTCGGACCGTGGCAACGAGATGGCCTGCCAGCGTCCTGACATCGAACTCGTCGCACGGAGTGGGAAGGTCCAGTTGGTCGGCGCGCACGCCTGTGAGCAGACCGCTCACCCATGCGGCGGACGTGAAGTACACCTCGCGCGGATCCGCCTGCTGCGTGGTCTCGATGGTGTTCATTGTCGATCCTTCCGTTTCGCGGCCACCGGGTGTGGCCTGCTGGGTAGAAGTAGATCGGGTAAACATGACATCTTCTGTCATGTTTTGGTGAGAGACTTTTCGGGTGCGCGCAGACCGGTTGTTGTCCATCGTCATGCTGCTCCAACATCGGGGCAGACTGAACGCTGCCGACATTGCCGCCCAGCTCGAAGTATCCACGCGCACCGTGTTGCGTGACATCGAAGCGTTGTCTTCGGCGGGCATTCCGGTCTACTCCGATCGCGGTCGCGGTGGTGGCATCAGTCTGCTGCAGGGCTATCGCACCGAGCTGACCGGTCTGACGGCCGCCGAGGCGACGGCATTGCTCGCTTCCGGCGCGGGACGCGTCGCCACCCCGGCGTTCGCAAGCGCCATGCGCAAGGTGATCGCAGCGATACCCGACGCTCACCGAGCAGCGGCAAGCACTGCGTCACAACGAATCCTGGTACGCCCCGACGGTTTCGCGTATCCCCACGAACCGGAAGAACATCTGGTGGAACTCCAACGGGTCGTCATAGACGGTATGCGGATAAGAATCACGTATCGCGATCGCAGCGGTTCGGTGAACGATCGAATCCTTGACCCAATCGGGCTGGTCTACGCCGGCGATCACTGGTACCTACTCGCCGGGCGTGAGGGCACCGAACGTGTCTACCGTGTATCGCGGATCGACGAACTGACTGTGCTCGACGAGCAGGCTCACCGCGCTTCCACCGTGGACCTGGAGGCCGCCTTCACCGCACACTGGAAGTCGTTCCGTGCGAGTTTGGTCGAGACCAAAATCACCTGCACAGTCGAGGAATCAGCGTGGCTTTCGTTGTCCAAGAACGTAGTACGAGTCATTGACGAGAGGATCCATCACGACGGAAAGCGACTGGTAGTGATCGTGTTCTCCGGACACAATCACGCCCTCGGTGCACTGTGGAACTGCGGACCCGGCGTAGAAGTTCTGCAGCCCACAGCAATCCGGGAGGAACTAGCTGCTCGGGCATTCGAGACCTACGAGCTGTACAGGTGAGGATTCCAGCACGTCCGTATTCTCCTGACATGCCGATTTCACATCTCGCTGTCGCAGGGACATCCGTCGACTGCGCAGAGCCAGGAGAACTTGCACAGTTCTACCTGGCGCTCCTTGGAGGCGAGGTGCTGTGGGACAACGACGAAAGTGCCGCAGTACAAACGATGTCAGGTGTTCGCATCGTCGCGCAGAAAGTCGAGAGTTATCGACCACCCGTCTGGCCCTCGGCGGCGATCGTGCACCTCGACTTGGACGACGGCGGACGTCTCTCCGAAGCCGTCGCATACGCACTGGACTGCGGCGCGACGGAAGCGCTCGACCAGCCCGATCTCCGATGGAGGGTGCTGCTGGACCCGGCCGGTCATCCCTTCTGCATCACCACGGAAGTCTGGGACGACGGAGACGCTGACGCATTGTCCGAACAGGGCTGCGATGACACGATGGACCGATGAACGCCCGTCAGCGACCGTGGACTCGATATCTGTTGGTCATCTGGCTGACGTGCATCTCCTTCCTGGTCATTTCCGACGTGTTGACCGAGCCGTCCATCTGGACCTGGATCAAGTTGGCTCTACTGGCCATGGCCGTGCCCTGGTTCCTGTACCGGTATTGGCGTCCCGCGCCTGTCTGCACCGTACAAAAGATCGGCCCCGAGTCCGTACCCGCCGAGGACGTCGACGCCGTTGTCGACGAACACGGGCGCACCGTCAAGGCCATTCGCTCGCTGCGTGAACTGCATCCCGGTCTCGGCTTGGGCGACGCGAAGAACCTGGTTCGACCTGAACTCTGACGAAGGAACGGGCGATGATGGACATGGACGGTACACACGTAGTTCGTGACCGGGACGGCTTCGACGAGGCCGCAACACTGCTGGTCGACTTCAATCGCGAATACGACGACCCTGCACCCGAACCGAATTGGCTTGCAACGCATCTCGATCGACTGGTGCAGTCCGGTGATACCAGCGTGCTGACGTTCGGGTCTCCCGCGATCGGGGTGGCGGTCCTTCGATTTCGCATCGGAACGTGGAGCTCGAACATCGAGGCTTACCTGGCCGAGTTCTACGTTCAGCCCAGCCAGCGCGGAAAGGGCTACGGCACGACGTTTCTCGACGACGTCATCGAGCACGTCCGCAGCCGTGGCGCGACCTACCTCGATCTGAATACCTCGGAGGACGACGAGGCAGCTCGACACGTGTACGAGAAACGCGGATTCGACTGCCACGAGGGACGCGGAAGCGGCCCCAAGGCCCTGTACTACGAACTCGAACTCGAATGATCGGTTGTCGTAGAAGAAGTCCGAAACGTCCAGGAATCGCCACAGCCCGAGAAAACGAATACGATTGCCAATAACAGCGGTCCGGATCGATCCCGAGGAGTTCAATCATGGCGTTTCCGATCATCGTCGCGAAGGCAGTATCGACGGTCGTGACGGGTGCAGTCGGCGTCGCCGCATACAACGGTGCCAAGAAGCTGTACGAGAAGGCCCCCGTCCGCAAGGCTGCGGTATCGGCCACTGAGCTCGGTTTACGCGCAGCGCGCAAGGCCGAGGTTCACGCGGAATCGGCCCGACTGGCCGTGTCCGACGTCGTTGCCGAGGCCCGGGACCGGATCGGTGAAGAGGTTCCGCCGCCCACGGCCTCCGATGCGGGCCACGGCCACGCGCACTGACCGGGACTGCTTCCGATTATGACGACCCTCGCCCAACGCCCCCTCGACATCGACGCGACGCAGGCAGACGGCATCGAGATCCTCTCCGACGCCGCAGGCCGTATGCGCCTTCGCGTCGACTGGCTCCGCTCGAGCCCGGGCCGTGCTGTCGCGGTCGAGGACCATGTGGACAAGATCCGCGGAGTGCGCGCCGTTCATGCGTACCCGCGGACGGCGTCGGTCGTCATCTGGTACTCCCGCACACGAATCGACAGGGCCGAACTCTTCGACGCAGTGAACGCGGGGCGCTCGACGAATTGGGCCCTGGTACCGGTCCGTAGTCCGCGCTCAGCTGACGTCACCAGCGGCGACGTGCTGCGGATGACCATCGGCGGCGCGGCACTGGTCCTTCTCGGTCTTCGCCGCTACGCGTTCCGTCGGCCGCCCATCCTCGGCCCCACCAGCCGTCTCGTTGCCACCGGCGCAACGATCTTCACCGGCTACCCGTTCCTCAAGGGAGCCGTGCGCTCGCTGGCCGGCAACAGGACGGCAGGAACCGACGCACTCGTCAGCGCCGCAACCGTGGCCAGCCTCGTGTTGCGCGAGAACGTCGTCGCCCTCACCGTGCTGTGGCTCCTGAACATCGGCGAGTACCTGCAGGAATTGACCCTCAAGCGAACTCGACGCGCGATCTCAGACCTGTTGACCGGCACACAGGACACCGCCTGGATCAGGCTGCCCGACGGCTCCGAGATCTCCGTCGACGTCGATCGACTCGAGATCGGCGACGAGGTCGTCGTGCACGACCACGTGGGCGTTCCCGTCGACGGCACCGTGGTCGACGGTGACGCGGTGGTGGATCAGTCCGCGATCACCGGCGAGACCTTGCCGGTATCGATCGTCGCCGGAGACCGTATTCATGCGGGATCCGTCGTCGTCCGTGGCCGCCTCGTCGTGCGCGCATCCGCCGTCGGTCGCGACACCACGATCGGCCGCATCATTTCTCGCGTCGAGGAGGCGCAGGAAGATCGTGCACCGATTCAGACTGTAGGAGAGAACTTTTCACGACGCTTCGTCCCCGCGTCCTTCATCCTGTCGGCGCTGACTCTCGTCGTCACCCGGGATGTACGACGTGCCATGACGATGCTGCTCGTGGCGTGCCCGTGCGCGGTCGGGTTGTCCACGCCGACCGCCATCAGCGCAGCCATCGGAAACGGTGCCCGCAGAGGCATTCTCATCAAGGGCGGATCTCACCTCGAACAGGCCGGCAGGGTCGACGCCTTTGTGTTCGACAAGACCGGAACCCTCACGGTGGGACGCCCAGTGGTGACCAATGTCGTTTCGTTTCAGGACGATTGGGAACCCGAGCAGGTGCTGGCCTACGCGGCGAGCTCCGAGATCCACTCTCGACATCCTCTGGCAGAGGCTGTCATTCGGAGTACCGAGGAACGGCACATCGTCATCCCGCCGCACGAGGAGTGCGAGGTGATCGTCGGACTCGGCATGCGGACGGTCGCAGACGGACGGACGCTGCTCCTGGGCAGTCCATCCCTCCTGCGCAGCGAGAACGTCGCGGTGTCCGAGGATGCGCAGCAATGGGTTTCGCGGCTGCAGGACGAGGCCGAGACTCCGCTGCTGCTGGCCGTCGACGGCGTACTCGTCGGCTTGATCAGTCTCCGCGACGAAGTCCGTACCAACGCATCCGCCGTTCTGAACGCGCTTCGAGCCGACGGTGTCGAACGCATCATCATGCTCACCGGCGACCACCCGAAGACAGCGGCGGCGGTCGCCGCGGAACTCGGTATCACCGAGTGGCGTGCCGAAGTGATGCCCGACGAAAAGCTCGAAGCCGTCCGAGAACTGCAGGACGCAGGCTACGTCGTGGCGATGGTCGGTGACGGCACCAACGATGCCCCTGCTTTGGCCGTCGCCGATATCGGAATCGCAATGGGATTGGCGGGCACCGACGTTGCCGTCGAGACCGCGGACGTGGCACTGGCAAGCGACGACTTGTCGCGTCTGCTCGACGTACGTGACCTCGGCCGCCACTCGGTGTCGGTCATCCGTCAGAACTACGGAATGTCCATCGCCGTCAACGCTCTCGGCTTGGCGGTCAGCGCCGGTGGTGCGCTGTCCCCAGTGCTGGCGGCAATCCTGCACAACGCCTCGTCGGTCGCGGTGGTGGGCAACAGTTCGCGATTGATCCGATACCGACTCTGATCAGTAGCGCCCGAACGCCAGGGCAACGTTGTGCCCGCCGAAGCCGATCGACGTACTCAACGCGTAGTCGATCTGCTGGCGGCGTTGTGAACCGACGACATCGAGATCGATTGCGGGATCCTGATTGTCGAGGTTGAGAGTTGGCGGCACCACCGATTCGCGAATCGACAGCATCGCGAGAATCGCCTCCACTGCTCCGACTGCACCGATGGAATGACCCAGTGCAGACTTCGGTGCGTAGACGGATGCATGGCCAACGGTAGCGGCGATGGCCCTGGCCTCCGACAGGTCACCTATCGGCGTTGCCGTTGCATGCGCATTGACGTGGTCAATGTCTCGGGCAGTCAAACCAGCCGTGCCTATGGCCTTCTGCATGGCTTTACGGATCCCTCGACCTTCAGGATCCGGTGCGACTATGTGAAACCCGTCCGATGTTATTCCTGCACCGAGCAGTCGGCCGTGAATTCGTGCACCTCGCGCCGTGGCGTGTCTCTCGGACTCGATGATCAGCAGCGCACCCGCTTCACCGAACACGAATCCGTCACGGTCACGATCGAAGGGCCGCGAAGCCCGCGTCGGTTCGTCATTGCGAGTACTCATCGCCCGCATCATCGAGAAGCTAGCGATCGGCACTGCGTCGATATGCCCCTCGACGCCACCAGCGATCACGACATCCGCCTCACCCGAAGCGATCAGTCTCCATGCGTGAGCCAACGCCTCCGAACCCGACGAGCATGCCGACACCGGAGTGAACACCCCCGCCCGAGCGCCGACCTCGAGCCCGATGTGCGCAGCCGGTCCGTTCGGCATCACCATCGGGACCGACATCGGCGACACCTTCCGGTATCCGCCCGCCCTCATCGCGTCGACGGCCCCGATCAACGCATCGCCGCCACCCAGTCCGGTCCCCACTGCGACGGCAAGACGATCCGAGTCCATGTCCTCCAGACCCGAGGCACGCCACAGTCGCCGTCCCAGCACAACCGCCAACTGCTCGACGAAGGACAGTCTCCGCTGCTCCACGCGGGTCAGATGGTCGGAGAGCGCCACCTGAAGGACACCTCCGATGCGAACCGGAAGGTCATACCTCGCAACGAAGTCACTCAGGAGCGGGCCTATCCCACTTTGCCCGTCCATGAGGCGATCCCATGTTGTGTCGGCGTCGTCGGCCAGAGCCGTCGTGGCTACGTACCCGGTGACGACGGCGTTGCGATGAAGCGTTTGTGTAGCGATCGGTTCACTCATGACGTCCATGGATACATGTAGCGACCGGTACAGTCAACCCATGGCCCGTCCACTCGATCACGACAAGCGCGTCGAGCTGCTCAGCCGCGTTGTCGACTACATAGGCACTCACGGTCTCGACGATCTGACCCTTCGCCCCCTGGCCGCCGAACTTGGCACCAGCTCGCGAATGCTGATCTACTACTTCGATTCCCGCGAGAACTTGATAGTGCAGGCCTTGACCAGTCAGCGGCCGGCGTTCGCAGAAATGTTCGGCGACATCGACACTGCCGACCAGCTCGAGAGCCGACTGCTCGAATTGTGGAAGTCGATGTCCGACGGTCACAACGCGGTCAGCTCACGGATCCTTATGCAGGTCATCGGAATTGCCTCCATCAAGTCCGGAGTCCTCGCGGACTTCGCACGCGACAGTGTTCGGGCACTGACCGACGCTTTGGCCAGTGCGATGGCGCGCTGCGGGATGGACTCGACCACGGCCTCGTTACAGGCGACAACCATGGGGGCCGGATTCCGAGGGCTACTGCTCGACCGCTTCAGCACGGGGGATTCCGAACGCACCGACGCGGCCGCCGCCATGCTCTTTCGCGCTGCAGCGCGACCGTGTTTACCAGCGGTGTGATCCTCGCCGATTTCGGCTTGCGTTGGAGTGCACTCCAAGACGTAGCGTCTGGTCCATGACCGCAGCACCGCATTCACCGGCCGCGACCGACGCCGAGGACGTGAGTATCGGAATTGCCGAGATGGCCGAGTCCTCGGGGCTGACGCAGGACACGCTGCGTTGGTACGAGCGGGAGGGCCTGATACCCGAGATCCCTCGCACGGCGATGGGTCGGCGCGCGTTCAGCCCGCGACTCGTCGCACTCGTGAAACTTCTGGTTCGTCTGCGGACGACCGGAATGCCCACAGCCGATATGCGCCGATTCGTGATTCTGGTGAATCTGGGTGCGTCGACGCATCAGGAACGGATCGACATTCTGACCGCGCACCGGGTACGTGTCGAAGAGAAGCAACGTCGTCTCGCCGAAGCACGGTCGGCGCTGGAGTCGAAAATCTCGCACTACGAGGACCTGATCGCCCAGGGTCTCGACTGTGACGGTCTTGCGGTCGTCACCCCATCATTCAACGAGCACAGGAGCATTGATGTCGATTCCCACTCGTAACGTCCCAGCACTCGGACGCAATGTCGGTGCCATCGGCCTCGGTTGCATGGGTATCAGCTGGGCCTATGCCGGTGCCGACACCTCCTCGGACACTGCCGGTGCACCAATCCTTGCGCATGCACTCGAGTCGGGGATCGACTTCTTCGACACCAGCGACGCCTACGCCGCCGGACACAACGAGAGGGTCGTCGGCCGCGCTCTGGCCGGGACGGATGCCGTGATCGCCACGAAAGCCGGGCTGATCGGCAACGTCGACGGCGGAGCGCCTGTTCTGACCCGAAACGGTACGCCGAAGCACCTCGCGCAGGCCTGCGACTCGAGCCTGCGGAACCTCGGTGTGGACACCATCGATCTGTACTACCTCCATCGCGTCGACGACCAGGTGCCGATCGAGGAATCCTGGGGAGCGCTGTCCGAATTGGTTGCGGCGGGCAAGGTGCGCGCCCTGGGACTCAGCGAGGTCACCGTCGAGCAGGCACGGGTGGCCCACAGTATTCATCCGGTCTCCGCGGTGCAGTCCGAACTATCCCTGTGGACTCGAAACGCGCTGGGACAGGGCACAACACCCGACGGTGAACCTATGGGAAACATGGTGGAGTGGACGAGTAAGAACGACGCGGTGTTCGTGCCGTTCTCGCCGTTGGGTCGAGGATTTCTCACCGGTTCACTCGATACCTCCACACTTCCGGCGACCGACATGCGGTTGACACTTCCCAGATTCTCCGGAGCTGCCGCCGAACAGAACCGATCGATCGTCCAGGTGGTGTCCGCAGTTGCATCGAGGCACGACTCCACCCCTGCCGCTGTGGCATTGGCGTGGGTACTCGCCCAGGGTCCCCACGTGATTCCCATTCCCGGCACCACCAACATCGAGCATTTCGACGCCAACCTGGCGGCACTGGAGCTTAAGCTCACCGCCGAGGATCTCACCGCGCTCGACGATGCACCCGCTGCAGTCGGAACCAGATACTGACATGCCGCGAACGGCATTGGTGGAGATCGACTTTCAGCCCTGGGTCATCGAGCTCGGACACGATCCCGACGCAGTGGCTCGCGCCGAATCGGTCCGTGCAGCCCAGCGCGCTACGGGCGCACTGGTGGTGTGCAGCCGCTATCTGAGCCAGGACGCTGCCGATCCTCTGCGTTCCGACCCGGAGAGCGTCGGAGCCCGCTTCCACCCGAGGATGACGCCTCGGCCGGGAGACCTCATCGCAACGAAGTTCGACCGCGACATCTGGTCCAACCCCGATCTGGATGCCCAGCTGAGACTTGTCGGGGTGGAGCACGTGGTGATCACCGGGTACCTCACGGATTTCGGGGTCCGGATTGCCGCGGAACGTGCGTGCGCACTGGGATACCGCGTCACGGTTCACTCCGATGCTTGCGCGGGATCGACCGAAGACGAGCATCAGCGAGCCCTCGAATCCATAGCGGCAGCCGGTGCCACTCTCGAGTAGTCCATGCTCGGGTGTCACCCGCGCTACATATACGCACCTCGACAGGAACGCCGGTGTGCCGAGAGACTATCGCGGTGGTCTGGTGACGCTGGGCCCCTACTACGTTGGGATCCACGTGGCCGCAGCTGATCGACAGCCGCGGACCTGTTTATCGGAGTCCGCTATTTTGCGTCGCGGAAGTACGGTTCGACTGTGCCCTTGAGCTTGACGAGCATGGGGTTTCCGTAGCGATCCTTCGCGGTCGGGACCTCGACACGCACCCAACCCTCGGACACGTTGTATTCGCGAATGCTCGTCTTCTCGACGCCGTTGAAGCGAATGCCCACGTCGCGGCGAAGAACCTCTTCGTTGTAGAAGCGGCTGCTCGGATCGATCGAGAGATGATTCGGTGGAACGTCTGTGTTCTGGTCCTCGGGCATGATTACTTTCGTCGATGTGCTGCGTTGGGTGCTGGGGTCTGAACCCCATGAAGAATACGCGACCCAGCGTTGGACCAGCGCCGCTGTCCCTAGCCCCGCGCCATGTCCACGAATCGGGACAGGTGAAGCTGGTGTGCCACAGTGATTGTCGCGGTCGGACCGTTACGGTGCTTGCCGAGGATCAGGTCGGCCTCGCCGCCGCGGGGATCGTCGCGCTCGATGGCGTCGGGGCGGTGCAACAGAATCACCATATCGGCGTCCTGCTCGAGTGAGCCGGACTCACGGAGGTCCGAGACCATCGGCTTCTTGTCGGTTCGTTGCTCAGGACCACGGTTGAGCTGGCAGACCGCGACCACCGGGCATTCGAGTTCCTTGGCCAACAGCTTGAGCTGACGGGAGAAGTCCGAGACCTCCTGCTGACGGGATTCGACCTTCTTGCCGGACGACATCAGCTGAAGGTAGTCCACCACAATGAGTTTGAGGCCGTTGCGCTGCTTGAGGCGTCGCGCCTTGGCTCGAATTTCCATCATCGTCAGGTTGGGCGAATCGTCGACGAAAAGCGGTGCTTCGCTGATCTCGCTCATGCGACGGGCCAGCTTGGTCCAGTCGTCGTCGGTCATCTTTCCGGAACGCATGTCACCGAGCTTGATCTTCGCTTCCGCGGACAGCAGACGCATGACGATCTCGGTGCGACTCATCTCCAGAGAGAAGATGACACTGGGCATACCGTGCTTGATGGAGCACGAACGCATGAAATCCATCGACAGCGTGGAGTTGTGGGTCGGGATCATCGATTCGCTGGCGAGATACAGATGATCCGCGTTGTCGACCTCCACGCAACGAACAGGAACGGAATCGACTCGACGAACGTCGACGATGAACCGCGAACCCGACCGCACAGTCGATCCAGCGGCACGACGCTCCTTGTGCAGGATCTGTTTCCGGTGCAGACCGAAGACGACATCGTCCGTCGCGAACGTCAAAGTGAATGCGGTGGACGACCCTTCGCTCCGGCCTCGGACCCTCTTGGTCGACATCTGCACGCGATAACCCAAACTGACGATCAGCTCGCGCACCCCGAGAACGAGCCGCTCGCTGGTCACCGCGAACTGAACCGAGCCGCCCGCGGTCACCGTGCCGTCGGTATCGAGGAGTCCCGCCAACAACGCGCGTCGTTGACTCTCGGACCCGCGGAGGTAGTCGGTGGGTACGTGCTTGTTGCCCAGCACACCGATTGTCCGTAAACGCGCCTGCACGGTCCCGACCGAGTTGCGGCATGCCTGGCAGCGGCGCAGACCGGTCGTTACCTTGCCGCAGTCGACGCACGCCGGGGCAGCGACAGGAGCGGACATGAAACGTGCCTTGCCACCGCAGGATTGACCGCAGGTACGGACATTGAGCGGAAACGGCATGAATTGCTTGCCGCAGACGACACAATCCTTTGCCTCGAGAACCTCGGTAGGAAGTTTGATCGAATATCGAAGAGCAGCCTTCTCCGACGCCACCACGTGCATGCCTTCGCCCTCTATCCGGGCAATGATCTCCGGGTCCGCGCTCGTGATTTTCGCGGACGCAGATGTCCCGTCTCCCAGCCACGCGCCGAGGGTGTACGGCGGCACCAGAAGCTCACGCTCGGGCAGCTGAACGGCCTCGGTATTGGTGACCGAGTGATTGATGCGGGCGTCCTTCGTCTCGCAGCGGACCGTGTTCGCGATTTCTTCGGTGGTACGCACAGCAGCGAAGGTCTTCTGATTGCGAGTCCGGTTGTAGTCGACCGCCGCCGCCTGCGCCGACTTACGCGACGCCCTGGTCTCCGTCAACCACTGATGCTCTGCATCCGCCACGATGACTGTGCCGTCGGAGAATTCGACTTCGTAGCACGGTCGATCGAGCATGACGTCAGTTGCAGCCACGACGCGAGTCGGAAGCCCGTGGGCGTCGATGAGGTGGTCTCCCACAGCCACCTCGCCCATCGTGGTCCAGCCATCCGGAGTGGGAAGCGGCGTGTCGAGTGACAGCGCCTTACCCACGCCAGGCCTCGCCGCAACGATGATCATCTGACCGGGGTGAAGACCGTTGGTGATTTCGTCGAGTTCGGCGAATCCCGTCGGCACGCCGAGGGAGATGCCGCCGCGGCTGGCGATGGAGTCGATTTCGTCCATCGTGGGCTGCAGCAGCTCTTCGAGGGGGAGGAAGTCCTCGGAGGTACGTCGCTCGGTGACCTCGTACACCTCTGCCTGTGCGCGGTCGACGACCTCGGCGACGTCCTGACCGTCGGCTCCGGCGTAACCGAACTGAACGATGCGGGTACCGGCTTGCACGAGCCGCCGGAGAATGGACTTCTCCGCCACGATCTCGGCGTAGTACCCGGCGTTGGCGGCGGTGGGCGTCGTCTGAGTCAGCGTGATCAGGTACGGCGGGCCGCCGATGCGCTTGAGCTCGCCGCGGCGATCCAGCTCGGCCGAGACGGTCACCGGGTCGGCAGGCTCACCGCGGCTGTAGAGGTCGAGAATGGCGTCGTAGACGTTCTGGTGTGCCGGCCGGTAGAAGTCGCCCGGACGGAGCACCTCGAGCACGTCGGCGATGGCATCCTTGCTCAGCAGCATGCCGCCCAACACGGACTGTTCGGCGGCCATGTCCTGTGGCGGCTGTCGCCCGAAGTCTTCGCCCGGACCTTCGCTGGAGGAGGAGCCGGAGTAGTCGGACTGTCCTCGATCGTCCACAACTGCCACGCGAACCGGCCGTCCTCTCCCCATAGTCCGAGCACGTCCGGATAACACCCGGACGTGCGGTCAAGCAAGTTCTACCCCCGGGCACCGACAGGTCCTGATCGGTACCGGATCCGCGCTGCCCCGGCACCGTTCGACGGCATCGAGAGAGACGCTGGAGGGACGTTAAGCGGTATCGCCAGGAGTCACAACACAGGCTGTGGATGGATCTGTGGATGAAATGTGGACGATGTTGAACAACGGTGTTGACCGTCTGGGGATAACCTGGGTATAACTTTTGGACTTTGCACCATTCCCGCACGTCAAGGCGTGTACATAAAGTTTTTTGCCTGTGCATCGTTCTGGGGGCGGCGTGTCGGCCGAATTGACAACTCGGGCGTGTTGAGTAAATGCCGAGTGAACTCCGTGGTGAAGTACGTCACACCGGCTGGAAATTGGCACCGAAAAAGTCTTAATGCTGGTTTCCGAGCCGAAGGGCCCGATCCCCGTCGGGAATCGGGCCCTCGTACTTCGCTCGAACAGACCGTCAGAGATCGGCCTTCTGCGGGCACAGCGCCGGGTCGAGAACCGTGATTTCCTTCGTACCGATCTGCAGCACCCGGGCCGACGGGATGTCGAAGAAGAGACCGGTGATCCGCAGACGACCCTCCGCGTTCGCGCGTCCCACCACCCGGTGGCGGGTCAACGTCTGCAGCTGCACCGCGACATTGACCATCGCGAGCTGGTCGGCCTCGCCGAAGCCCAGCTCCGCCGCTTGACGGCCCACCGCGTGCCCACTGCGGAACGCGTCCAGGCTGGCTCTCCCGTGCCCGAGCCACTCGGCCACCGACGGGTCGGCGGCGTTCTCCGCCCCGCCGAGAATCGCCTTCATGGCACCGCAACCGGAATGGCCACACACCACGACCGACGACGTACCCACTTCGTCGACGCCGAAGGCAAGGGCTGCCTCCACCGAGCAATCCTGACCTTGGGTGGGGATCATGTTGCCGACGTTGCGCACGGTGAACAGGTCACCGGGGCCGCTACTGGTGATCGTGTTCGGCATGACGCGTGAGTCGACGCAGCAGAGGAACAGCGTGTCCGGGTCCTGAGACTCGGTCAGACCTTCCAGGTGCGGACGAATGTTGGGGGCATGAGTGCGGTGGTACTCGGCCACTCCGCTCAACACCGGACGCAGAGCAGCAGGCGAGTCCTCCTGCGTGTCGTCGCTCTTGAGCTGCCACGCCCGCCACGGTGCCAACGAACTGCGCACCGTGGCAGATCCGCGCCGCGGTGGCCCTTCGGTGGCCGCAGCCATCGACGCAGTGCCGACCTCCTCGACGCGCACGGAACCACCGGTCGCCTCGTGTTGGCGGACCCACTCGTTCAACGCGTCGTGCACAGCATGGTCGAGGAAGTCGACTCCGAGATGGACGGTGACGGACGTGCCTGCGGGCACCGTGGCCAACACACGAGTCAGTCGTGGCAGCGCGAGGAAGCTCAGCGAGCCCTCCATCGTCACCCGCCAGGTTCCGTCGACCGTTTCCTCGGCCCGAATCTTCGCCAGCACCACGCGTCGCAGAACCAGGATGATCGAGAGCGCCAGGCCGATCAGCACTCCCTCGAGCAGGTTGAGCGCCACGACACCCAGCACCGTGACTGCGTAAACAGCGATGTCACCGGTCTTGT
The DNA here is from genome assembly GCF_002258575.1 of Rhodococcus sp. 05-2254-5. Classification (NCBI taxonomy): domain Bacteria; kingdom Bacillati; phylum Actinomycetota; class Actinomycetes; order Mycobacteriales; family Nocardiaceae; genus Rhodococcus; species Rhodococcus sp. 05-2254-5. The sequence goes on along the minus strand of NZ_NOZG01000014.1, from coordinate 16,988 downwards.
TCGCGATCTTGATGTCGGCCAGTTTGATGAGCTGCACACCGATCATCACGAGCAACCCGGCGAGCGCCGCGAAGGGCACTAGCTCGACGATGGAAATGAACAGCACCGAGAAGATCAGGATCCACACGCCGTGCAGAATCGCCGACGCGCGAGACTTGGCACCGACCTTGACGTTGGTCGCGCTACGCACGATGACGCCGGTGATCGGCAGGCCACCGATGGCACCGGAGGCCATGTTGCCCGCACCCTGCGCCATCAATTCGCGGTCGAAGTTGGTGCGCTCACCGCTGTGCATCTTGTCGACGGCCACAGCGGACAGCAGGCTCTCGACGCTGGCGATCAGCGCGATGGTGATGACACCGGTGGCGAATGCACCCCACTGACCGTCGGGCATGATCGGGAAGCTCAGAGACTCGATGAGGTTGCCCGGCAACTCGATTCGCTCGACGTCGAGCGAGAAGAAGATCGAGACCGCGGTTGCGGTGACCACTGCAACCAGTGCCGCAGGCACTTTGGAAACCTTGGCCATCACACTGGACACGCCGGCCAGTCGCGGCCACGAGAACATCAGCACGACGACGATGCCGCCGACGACGATGGACGGCCATTGGCCGTCGGCCACGGAACGCGGAATGGCGAGGAGGTTCTGCACCGCGGAGCTTTCGGACTCTCCACCGAGCAGCACGTGAATCTGTTGCAGCGCAATGGTTATACCGATGCCGGCGAGCATCGCGTGAACGACCACCGGCGAAATGGCAAGTGCACTACGAGCAATACGGCTCATGCCCAGTAGAACCTGGACGAGGCCGGCCAACACCGTGATGGCACATGTTGTGGCCCAACCGAATTGGTTGACCAACTCGGCGACCACCACAGTCAGGCCCGCAGCCGGACCACTGACCTGCAACGGCGATCCGCCGAGAATACCGGCGAGAATGCCGCCGACCACAGCGGCGATGAGGCCGGCCATGATGGGAGCGCCGGAGGCGACAGCGATACCGATCGAAAGTGGCACTGCCACAAGGAAAACGACCAGCGAGGCCGGTAGGTCGTACTTGATTATCGACCCGACCCGAGACGGCGGCTCGGATCGGGTCTTCGGACTGGGTTCTGAATCGTGCTCTGCTGTCGTTGTCACGGCAGTTCCTCCGGGCGTCTAGGCGTCAGGTCGGTCGATCGTGTTCCGGCTTGGAATGTCGCCCCCAAGTAAAGGGTACGCAAACCTCGGCCGAAGGTGGCACCGAGAGAGATCCTTCACAATTTGGAAACCGTTGTGACAGTTGAATTTTGTGAGATGGCACGAAAAAACCCCACGAACCGAAGTTCGTGGGGTTTCTCGCAGCCGTTTCGGGCCGAAAGCTGAAAATCAGCTTCCGACGACCTCCAGCTTGAACTTGGCGGTCACGTCGGGATGCAGGTTCACGACGATGTCGTGCTTGCCCGTGCTCTTGACGTGAGCCTTCGGCAGATCGATGCTGCGCTTGTCGACGACCGGTCCACCGGCAGCCTTGAGTGCAGAAGCGACGTCCGACGCGGTGACCGAGCCGAACAGCTTGCCCGAGTCGCCGGCAGTCTTGACAGACAGCGTGACGGACTCGAGGCCCTCGATGGCCTGCTTGAGCTCGTTGGCGTGCTCGAGGCCGCGAACGGCCCGAGCTTCCTGAGCGCGGCGAATGCCGTCGACCTGCTTCTGAGCTCCACGGGTGGCCTGGATGGCCAATCCGCGGGGCAGCAGGAAGTTACGGCCGTAGCCGTCCTTGACCTCTACGGTGTCGCCAGGCGCACCGAGGTTGTCCACATCAGCGGTGAGGATCAGTTTCATACCAATCGCCCCTTTCTATCGAGCCGTCGCGGCGTAAGGCAGCAGTGCTACCTCACGCGAGTTCTTCACGGCAACGGCCACGTCACGCTGATGCTGGACGCAGTTGCCGGTGACACGGCGAGCACGGATCTTTCCGCGATCGCTGACGTACTTACGCAGCAACGTCGTGTCCTTGTAATCGATCGCCGTGTTCTTTTCCTTGCAGAAGGAACACGCCTTCTTCTTGAGCACCTTGTCGCGCAATGGCGGTTTGGGCATGGGTCTTTCTCCGTTACATCTGGTTGTTCTCGATCGAAGGATCTAGAACGGTGGCTCTTCGTCTCCGCCACGTCCGCCGAAGGAGCCCGACGCCGCCGGGGCACTGCCCCAGGGATCGTCTCCACCGGAACCGGAGTTGGACGAGGAGTTCGAGCGGCCGCCGCCCGATCCGCCGGAGGAACCCGAGCCGGAGTTGAAGCCGCCTCCGCCGCCACCTCCACCGCGATTGGCCTTGTTGACCTTTGCGGTGGCGTAGCGAAGTGAAGGTCCGATCTCGTCGACTTCGAGCTCGACGACTGTCCGCTTCTCACCCTCGCGCGTCTCGTACGAACGCTGCCGCAGCCGTCCGCTCACGATCACTCGTGAGCCTCGGGTCAAGCTCTCGGCAACGTTCTCCGCTGCCTCGCGCCAGATGTTGCAGCGCATGAAGAGCGCGTCGCCGTCTTTCCATTCGTTCGTCTGACGATCGAATGTGCGCGGGGTGGATGCAACCGTGAAGTTGGCAACTGCCGCACCGGCGGGGGTGAATCGAAGTTCTGGATCAGCCGTCAAGTTTCCGATGACGGTGATGACGGTCTCGCCTGCCATGGTTCCTCTTTCAGTAGTAAGCGTTGTGAGTGCCAGCCTAGGGCCGGACACCGACAATTACTTGCCCTGTCGCAGGACCTTCGTACGCAACACGGACTCGTTGAGTCCGAGCTGACGATCCAGCTCGCTGACGGTGGCAGGCTCGGCGTTGAGGTTCACAACGGCGTAGATGCCCTCGGCATGCTTGAGGATCTCGTAAGCCAGACGACGCTTGCCCCATACATCGACCTTGTCGACGGTGCCGCCATCCTTGCGAACGACGTTGAGGAACGTATCGAGCGACGGAGCGACAGTGCGCTCGTCCAGATTGGGGTCGAGAATGACCATCAATTCGTAATGACGCATAAGACCTCATCACCTCCTGTGGACTAGTGAAAACGGCCACGGACTATCCGTGGCAGGAGGGTCGTTGCGTCAGCAACCCCTCGAAGATACACGACAGGGCCCTGACCTGCTAATTCCCTCTGGGCGCACAGTCGGGCATTCGCTCGTCATACTCTTGCACCATGCGATCCGGGGTCCGCGCCAGTCCGACGACGGTTGTCGTGGTCGTCGCGATGGCAGCAATCGGGTTGATTCTGGGATATCTGAACAAGGCCCGCTGCGCCGTCGCACCGTTCGACGAGTCCGGACGCAGCACGGTGTTCGACGTCATCAAGGACTCGTCCGTCTGCTACTCCGACATCCAGTTCCTGTGGCTCGGTCGCGATATCGACAATCACATATTTCCCTACATCCACGGGGCCATCACGAGCGATGGAATCCTCACCGGAGGGACGGTCGAGTATCCGGTTCTGAGCGGTCTGCTGATGTGGCTCGGCGCGATCCCGGCCCACACCGACGCGCAGTTCCTGTTGACCTCGGCACTGATCCTTGCGCCGTTCGGGCTTCTCACCGCTTGGATGCTCGGGCGGATGGCCGGCTGGCCGGCGCTGCTGTGGTCCATCTCCCCACCCCTGGTGATGTACGCCTTCCACAACTGGGAACTACCGGTCGTCGCCTCTGCGGTAGGTGCGATCTTCGTCATGACATTACCGATTGCATTGCGGCGCAAAGCAATTGTGGCTTCGGTACTGCTGGCGATCGGATTCTGCCTCAAGATCTATCCGGGCGCGTTCGTGCTCCCGCTCATTGCCTATGTCGTCACCGGCGGAACGAACGGTCGAGAAAAACCGGAGACCGTCCGTGGCCGCTACGACATACGCGGCGGCCTGCAGGTCGCGGGAGCCGCGATCGCCACCGTCGTCGCAGTCAACCTGCCGTTCGCCGTCATCGGTTACGAGGGCTGGCGCGCGTCCTTCACCTTCCAGTCGCTGCGCCAGGCGGATCTGACGACGAACTCCATCTGGTACTGGGGGCTGCGCCATCTCTACGTCAACGACCGCATGACGCCCGACGCGTACAACGACGCCGAAGCGTCGTTCCAGAAAGTCGTCGACGTGGCCTCGCCGCTCCTGGTGTTCGTCGCGTTCGCGCTCGCGCTGTGGCTCGGCTTCCGGCGCGCGAACGTGATCGGCACCTATCCCTGGGTCGCCGTGAGCGGGTCGATGCTGTGCGGCTTCATGCTGCTGCACAAGGTGCACTCACCCCAGTACACGCTGTGGCTGCTTCCCTTCCTCGTGTTGCTTCGGGTCCCCTGGGGGATTGTCGCCGCGTACTTGATGGTCGATCTGTCGATGGGGATCGGCGTGTTCAAGTACTTCGCTGCGCTGGCCTCCGGCGTCGACGCCAACGACGAGGAATTCTTCGTCCTCGTCGGAGTCTGGGGGCGAGCGCTGCTGCTGGTGGTGCTGTTCGTGGTGTTCGCCCGCGCTCGCCTGCGGTTCGCCCAACCGGGCGAAACCGACTCGGAGTCGGTAACGTCGCCTCGTTCGTCGACGACATCTGTGACGGCATCACCGAGGCACTAGAGCTTCGGGCAACAGGGCGCTGGGGAAATAGCGCGCAGAGCGGGGCGGGGACATGGCACAGGTGTCGCAAACTCAGGGAAGTACCGAGGACGGCACTGCCGCGGTACGTCGGATCGGTTTGATCGAGGACCACGAATCCGTCGCGCTCGGCCTCAAGGCCATGCTGGCGGACGAACCCGATCTCGATCTCGTGATCATGGCCTCCACCGTGGACGAATTGCTCGCCCAGCGAAAGCCGCTCGACCTGGTGGTACTCGATCTGCGCCTCGGCGACGGATCGTCTCCGCGCTCGAACGTGGAACAGTTGCACGCCGCGGGATCACGAGTGCTGGTGTACACCGGTGCCGAGAACGCATTCCTGGTTCGGTCCGCTGCACGCGCGGGAGTACTCGGCGTGGTGCGCAAGTCCGCGCCCGCATCGGCCATCGTGTCTGCGATCCGGCGAGCCGCGAGCGGCGGGCAGGTGGTCACCACGGACTGGGCCGCGGCGATCGACGGCGATCCGCAACTGCCCGACGTCGGTCTGAGCCCACGTCAACGCGAGGTGCTCGCCCTTTACGCGTCGGGCGAGAAGGCAGGACGCGTCGCCCGCCTGGCCGGACTGTCGGAACAGACCGTGAACGACTACCTCGTGCGCATCCGCAACAAATACGCCGAGGCGGGGCGTCCGGCACCGACCAAAACCGACCTGTACAAACGCGCGGTCGAAGACGGCTGGCTCCCGATGCCCGAGCTCCCCTCGCAGGACTGATGACCGTTTGGAACGCGATTCATGACGCATCCTCGGAGTTGACGGTTCAAATGCCCATAGAAATCAGGGCAGCGAGTCTGTGATCGACCTGTGAGAATGAGTCGACTCAGGTTTAGACCGTCTCAACCTGCCTCGGCCCTCGGGAGAACTGATGTCCGCACTGCTCGATCCCATGCCCTCGGAACACAGCGACTCCATCTCTGCCGCACCGCTCGCTCGCGGACTGATCAGCCTGGTGCCGCCCGCTGAGCAGAGAGACAAGTTCCCCACGCGGCCCGGCCTGACCGACCGTGAGATCGAGGTACTGCTCTGCTGGATTCGCCTCGACTCCAAGACCGAGGTCGCGAAGGCACTGTTCCTGTCGCTGGGAACCGTCAACACCCACTTGACGCGCATCCGCGCGAAATACACCTCTGTCGGACGGTCCGCCCCGACCAAGGCCGCCCTGGTGGCCCGGGCCCTGCAGGACGGACTCGTCGACATCTCGGAGCTGTAAGTCTTCGAGCTGTTGCGGTTCGAAGCGAAGGTCAGACGTGGACTTCGGTGTCCACGCCTTCGCTCTCGAGACGCTTGTTGCGTCGGATGCTGCTGATCAGTGCGGCACCGATGAAGAGGATTCCGACGAAGCCGGTGATCAGTTCGTTGATGTGAACGCCGATCGACACGAGCAGGATGAGGGCCAAGGCACCGATGGCCCAGTGCGCGCCGTGCTCGAGGTAGACGTAGTCCGACAACGTTCCCTTGCGAACGAGGAACACCGTGATCGAGCGAACGAACATGGCACCGATGAAGCCGAGGCCGAGCGCGATGATGATCGGGTCCGCGGTGATGGCGAAGGCTCCGATGACACCGTCGAACGAGAACGACGCGTCGAGGACCTCGAGGTAGAGGAACAGGAAGAAGCCGGCCTTGCCGGTCGCCTTCGCCAGTTCGCTCGGGCCGCCGGAGGACTCTTCGCCCTCTTCCTCGATGTGGAACAGTTCGCCGAGACCGTTGACGGCAATGTAGGTGATCATGCCGAGCACGCCGGAGACCATGACGGTGGAAATCTTGTCGTCGTCGGCGAGGAATTCGGCGCTGAGCACGAGCAGCAGGCCCGCGACGACAACGGACAGCTGATCGAGGCGACCGATCCGGGCGAGAGGCTTCTCCAGCCAGCTCAGCCACGTGATCTCGCGATCCTCGAAGATGAAGCCGAGGAAGAGCATCAGCAGGAACATGCCGCCGAAGGCTGCGATCTGCGGATGTGCGTCGGTGAGGAGCGTTTCGTAGCTCGGCGAACCGTCCGGGAAGGTCGCGGCACCGTCGGCGGGCGGGTTGAGCGCTAGGTCGATGGCGGCGACCGGACCGAGGCCCGACGCAGCCCAGACGATGACCAGCGGGAACAGCAACCGCATGCCGAACACGGCGATGACGATGCCGATGGTGAGGAAGATCTTCTGCCAGAACTCACTCATCCGTCGCAACACGGTGGCGTTGATGACGGCGTTGTCGAAGGACAGGGACACTTCGAGCACACCGAGGATGAGGACGAGAATCATCGCCTCGAGTCCGCCGTACAAGAAGGCCACGATGACGGACACGATGGTGACCGCAATCGACCAGCCGAAGATTCTCATAACCACGTCAGTGGCCTTTCTGGCTAGGAGCAGAGCCCGCAGGCGCGACCAAGTTGGGGGACGAAACGGAAAAACCCCCGCCCATCATGAATGACGAGGCGGGGGTATCCCCAATCTTGGGAGCGCCTTTACTAGACGTTTACTCCGAAGTCCCGGGCGATGCCTGCGAGTCCGGACGCGTAGCCCTGGCCGACTGCGCGGAACTTCCACTCCGCGCCGTTGCGGTACAGCTCGCCGAAGACCATCGCGGTCTCGGTCGAGGCATCCTCGCTGAGGTCGTAGCGAGCAAGCTCGGAGTTGTCGGCCTGGTTGATGACGCGGATGAACGCGTTGCGCACCTGACCGAACGACTGCGAGCGAGCGTCCGCATCGTAGATCGACACGGGGAACGTGATGGTCTCGATCTCCGGCGGCACAGCGGCGAGATCGACCTTGATCTGCTCGTCGTCTCCGTCGCCTTCACCGGTCGTGTTGTCCCCGGTGTGCTCGATGGAGCCGTCGGGAGACTTCAAGTTGTTGAAGAACACGAAGTGCCCGTCGCTCAGGGCCTTCTTCGTCGAGTTCAATGCGATGGCGCTGGCATCGAGGTCGAAGTCGGTGCCCGTCGTCGTGCGGATGTCCCAACCGAGGCCGACCACGACCGCGGTCAGGTTCGGTGCTGCCTTGGTGAGCGAGACATTGCCACCCTTGCTGAGGCTGACGCCCATTGAGAGGTCCTTTCGCAATTGGTTTCCCGTTACGGGTACAACCGTAGTGGGAATGTCCGGTTTCTGGACGTACTCGACCAACGAGCGCGGTGATGCGGAGGTTCCCGTCGGTAGTATCGAACAGGTGACAAGTCGCTGGCCTGGGGTGTTTCGCCGAGGTTCCGAATCGGACGCCGCCGCGCGTCGTTCCCAGGACGCCGCTGTCGCCGCCTTTCTCGACATGGACAAGCGACAGTCCATCGCATCCGCCGGCGTCGAGGCATCCACCGCGCTGCGCCCGGAGGACGGACTCGCCCGCCGATGGTTCGATACCGAGAAGCTGTGTTTCGACGCGGGAGCGGCGTATCTCGCTGCCGTCGAACAGTTCGACGGAATCACCACTGCCGCCGCGAGGTCGGCATTCGACAACGCGACGCGGCTGCTCCACGACGCCAGCGTCGCCGTCGATCGTTTCTACGAGGCTCATCGCAGCACTCTCGAGCACGCCTCGGCACAGTTCGCGGCCACCCCGCGCCTGGTGCAGGACGCACTGGCCGAGGCGGACGCTGCGCGGTCCACCGTCGACGAGCAGTACGCCACCTATCCATCACTGCGGCAGGCCTGGAACGAACTGGATGCCGCCACAACACAATTGAACGATGTTCGACGGGATCCGCTGCGTGCGCGAGAGCAGGCCACCGTCGTCCGGGACAGATCCACTGCGTTGCGCGAGGCGGTTCGCTCGGCTCCCGGACGCCAGCAGGAGGCCCGGACCGCACTGGTCTCGGTGCGGACCCGAATCGAAGCCGTACGAACGAGATCCGAGGGGATCGCGCCGGCCTTCTCGAGTTTGCTTCGCGAATTCAATGCCAAGAGTTCGGCAGATCTGTCGCACAACGAACGATCGAGTGTGCGCCACATCGAGCAGGCCGACGAGGATCTGCGAGCGGCCCGTTCGGCGCTCGACACGGGCAACCCCGAGCAGGCCTTGGATCTCGTCGCCCAGGCCCGGTCGCACCTGACCGATGCCGAGCACCTGGTCGATGCCGTCACCGATCGTGTTCGCCTGCTGCGCGCAGTCAAAGCCGATCCGAGCGAGACCGAGAACAAGGTCCGGTTCAAACTTCGTGACGCTCAACAACTCGCGATCAATCGCGGTCTGGTTGCCGAATGGGGCTCGGTGCTGGATGCTCAGCTCGCCCGGATCGACAGGGCGAGCAACGCACTGACGGGTACCCATCCCGACTACTGGTCATATCTGCAGGATCTGGCTACCATTTCGGACTTCATCGCAGGCGTGATCGAACGCATGCGCAGCTAGCACCGACCGCATTCACACGAAGGATCATGGTGCAACACTTTCGCCATCTCGACGCCGACACCCGCGAACGCATGTTCTTCCTGCAACCGAAGGACATCGCGGTCAGCGACGGAAACAACGTCGTAGCAACAGCACTCGGTGCAACGCTGTACATCCCCGCGACCCGTGCGGACCTGACCGCGACGGTGCACAAGCGCACCGACGAGGGCGTTCGATCGATCGTGATCGATCTCGAAGATGCAGTCGCAGATCATGATCTGCAGTACGCGGTGGAGAACACCATCCGAACTCTGAACGAACTCTCGGGTTCGAATGCACTGGTGTTCGTCCGAGCCCGCACGGCCCAACAGATTCGGACGGTCTGCGCCGGTCTGACTCCTGGGGCCGCTGGACTTGCCGGTTTCGTCGTACCGAAGTTCACCTCGGCAACCGGAGCCGAGTACCTCGACGAGATTCTCGCCGCATCCACCGCGCACGACACCCGCTTGTTGGCGATGCCGGTTCTCGAGTCGGCCGAGGTGGTCCACCGTGAAACACGCGACACCGAACTCGTTGCCATCCGGGAACTACTGGGAAAATACCGAGACATCGTGCTGGCCGTCCGCATCGGAGCCACCGACATGTGCGGCACCTTCGGCATTCGCCGCGACCGTGACCTGACGATCTACGACGTCCGCGTCGTGGCCGACGTCATCAGCGCGATCGTCAATCACCTGGGCCGCAACGACGGATCGGGATTCGTCATCACCGGGCCGGTGTGGGAGTACTTCGCAGACCACGAACGCATGTTCCGGCCACTTCTGCGCCAGACGCCGTTCGTCGACCAGGAGGCCGTGCGCTTCCGGCAGCAACTGGTCAGCAGCGACTTGGACGCACTGCTGCGCGAGGTCGCCCTCGACCGCGCCAACGGTATCCAGGGCAAGACGGTCATCCATCCATCCCACGTTCCTGCCGTGCACGCATTGTCCGCAGTGACGCACGAGGAATACCACGACGCCCTCGACATTCTGGCCTCCGATCAGGGCGGCGCGCAGGCCTCCGGCTACCGGAACAAGATGAACGAGCTGGGACCACATCGCAATTGGGCGAAACAGACGATGGTCCGCGCCCGGGCATTCGGGGTCACCAACGAAGGGATCACGTTCGTGGACCTGCTGACGGCGCTGGCTCAGCGATGACCGACAACCCGGCCGACGGCATCGTCCTGACCGACACCGGCTCCTCGTCGTCGTGGACGGCACGACAACTGGTGCGTCCCGGCCTACGCCGCAATCCCCGACGGGCACATCTGTTGGTGTCCACTGTGCTCGGCAAACACATACCCGTGGATCCGGACGTCGTCATCGGTGCCGGCGAAGAATTGGCCGGCCTGGTCGCTGCGGCGGTCGGCGGCTCCGACGTAGATGTTCTCGGATTTGCCGAGACCGCAACGGGATTGGGTCACACGGTGGCAACCGCCCTCGATGCGCGCTGCTATGTGCACTCGACCCGCCGCACGGTACCGGGCATGACGGTGCACGGAGAGTTCGAGGAAGGGCACTCGCACGCCACCGACCATCTGCTGATGCCGACCTCGGCGGACCTGCTCGGCGGCGAACTACCCCTCGTTCTCGTCGACGACGAGATCTCGACCGGAGCCACCGCGCTCGATGCGCTCCGCCAGATCCATTCCACGGCTGCGCGTTCCCACTACGTCATCGCATCCCTGGTGGACATGCGCAGCGCCGAGCATCTCGACGCGACCGCAGCAACGGCCGCCGAACTGGGCGTCGTGATCGACAATGTCAGCCTCGCTCAGGGATCGGTCGAGCTGGCACCCGGGCTCGTGGAGACGGTACTGAACCTGCCCGATCCGACGTTCAATCCGATTGCTGCACAACCTGGTTCGGTACGCCGCATCGACGCGCACTGGCCCGCAGCTCTACCCGACGGCGGCCGCCACGGCTTCCTCGGGTCCGATGCGGCCGGGTTCGACGACGCGATCGAAGCAGTCGCGGCCACCGTCGACGCGTCGCTCCCCGACTCGGGTGCCGTCGTGGTCGTCGGCCACGAGGAGCTGATGTACCTGCCGTTACGCCTGGCGGCAGCGCTGCAACGACGCGGACACAGCGCACTGTTCCAGACGACCACCCGCTCGCCCGCCTACGTACTCGACGTGGCGGGCTACCCACTGCGCCGGGGCTTCGAATTCGCAGCACCCGAGGACGAATCCTCTCTGCGCTACCTCTACAACGCCGACGCGCCGGCCGACTCGACCCTGGTGTTCGTCGCCGATGCCCCCGCAGATACCGACGCACTCACCGCCGCGGCGGGGACACTCGCGGCGGCGGGCACCGACGTGCTGGTCGTGGTCGTCACCGGTGCCGATCCGCAGGCGCTCGAGATCGCCAGACGTGCCCGTCCGCTGCGTGGGCCCGAGTTCGGCTCGTACGCGCCGGACGAGGTGACCTGGCTACTCAAAGACCTGTCGGGGATCTCGCTGGAAGCGGCAACGGCGGAGCGCGAGAGGGCGATTCAGGCCGGCACGGCGCACTATGCCGAATCGCTGCCGGTCGAATTCCAACCCGATCTCGCGTATCGCGAACTGTTCGAGAAGGTACTGCACGAGAGTGCGGCGCGGCTCGCGGTCGCCGTCGGAACCGTCACCGAGGTGGTGCTCGCCGAGCGCGGACACGACATCGTGCTCGCATCACTGGCGCGGGCCGGTACTCCGGTGGGAATTCTGATGCGGCGCTGGGCTTTCGCCGCCCACGGCATCGAGATACCGCATTACGCCGTCTCGATCGTGCGTGATCGGGGTATCGACAGCGTCGCTCTGCGCTACCTCGCCGAGCACCACGATTCACGCTCGGTGGTGTTCGTGGACGGCTGGACCGGCAAAGGTGCCATTGCACGCGAACTCACAGCGGCACTAAGCGACTTCCCTGGGGCGGACTTCGACGACGATCTGGCCGTGCTCGCCGATCCCGGACACTGCGCTCGCACCTACGGGACCCGAGACGACTTCCTCATCGCCTCGGCCTGCCTGAATTCGACCGTCTCGGGCCTCGTTTCGCGAACAGTGCTCAACGACAGCCTGATTCGTCCCGGAGACTTCCACGGCGCGAAGTACTATGCGGATCTCGCACCCGACGACGTGTCGCGGCATCTACTCGACGCGGTGACGGCTCGATTCGACGACGTGCGTGACGAGGTCGCGGAGACGGTGTCGTCGGTGCTCGCGTCCGACAGGACTCCCACCTGGTCGGGATGGGCATCGGTGGAGAAGGTCCGCCAGCAGTACGGCATCTCGCACGTCAACTTCGTCAAGCCCGGTGTCGGCGAGACCACGCGGGTGCTGCTACGCCGAGTACCGTGGCGCGTGTTGGTGCGCGACGCGAATGCTCCGGAGCACCAACATATTCGGATGCTCGCCGAAGCCAGGGGAGTACCGGTCGACGTGGTACCCGACCTCGCCTACTCGTGCATGGGTCTGATCAAGAACGTCTCCACCGAGGATGCCTCGTGAGCGCCCTCGTCGCCGTCGACCTCGATCGCACGATGATCTTCTCCGAAGGCGCGCTCGGTGTGCCCCTGGACGAGACGTTCGAGTGCGTGGAGGTGTACGAGGGCAAACCGTTGTCGTACATGAGCACTCGGTCGATGTCGCTGCTCCGCGGGTTGAGCGAGAGCGTCCCCGTGGTTCCGACGACGACGCGGACCATCGAACAGTTCCAGCGCGTCGACTTGCCGGGTGCCCCGTGGCGGTACGCCATCACCAGCAACGGTGGCAACATTCTCGTCGACGGTGAGCCGGATACGGCCTGGCGCAAGGGCTTCGATCTGGACCTGGCCGGCATCGGCGCAGAGTTGAGATCGAGGGTCTCCGAAGACTGGGTGCTCAAATACCGCGAGGCCGACGGCCTGTTCTGCTACCTCGTCGTCGACGTCACCGCCGTCCCGCCGGACTTCGTCTCGGACTGGTCGCAGTGGTGTGCGGCACGCGACTGGAACGTCTCCCAGCAGGGTCGCAAGATCTACACGATGCCCAACGCGGTGTGCAAGAGCTCCGCCGTGGCCGAGGTCCGTGCCAGGCTGGTTCAGGACGGTTCCCTGGATGCCGAGGCCGGCGTGTTCGCTGCCGGTGACGGCGCACTCGACGCCGAGATGCTCATGGCCGCCGACGAGGCAGTTAGGCCGCGGCACGGCGAGCTCGAACTGCTGGGGTTCACCCGCCCCGGGTTGACCGTCACCGATTCCTCCGGCGTACGGGCCAGCGAGGAAATTCTCGAGTGGCTGCGGAACCGAACCACTGCGCACCGCGTCTAACAGTTCGTCGGGGGGACAGGCGCGTGGCAAGGGGTGGGCATGGCGAATCCGTACGAGGAACTCGAAGCGACGATCGACGGGATAGTCACCAACATATTCGTGACCCCGGTGGGGCCCGAGCTCGTCGGCACCATGCTCGGGGAGGCGTTCGAGAAAGCGAACGGGGCATTCGACTACCGCGGTGACTACGAACCCAACGAAGTGACGATCACCGAACCGTTCGAGGTGATGTCACACGAGGACATCGCGGGCATGGTCGGGTCGTTGGCCATCGGTCCCATTGCGACTTCGTCGAAGAACTGGAACGACCTCTCGGCCGCCGCCGGCTCCGGATCCGACGGCTTCCGAACGGGAATCGAGGCGGCCATGGCGTCGGGCTGGTCCGGGCCGATGTCCGACGCCGTGCGCGGCGGCGTAGGCGATTACGTCTCGTCGGCGTCCGCGCTGGCCACGTCGATGAGCCTGATCGGGAACAAGCTGCTCGAAGCACACGCGGGATTCGAGCAGACCAAGTCGAGAATGCCGCCGGTGGTCGCATCCGAGGCCAGCACCCTGATCGGTTCCCTGCTCCCCGTTCCGTTCGCCACGAAAACGGCGACGGCAGTGCAGGAGGAACAGCAGAACGAAGCGCGTCGCATCATGCGATCGGTGTACGTACCGGGCGTGGTGCTGTCTGACACCAACGTTCCGGTGCTGCCGACGGCGCACAATCCCGTCGACGGCGGAGGCGGCGGTTCCACCGGCGGCTGGGCAGGCGGTTTCCCGGCAGGCAATTATCCGGCCGCCAGTGGGAGCGGCGGTGCGACGTCCGGTGGGGGCGCAGGCTCGGCAGGAGCCGTCGATCCCGCAGCGCAGTCGGCTGCGCAGCAGACCGAAGCCGGCACCGCGACGCCTGGACAATCGGGCCCCGGGCAACCGGGTTCGAGTCCATCCGGACCGCTGCCGCCTGCAGATCGATCCGGGGAAACCCGGGCCGCCGCAGCCGGTGGCCCCGGAAATGCTCCCGGGGGACTCGGAAGCAACGTGGGAGGCGGCGGTTCCTCGGGGACAGGCTCCCCGGGTGCCGGCTACGGCGGCTCGGGCTACAGCGGCTCCAACTACGGCGGCTCGGGCTACAACGGATCCGGTGGCGGTGTGGGTTCCGGTGCAGGTTTCGGCGGCTCTGTTCTCGGGTCTCCGATCGGTTCCGGCGGTTCCAGCGGCGGCCCGGGCGGCGCGAGTGCGGCGGCGGCCGGTCGAGCAGGGGCTCACGGTATGCCCGGAGTGGGCGGTATGGGCGCGGCGGGAGGTCGTGGCACCGGCGACAACGACGGAGAACACACCACCCCCGGCTATTTGATCGACGTCGGCAACGGCAGCGAACTGATCGGCGACCTGCCACTCGTCGCACCCCCTGTGCTCGGCGGCTGACGGTGACGCAGTGGACCGTGCGGGGCATGGATTTCGCGATGCTCTGCAGTCGTTTCGGACGGGATCGGCTGCCCTACCCTCTGGCCGTCACCGTCGACGTCGATACCGAGGGTCAGCTCCGACAGCTGCGGCGCGAAGCGTCGGCGAGGATCGACGCGCTGGTGGACGAGCGGCTCGAGGCAGCCATCGGAGTGGTGATCGACCCCGCTGTGCGCATCGAATGCCGAAGCGACACCCACGATCTCGGGCAGAGCCCGGTGCGCGTTCATGCAGCGGTGACCCATGATTTCGCGGTCGTCCTCACCCGACGACCCGGGCCGGACTGTTCGGTCACGATCGACACGGTGACCCCGGCATCTGCCCCCGTACGGATCGCCGAGTCCGTGCCGACCGTGCAGGCCGGACGCCGTGCGGCCGCCACCCTCGAACATCCCTGCACTGCAACCACATCGAGCGGAGCAATCCTGTCCACGGCCACTCGAAACGCGACTGCGGACGAGAAATTCGAGGCGTTCTTCGCCCGACCGCGATCGGCAGTCGGCGAGGTGATCGTCGCGCGCGGCGCCACCTACGACCACCGCCGCGATACCGATGCCGTCTCGTTCTTCTGGATGGACTTCGACGGGGACGGCCGCTACCTCGTTCGTTCCCACGCGTCGATCGACGTCGTGCCCGCCGATTCCACCCGATTCGTCGCCGAAATCGGGCGACAGTTGGAGTCGGCCTTACGCCGATGACACAGCCCACCCCTTGACACCGTATCGATTTTCGATAGGTTATCGATATTCGTTGTTATCGACTATCGATATGGAGGCGGCGGGATGGCATACGGACTGGGTTCCATGAGGACCAACAAGTGGGCGATGGTGTTCTACGGAGCACTGGCCGTGGGCTGGACCGGCTGGAAGATGTGGAAATACCACTCCTCGGACTACGTCCTTGCCACGGTCGAACCCGAGTGGAACACCCCGCCGGTGGAGTTGTTCGGAGGCCAGTTGCAACCGGGGAACTCGGTCGAGCTGAGCGTCCCGAAAGCCGAAATCGTACGACTGCTGGGCTTCATCGACGTGATGCGCTACGGATCCCTCGCCGTCGGACTGGTGATCATCCTGGTGGGCCTGCTGTTCTTCTACCGCTTCTGCGATCGCGTCATCGCCGGGAATCCCTTCACCAACGCCGCACGCACCGACGTCGTAGTGATCGGCGCGTGCATTCTCGCCTACCCCATCATCACTGGGTTCATGAACATGCTGGGCACCAACAGCGTCGTCGGTGCGCTCGAGCTGAGCGGGACCGTGGACACCGCTCGACCGGCCACCGGTCTCTGGATCGCAATCTTCGTGTCCACGTTCCTGCAATTCGTCTACGCCACCATCGCCCAGGGCTCCAAGCTTGCTCGCGACGCCGATGGTCTGGTCTGATGGCCGAGGAATTCGTCGACCATCTCGTCGTGTGTCATCTCGGCGAGATCCTCGAAGCCCGCGGCATGACGCTCGCCGAGCTGTCGCGTCTGGCGGGGGTCAGCGTCGTGAATCTGTCGGTACTCAAGAACGACCGCGCCAAGGCAATCCGATTCTCCACCTTGACCGCCGTATGCCGGGTGCTCGGCTGCACCCCTGGCGACCTGTTCACCCTCCGCCAGATCTGACCGACAGGCCTTCGCGGTCACATCAGTCGGACAAATCGACCAAGTACATTGGATGACGGTAACCAGCACTTCGAGAGAGAGTCCACCACATTGTCTGCTCCGGCCGGTCAACCGTTGTCCAAGGGTCAGAACGGCCCCCTCACCGTCGGCGACGTCGTCGTGTCCATCGCCCTGGCGGTGCCGGCCGACCTGTCTGCACTTCTGGTCACCGACGCCGGAAAGGTGCGCACGGACGCCGATTTCGTGTTCTTCAATCAGCCGACCGGCCCCGGCGTCCGCCTCGAACCCGGGCAGGGCGGGCCGGCGCGGCTCGCCGTCTCGCTCGGTGCTGTTCCGTCCGACATCGAGCAGATCCGTGCGGTCATCACCCTCGACGACGCGTCGAGCAACTTCGGCCGATCGGCGCCCCCGGTCGCGCGAGTCAGCGACACCGCGGGAAATGTGTTGTACGAGTACACGATCGAGGGCCTCAGCTCCGAGTCCATCGTCATTGCGCTGGAGATCTACCGCCGCCAGGGGAGCTGGAAAGTGCGCGCCGTGGGGCAGGGATACGCGGGTGGTTTCGCTGCGTTGGTGACCGATCACGGTGTCTCCGTGGACGACGCGCCGGCTCCGGTGTACGTCTAGTCAAATATCGGGACGACAACCCCTTTGAGGAGTATCGATC